>NZ_POUC01000720.1 GCF_002891435.1 Streptomyces cahuitamycinicus
CCGCAGGGGGACGGCACACGGGGCCGCCCCCAGGGTGACCAGGCGCGCCGCCCAGAAGCCGCCGTCGAACTGCACCGGCACCGGGATCGTGGGGACGCCCGCGCGCAGGACGGCGGCGGTGGTGCCGGCTCCGGCATGGTGGACGACGGCGGTCGTGCGGGGGAACAGCAGGGCGTGCGGCACGTCGCCCACCGTGATCACGTCATCGTCGTCGCTGTGGGTGGCGAGACCCGACCAGCCCTGCTGGATGATGCCGCGCAGTCCCGCCGTCCGCAGAGCACGCACGATCTCCGCGCTGAGGTGCCCGGGGTCCGGCACCGTGGCGCTGCCCAGTCCGACGAACACCGGTGGAGGCCCGGCGGCCAGGAACTCCTCCAGTTCGCCGGGCAGGGTGCGGGTGTCGTGGGGCCACCAGTACCCGGCGATGTCCAGCCCGGGGCGCCAGTCCCCGGGGCGGGGCACCACCCGTTCGCTGAATCCGTGCAGCACGGGCCAGTGCGCCCGCTCGTGGGCCCGGCGGCTCGCGGAGGGGCTGCGCGGCGCCATGCCGTGCCGGGTGCGCAGCCGGTGCACGGCCTGGGTGAAGACCCGGTCGACGGCGGAGAGGACGGCCCGTCCGCCCAGGTGGTTGCCCACCGTGCCGAGTGAGCGTCCGCCGAGCATGGGCGCGCCGAACTCGCGTGTCGGATGCTGGGGTTGGAGGAACAGGCCCAGGCTGGGCAGGTCCAGTCCCTCGGCGATGGCGCGGCCCAGCGGCGCGACGGCTCCGGCGGCCAGGACGATGTCCGCGCCGCGGGCCGCCTGGACCAGGGAGTCGGTCATCTCCTCGGCCGCGGACCGGGCCATCGACGCCACACGCAGCAGCTTGCCGAGGCCCGTGGTGCTGGCGTGCAGGCCGCGGCCGCGGTCGGAGTGGGACACGGCGTGCGGGTCGACCGGGGTCGGATGGAAGCGCATTCCCGTTCCGGCGGCCAGGGGTTCGAACAGGCCGTGGGTGGCCAGCGTGACCTCGTGCCCGCTCCGCGCCAGCCCCGCGCCCAGCCCGGTGTACGGCGCGACGTCGCCGCGCGATCCAGCCGTCATGATCACCACGCGCATGGGTCCAGTGTGGACCGGTCGGGCGGGCGGCACGTGGTACCTGACCGCACGTGGACGAAAATCGCCGGTGCGGGTGCTTCGCGGCCGGTTCCGCTCATGGCGGGCCGGAGTCCGGTATGCCGAGGAGGCGGGTGGCGGCCTGGCGCAGAAGTGGGAAGGGGTCCTCGGTCAGGGCCGCCGGCCGGCCGCGGGCCGTCTCGCTGTCCCGGCTACCCTCGCCGACGCCCGAGCGGGCGCCCGAGCCGGCGCCGACGCCCCGTCCGAGGCTCCGACAGCCGGTCAACGGCCCCGGAGCCGGGTGCTCCGCCGCGGTGGGGCGGAGCACCCGGCTCCCGGTGGGGCGGTGGATCAGGACGACTGGGCGCTCTGGTACAGGTTCTGGGCGTCCGTGCCGAAGTAGGGGCCGTACATGGCGTTCGGGAGGAAGTTGTACTTGAAGCTGTTCACCGAGGACTGAAGGCCGGTGCCGTTGGCCTCGCTGAACTGGGTGAACCAGGGGCCTCCGCTGGAGCCGCCGGTCATGTTGCAGCTCAGACCATGGTCATTGGACAGCAGGAAGTCGCGGGTCGTGGTGCCGCTGCAGTAGATGAACTTCTCGCCGTCGTAGGGCGCCGCGGCCGGGAAGCCGAAGGAGTACATGGCCTTGTTGTAGCCGGTGTTGAAGGCCAGGCCCTGCCCGCCGACGACGTCGGTCAGCTTCTTGCCGTCCAGCGGGGCGACCACGGCCGCGCCGATGTCGTAGTTGATGTCCTCACTGGCCGTCCACTGCGGCGTGGACAGGGTCTTGGACGCGGCCCAGGTGCCGTACGGGCGCTGCCCGTCGTGGTAGCCGGGTACGAAGACCCAGTTGGTGTGCCAGGCGCCCTCCATCTTCACGCAGTGACCCGCGGTGATCACGGTGCTCTTGTTGGCGCTGGTGACGGCGTTGCCGGAGCAGGACGCGGTGCGGCCCTGGTAGCTGAAGAACACCCGTCCCGCGGTCTTGGTCACCGCTCCCCCGCCGGACCAGGGGCCGCCCCTGTGCGGGAAGGCCAGGGGGCCCGTGGCGGAGGCGGGCGCGCTGGGGGCCACGACGGTCGCCTTGCCCGTGCGCGGTGCCGGTGCCCGTACGTCGGAGCGGTCGACGGAGAGGAGGTCGAGCGGGGTGGCCTCGCGCATGCGCTGCGGGGTCCAGAAGGCCAGGGCGCGTTCCTGCGCCGAGGCGGTCGTCACGCCGGGGTCCGGTGCGGCGCTCGCCGGTGCGGCGGTGACGCCGGTCGCCAGGAGCGCGGCGATGCCGGCGAGCGCGCCGAGGACGGAGCGGCGGACGGGGGTGCCGCCGCCGGACGGGCGGGGGCTGCGG
>NZ_POUC01000721.1 GCF_002891435.1 Streptomyces cahuitamycinicus
CGGTACGGGGGTGAGGCCATGAGCGACGGCACGGCGGTCCGGCTGGAGCCGCACGAGATCGCACTGCTGTGGGAAGGCCCGCGGGCCGCCGTCACCGTCGCCGTGGTGGACCTGCATGTGCGTGGCCTGGTGGAGGCGGACCTGCTGCCAGAGGGGCGGCCCGTCCCCACGGACGGACCGCCCCTCTGCTCCCCTGCGCGTCAGACCTTCAGTGTCCTGATCGAAGTCGGCGCGTGACCGGGCTCGGTGGCGATCTCCTCGAACTCCACGACGTTGCCGATGTCGTTGGTCGTCGACATGGAGATGTTGGTGACGCGCTCCAGGATCGCCTCGACGACGACCGGGACCCGGTGCTCCGCGGCCAGCTTCTTGGCCTGCTCGAAGGCGTCAGCCAGCTCCGCCGGGTCGGTGACGCGGATGGCTTTGCAGCCGAGGCCCTCGGCGACCTTGACGTGGTCGACGCCGTAGACGCCGAGCTCGGGCGAGTTGAGGTTCTCGAACTCCAGGTTGACCTGGAAGTCGATCTCGAACGCCCGCTGCGCCTGCCGGATCAGCCCCAGGTAGGAGTTGTTCACCAGGACGTGCACGTACGGGATCCGGTGCTGCGCGCCCACGGCGAGTTCCTCCAGCATGAACTGGAAGTCGTAGTCGCCGGAGAGCGCGACGACGGACGCCTCCGGGTCGGCCTTGGCGACGCCGAGCGCGGCCGGGACGGTCCAGCCGAGCGGGCCGGCCTGGCCGCAGTTGATCCAGTGGCGGGGCCGGTAGACGTGCAGCATCTGCGCGCCGGCGATCTGCGAAAGGCCGATCGTGGAGACGTACCGGGTCTCCGGGCCGAAGGCCTTGTTCATCTCCTCGTAGACGCGCTGCGGCTTGATCGGGATGTCGTCGAAGTGCGTTCGCCGCTGGAGGGTCGCCTTGCGCTCCTGCGCGGCCCCGGCCCATGCGGATCGGTCGGGCAGCGCGCCGGCGGCCTTCAGCTCGCGGGCGACCTCGACGAACAGTTCCAGGGCGGCGCGGGCGTCGGAGGCGATGCCGTAGTCGGGGGCGAAGATCCTGCCGATCTGGGTGGGCTCGATGTCGACGTGGACGAACGTCCGCCCGGCCGTGTAGACGTCGAGCTTGCCGGTGTGGCGGTTGGCCCAGCGGTTGCCGATGCCGAGGACGAAGTCGGACTCCAGGAACGTCGCGTTGCCGTAGCGGTGCGACGTCTGAAGGCCCACCATGCCGGCGTTCAGCTCGTGATCGTCGGGCAGCAGGCCCCAGCCCATCAGGGTCGGGACGACCGGGGTGCCGGTCAGCTCGGCGAACTCGACGAGGAGTCCGGCGGCGTCGGCGTTGATGATGCCGCCGCCCGCGACGATCAGGGGCCGCTCGGACGCGTTGAGCATCCGAATCGCCTTCTCGATCTGGGCGCGGGTCGCGGCGGGCTTGTAGACGGGAAGCGGCTCGTAGGTCTCCGGGTCGAACTCGATCTCCGTCAGCTGCACGTCGATCGGCAGGTCGATGAGGACCGGGCCCGGGCGGCCGGAGCGCATCAGGTGGAAGGCCTGCTGGAAGACGCCCGGGACCTGCGCGGCCTCCAGCACCGTGACGGCCATCTTCGTGACCGGCTTGGCGATGGAGGCGATGTCGACGGCCTGGAAGTCCTCCTTGTGGATCACGGCGGTCGGGGCCTGGCCCGTGATGCACAGGATCGGGATGGAGTCGCCGGTCGCGGAGTACAGGCCCGTGATCATGTCGGTGCCGGCCGGACCCGAGGTGCCGATGCAGACGCCGATGTTGCCCGGGTGGGCGCGGGTGTAGCCCTCGGCCATGTGCGAGGCGCCCTCGACGTGCCGGGCGAGGGTGTGGGTGATGCCGCCGGAGGCTTTGAGCGCCGCGTAGAAGGGGTTGATCGCCGCACCGGGGACACCGAACGCGTCGGCGACGCCCTCCCGCTTGAGGATCTCAACTGCCGCGCGGGCAGCGGTCATTCGAGCCATCGAGTACTCCTGCTTCGGCTGTCGGATTCGCACTCCCGTCGCGCCCCGCGGTGAGCTCTTCCGTATTGTGGAATTTGTTTTCTGCTATCTGGAATGAATGTAGGCGGGGTGGGTGAAGCGCGTCAAGAGACGCCAAGCGCCGGACAGGGCAGGGCCCGAGGGAGCACGATGGGCACGCTGTCCCGACGCGACACGGTTCTGGAGTGGCCATGCCCGAGACGGTTGCGGTGCGCTGCCCGGCCTGCCGCCGCGAGCACCACTACACGGCTCCCAGGTACCCCTGCGCCTGCGGCGCGCCGGTGGCCCCGCGACTGGACCGCGACGGCTCGCCTACGCCCGTCACGCACCGGGTCTGGCAGGACGACTGGGTGACGGTGCGGTGCGGCTCCTGCGGACGGCGTGGCGAGTGGCCGCGCCCGGAGGTGGGGTGCCCGTGCGGGGTGGTGCTG
>NZ_POUC01000722.1 GCF_002891435.1 Streptomyces cahuitamycinicus
AGATGTGTATAAGAGCCAGCCGGTGGGCGGTGCGGTGCGGTCAGCCGCTGAGCTGCTTGCGCGCGTCGCCGCCCGAGATCGCGATACGGCGCGGCTTGGCCTGCTCGGCCACCGGGATGCGCAGGGTCAGGACGCCGGCCTCGTAGGAGGCGTCGATGCGCTCCGTGTCGAGGGTGTCGCCGAGGAACAGCTGGCGCGTGAAGGTGCCGGTGGGGCGCTCGGCGACGAGCGGTTCCGCGCCCTCGGGGGCGGGGGACCTACGCTCGGCTCGCACGTTGAGGACGTTGCGCTCGACGTCCAGTTCGATCGTCTCGGGGTCGATGCCGGGGAGGTCGAAGTGGACGAAGAAGTCGTCCCCGGAGCGGTAGGCGTCCATCGCCATCGCCGACGGGCGGGCGGTGGCGTTGCCGAAGACCTGCTGGGTGAGTCGGTCGAGTTCACGGAAGGGGTCCGTGCGCATGAGCATCACTGGTCACTCCTCTCTTCAGGTGCAGTGGGTGCGATGCCCTTACGGTCTGCGTCTTCTTATATAACTCGGAGGAGGAAACTTGACAAGCCTGCGCTCAGGTTCGGGTTTCCGGAGTCTGCGGGCTAGCCTCAAGATCACGAGCAGGATGCAGGACGCGGGAGGCAGGTATGGCGAAGGTTCCGAGTGCGGTGGTCGCCGCGAGCGGGCTCGTGGGCGGGTACGGCGTGGCCCGCTGGACCCGGCAGCGGCCGCTCGGCGGGGTCGTACTGGCCGCGGCCGGGGCGGTGGCCGCGCGGCAGTGGCGACAGCAGGCCGGTGGGGTGGCCGCGGGGGCGTTGTCGGCCGCGTATGTCGCCGCCTTCGCCGGGTCTCATCCGCTGGCGAAGAAGGTGGGTGCCTGGCCTGCCGTGTTCGGGGTGGCGGGAGCCGTGGGGCTGGCGTCGTGGGCGGTCGCGGACCGGCGGAGCCGCAGCGCGTAGCGACAGCGGCGCGTCGCCGCCAGCGGTGCGTCACCGCCAGCGGCGCGTAGGCGACAGCGCCCCATAGGGGCGACAGCAAAGAACCCGGCCCTGAATCCCAGGGCCGGGTTCTTGTCGGAGCGCCGGGCAGGCCTTGCACCTGCATTTCCCCACAGGAAGTGGGGCGTCTTTCCTTGGACCACCAACGCACTGTCCGCCCACCGGAGTTCCGGCGACTGGACGCAGATCAACTATAACGCAGTTTCCGTTATCGCCCGCACCGCCGGGCCGTCTCCTCACCGTCCCCCGCAGGTAAGCGACTTATGACGCCGAGGTACGACGACATGACACGACAGATCAGCCGCCGGAGCATGTTGCAGGCAGCGGGCATCGGTATCGGCATCGGTGCGACTGCGACTGCGTTCGCCCCGTCGGCAGGTGCCGCCGGCGCCCCTCTCGTTCACCCCGGGCTGCTGCACAACGGCGCCGACCTGGACCGTATGGCGGCCAAGGTGAAGGCGGACGCCAGACCGTACGCCGCCGGGTTCGCCAAGCTCACCGCCAACCGGCATGCGCAGAGCGGGTGGCGGCCGAATCCGCAGGCCGTCGTGTACCGGGGGTCGGGTACGCCCGAGAACTACCGGGTCCTCTACAACGACATCCACGCCGCATACCAGAACGCCCTGCGGTATCACGTCACCGGCCAGGAGGCGCACGCCGACACCGCCGTGGCGATCCTCAACGCCTGGTCGGGGAAGCTGACCGCACTGGAGGGCAGTGTCGACCGGTTCCTGGCGGCGGGGTTGTACGGCTACCAGTTCGCGAACGCCGCCGAACTGGTGCGGGAACACGGGGACTTCGACCTGGGGCGGGCGCAGGAGCTGATGCGCACCGTCTTCCATCCACTGAGCGACGACTTCCTGACCAGGCACAACGGCGCCGTCGTCACGAACTACTGGCCCAACTGGGACCTGACGGCCATCGCGTGTGTGCTCGCCACCGGGATCTTCTGCGACGAACGGGCCGTGGTCGAGCGGGCCGTGGAGTACTTCAAGCACGGGGACGGCATGGGGTCGGTGAAGCACGCCATACCCGTCGTCCACGAGGACGGGCTCGGCGAGTGGGTCGAGGCCGGGCGCGATCAGGGGCATGCGCTGCTCGGGGTCGGGCTGATGGGCACGGTGTGCGAGATGGCGTGGAACCAGGGGATCGATCTGTACGGGTACGACGACAGCCGGTTCCTCAAGGGCGCGCAGTACGTGGCCAAGTGGAGCCTGGGCGGGGATGTGCCGTACACGGCCAACACGCGGAAGAAGGGGGCGATCGGAGGGTGGTCGGGGAGCGAGACCGCGTCCGGTGTCGCGGGCGCGGATCCGTCGATGACCCGGCCCATCTGGGCGATGATCGCCAACCACTACACCAAGCGGCGGGGGCTGCCGGCGTCGTACCT
>NZ_POUC01000723.1 GCF_002891435.1 Streptomyces cahuitamycinicus
GGTGGGGACCGCTGCCGGCCCCACGCCCCTGCTTCGGCCTGAACGGACCCGCCGGGCCTCGTCAGCGGACGACGTCGAAGACGTTCTTCTGCAGACCGTTGGCGTAGGCCTCGTGCTCGACGAGCCGCAGCTTCTGGGTGTCCTTGTCCGTGGCGCTGAAGAGCCGCTTGCCCGCCCCCAGCAGGAGCGGAAAGACGAGCAGGTGGTAACGGTCGATCAGGCCGGCGTCCGAGAGCGACTGGTTCAGGGAGGCGCTGCCGTGGACGATGATCGGGCCGCCCTCGGTCTCCTTCAGAGCGGCGACGTCGTCCAGTGAGCGCAGGATCGTGGTCTCGCCCCAGTTCGACACCAGGTCGTCCTCGGTGAGGGTGGTGGAGACGACGTACTTCGGCATCACCTTGTAGTCGGCGAAGTCCTCCATGTCGGGCCACACCGGGCTGAACGCCTCATAGCTGGTGCGGCCCAGCATCATCGCCGTGGCCTCCTGCTGCTCCCGGCCCTTGATCTCGAACGCCTCGGGAAGGAACTCGACGTCCTTGAAGGTCCACCCGGAGTTCCGGTAGCCGGGCTCGCCGCCCGGGGCCTCCACGACGCCGTCGAGCGAGACGAAAGCGGTGCTGATCAGAGTGCGCATCCTGGTTCCTCGGTATCTCGTGCCGGCTTCTCAGCGGATTTCCGTCGGTGCACGCTTCCACGACACTCGCGGCTGCGACGCACGATCACTTCCTCTGACTGCGGAACACGGAGAAAGTCATCGGCTGTCGCCCGTCCGGATCGCCTCGTGCCTGGGCTCGGCCGCCCCGGACCGCTAGCCTCGAACCACGGGTATCTCTGACTGAGTCAAGCATCGGGGGTCGAGGCCATGACCGTCCAGGACATCCGCTCCTTCAACCGCTTCTACACGAACGTCATCGGCGCCCTCGACTACGGCCGCCGGCTCTGCGCCCCCTACACCCTCACCGAGTCCCGCGTGCTCTACGAGCTGGCGCGCGCACCCCGTACGGACGCCGCCGACCTGCGGGCCCAGCTGCACCTGGACGCCGGCTACCTGACCCGCATCCTGAACAGGTTCGAGGAGGACGGGCTGGTCGAGCGCGGCCCGTCCGAGACGGACCCGCGCCGCCGCAGCGTCACACTCACCACGCCCGGCCGGGAAGCCGCCGCGCTGCTCGACGAACGGGCCCGCGCGTCGGTCGGGGCGATGCTGGACACGGTCCGGGCCGAGGACCGGCCCCGGCTCGCGGAGGCCATGCGGACCGTCCGGACGATCCTCGGCGACGGCCGTGCCCCGCTCCTACAGGACGTCGTCCTGCGCGAGCCCGCCCCCGGCGACCTCGGCTGGATCGTCCAGCGCAACGCCGCGCTCTACGCGGCCGAGTACGGCTTCGACGCCGACTACGAGGGGCTGGTCGCGAGGATCGTCGCCGACTATGCCGACGCCCACGACCCGCGTCGGGAGCGTACCTGGATCGCCGACCTGGACGGCAGGCCGGTCGGGTGCGTGATGTGCGTACGGGACGCGCCCGGCACCGCCCGTCTGCGGCTGCTGCTCGTGGAGCCGGACGCGCGCGGCCTCGGCATCGGAGACCGCCTGGTCGGGACGCTCGTCGACTTCGCGCGCGAGGCCGGCTACCGCGAGGTCGTCCTGTGGACGAACGACGTCCTCACCGCGGCCCGCCGTATCTACCGGCGCAACGGTTTCGCCCTGGTCGCGGAGAAACCGCACCGCTCCTTCGGCCGGGACCTGACCGGCCAGGACTGGCGACTGGATCTTCACGCAACACCCGGGGGCCGGAGGGGAGTCGCAGGCGGGGGTGCCGGGTAGGGTCCGTCCACATGAAGCTGGCGTTCTCCACCCTCGGTGTCCCCGGCCTGCCCCTGCCCGACGTCCTGCGGCTCGCGGCCGCCCACGGCTATCACGGCGTGGAGCTGCGCACCCACCCCGAGGAACCGGTCCACACCGGCCTCGGCCCCGCCGAACGGGCGGACGTCGCGGCCGACTTCAAGGGAGCGGGCGTAGAGCTCCTCGGCCTGGCGGGTTACGCACGGGTCGCCGCGCCGGGCGACGACGAGCCCGTCCTGGCCGAGATCCGCGCCCTCCTGGACCTGGCCCACGACCTCGGCGCCCCGTACATCCGCGTCTTCCCCGGCGGCGACCTCGACGTCCAGACCCCGGAAGAGGCCGACGCGACGGCCGCCCGCCGCCTGGGCACGGCCGCCGAACACGCCAATGACCTGGGCGTACGCATCCTCCTCGAAACCCACGACTCGCACCGCACCGCCGCCGACGCGATGCGGATCCTCGGCCTCGTCGGCCACCGTCAGGTCGGCGCCCTCTGGGACGTCATGCACACCTGGCTCGGCGGCGAACAGCCCTCCGAGACCTACGCGGCGCTCTCCCCCCACCTCGGCTACGTCCAGGTCAAGGAC
>NZ_POUC01000724.1 GCF_002891435.1 Streptomyces cahuitamycinicus
GTCCGGCTGCTGCTCGACGACGGGGAGCTGGCTCAGGACGAGGCGGCACTGCTGATGGGACTCGTCCTGTCACCGGGCACACCGCCGGCGGACGCGGCCGCGTGGATCGAGGGCTTCGTCGGGGGGACCTCCGGGGGCGGGATGCTCCTGGTGCACGACGAGCGGCTGCTCGGACTGGTCGACGCGTGGCTGACCGGGGTGCCGGCCGAGGCGTTCACGGACGTACTGCCCCTGCTGCGGCGGACGTTCTCCGCGTACGAGCCCGGAGTGCGCCGGACTCTCGGCGAACTGGTCCGACGCGGACCGGGAACCGGGGGCGGCGCGACAGCCGCCGGCACCGGAACGCCCGGCTTCGCGGCCGACTTCGACACGGTGCGCGCGGACGCGGTGCTGCCGGTCGTGCGGCTGCTGCTCGGGCTGGACGAAGTGGACGAGAACACCGACAACGACCTGGCGGGGGTGACGGGATGACGACCGAGGCACTGAGAGAGCGGACGACGGCACCGGAAACGGGAGCCACCGTGGCGGGCGGGTTCCGGGCGGAAGGGCGGCCGTCGACGACCGTACCGGTGATCCCGCTGTGGGAACGGCTGTGGGAACGGCCTCGTGAGGGAGGGCGGGCATGACGTCCGAGACGACGGACCCGGCGCAGGAGCGGCTGCGGCGCTGGCGGCTCGTCCTCGGGGGCGACGCGGCGGACGGCACCGGCTGCGCGCTGTCGGGACGGGACGCGGCGATGGACGGAGCGCTCACCGCGCTCTACGGCAGGAAGGACGGCAGGTCACGGGGAGGCCGGGACCGTTCCGCGGGACTCGGGGCGTCGGCTCCGTCCGTGGCGCGCTGGCTCGCAGACATCCGGACGTACTTCCCCTCCTCCGTCGTGCAGGTCATGCAGCGCGACGCCATCGACCGGCTCGGTCTCGCCACGCTGTTGCTGGAGCCGGAGATGCTGGAGGCGGTCGAGGCCGACGTGCACCTCGTCGGCACGCTGCTGTCGCTCAACAAGGCGATGCCGGAGACGACGAGGGAGACGGCCCGGGCCGTCGTGCGCAAGGTCGTCGAGGACCTGGAGAAGCGGCTCGCCACCCGTACCCGGGCCACCCTCACCGGCGCGCTCGACCGAAGCGCCCGGATCAACCGGCCCCGTCACCATGACATCGACTGGAACCGCACCATCGCGGCCAACCTCAAGCACTACCTGCCCGAGTACCGAACGATCGTGCCGGAGCGGCTCATCGGGTTCGGGCGGGCCGCCCAGTCCACGAAGAAGGAGGTCATCCTCTGTATCGACCAGTCGGGATCCATGGCGGCATCGGTTGTTTACGCATCGGTGTTCGGGGCGGTGCTCGCCTCGATGCGGACGATCTCCACGCGACTCGTCGTCTTCGACACGGCGGTAGTCGATCTCACGGACCAGCTGGACGACCCGGTCGACGTGCTGTTCGGTACCCAGCTCGGCGGTGGCACGGACATCAACCGGGCGCTCGCGTACTGCCAGTCGCAGATCACCCGCCCCGCGGAGACGGTGGTCGTGCTGATCAGTGACCTCTACGAAGGCGGCATACGCAACGAGATGCTCAAGCGGGTGTCCGCGATGAAGGCGTCGGGCGTGCAGTTCGTGACCCTGCTCGCCCTCTCGGACGAAGGGGCACCGGCGTACGACCGGGAGCACGCGGCCGCCCTCGCGGCGTTGGGGGCACCGGCGTTCGCCTGCACGCCCGACCTGTTCCCGGAGGTGATGGCGGCGGCGATCGAGAAGCGGCCGTTGCCGATACCGGATGCGGCGTGACGGGTGCTGTGAGTGCCCTGCCCGAGGGGGCGGATACTGATGGGTCGATGGGTCGTCGTCCGACTTGGAGCAGCAAACGGACATGACGGACCATCGGTAAGCAAGGGCTTGCGCAACCTCCGCACTCCCGTGCGAGGATCGGCGCCTGCTCGGCCGTGCGGGGTGTCGGCCGGGCGGTACCGCTTCCGTCGCACGGGAGGAAGCTCCCTCTCTTGAGCTGGTCAACAGCCCTGCCCGAAGCCGCGTTGCGCACGCTGCGCCCAGCGGCCGGGCGGCGTGCGCTCCAAGTGACGCTGTTGGTCGGCGGGTTGTTGGTCATCGGACTGCTGTGGGGGGAGCAGGCCCATGCGGAGAACGGCGCAGACGGTGTGAGGGTGCGGCCGGAGGTCCGGGCCGGCGAAGTCATCAGCGGCCAGAGGCTCGTTCGGGTGGTCGGTGAGGTGGGGGGACCCGAGAGCGAGAGATCGGCCTCACCCGCCCATCCGGGCCTTTCGAACCTGCCGGACCTGGCGGACTTGCCGAACGTGCCGGGCCTGCCGGACCTGGCGGGTTCGCCGGACCTGGCGGGTCTGCCGGATCTGCCCGCGCCACCCGACGCCCACGCCGTGGAGTTCCCGGGAGCGCCCGCTCAACCCAC
>NZ_POUC01000725.1 GCF_002891435.1 Streptomyces cahuitamycinicus
ACCTGGGGGAGGGCCGGCTGGGGGCCCGCGTCCCCGAGGAGGGCCCGACCGAGCTGCGGCTCGCGGCGGTCGCGTTCAACTCCATGGCCGACCAGGTCGTCCAGCTCCTGGCGAACGAGCGGGAGCTGGCGGCGGACCTGTCCCACCGGCTGCGGACGCCCCTGACCGTGCTGCGGCTCAACACCGCCTCGCTCGGCGAGGGACCGGCCGCCGACCAGACCCGCACCGCGGTCGAGCAGCTGGAGCGCGAGGTCGACACCATCATCCGTACGGCCCGGGAGGCCAAGCCGCAGACGGCCGCGGCCGGTCCGGGCGCCGGGTGCGACGCGGCCGAGGTGGTCCGGGAGCGGATGGCGTTCTGGTCGGCGCTCGCCGAGGACGAGGGCCGCAAGTGGCGGGTGGCCGGGGCCGACCGGCCGGTGCGCATACCCGTGGCCCGCCCCGACCTGGCCGCCGGGCTGGACGCGCTGCTCGGGAACGTGTTCCGGCACACCGCGGAGGGCACCGCCTTCGCCGTCGACGTGCACAACGGCGAGGACGCGGTGATCGTCCTCGTCTCCGACGCGGGCACCGGCATACCCGACCCCGAGGCCGCGATGGCGCGGGGCCGCGGCTCCGGAAGCGACGGCTCGACCGGGCTCGGCCTGGACATCGTGCGCCGGCTGGCGGAGTCCACCGGCGGGGACGTACGGATCGGCTCCTCGGTGCTCGGCGGCACGGAGGTGCGCGTCTGGATCCAGCTGGACGGCCGCGCCCCCGCGAGCGGAGGGCACCGGCAGCTGCGACGCCGCCGCCCCGGCCGGTTCGCTGCCGTGTACAGCCGTTCCCGGTCCCACTGAGCGCTCCAGCGACGCAGCCTTCACGGGTCGGTCACGTTTCGACAAATGGAGGGACCGGCTCTTGACGTATGACCGGACATGCGGCTGTCATTGCGCCACCGTGTTCGGTCAAGTTGATTTCTGGTCGTTTACGACTGGATTTCACGCCACACCCTCGTGGCCGAACCCTGCCCTCAGGAGCCGTCCATGCACGACCTCTCTCCCTCCGGTGTCTCCCTCCCCGCTCCCAGCCGTCGCACCCTGCTGCGCGGAGTGGGCGGTGCGGCCCTGCTCGGCGCGGGCATACCCCTGCTGAGCGCCTGCGGCGGCAGCGGCTCGTCCGCCGACCCGAAGACGGTCGGTCTCGGCTCCAACTCATCCGACGCCGTGCCGAAGAAGGCGTTCGCGGAGATCTACGCCGCCTTCACCAAGAAGTCCGGCATCAAGGTCGATGTGAACACCAAGGACCACAACACGTTCCAGGAGCAGATCAACTCCTATCTGCAGGGCACGCCCGACGACGTGTTCACCTGGTTCGCCGGCTACCGCATGCAGTTCTTCGCCTCGAAGAAGCTGGCCACGCCGATCGACGACGTGTGGCAGAAGATCGGCGGCGACTTCCCCGAGGCGATGCACAAGCTCAGCAAGGGCGAGGACGGCAAGTACTACTTCGTGCCGCTGTACACGTACCCGTGGGCGGTGTTCTACCGCAAGAGCGTCTTCGCCCAGCACGGCTACGAGGTCCCCACCACCTGGGACGACTTCGTCGCCCTGTGCAAGCGGATGCAGAAGGACGGGCTGGTCCCGATCGCCTTCGGCGACAAGGACGCCTGGCCCGCGATGGGCACCTTCGACCAGATCAACTTCCGCACCAACGGCTACGACTTCCACGTCGAGCTGATGGCGGGCAAGGCCTCCTGGACCGACGCCAAGGTGCGCAAGGTCTTCGACCACTGGACGGAGATCCTGCCCTACCACCAGGAGGGCGCGGTGGGCCGCACCTGGCAGGACGCGGCGCAGACGCTGGTGGCCAAGAAGGCCGGCATGTACCTCCTGGGCACCTTCGTCGGTCAGCAGTTCACGGACAAGGCCGACCTGGACGACCTCGACTTCTTCGCCTTCCCGGAGATCGACCCGCAGTTCGGTCAGGAGACCGTCGAGGCGCCGACCGACGGCTTCATGCTCTCCAAGGCCCCGAAGAACCGCGACGGCGCCGCCAAGCTCCTGGAGTACCTGGGTACCCCCGAGGCCGAGGAGATCTACCTCAAGGCCGACTCCAGCGTGGTGGCCGCCTCCACCAAGGCCGACACCTCCGCCTACACCGCGCTGCAGAAGAAGTCCTTCGAGATGATCTCCGGCGCGAAGAGCCTCACCCAGTTCATGGACCGCGACTCCCGCCCGGACTTCACGTCCACGGTGATGCAGCCCGCGCTGCAGAACTTCGTCCGCAACCCGAAGAACGTCGACAGCATCCTCTCGTCGATCGAACGCCAGAAGAAGACGATCTTCGCCTCCTCCTGACCGCCCACCGGAAACGGAGACTCGACGACTCGGATCCCCACATGACCGCCACCCCCGCGAAGGCTCCGGAGCCGGCC
>NZ_POUC01000726.1 GCF_002891435.1 Streptomyces cahuitamycinicus
GCTGTACGGGGAGTTGTTCCAGGGGCGGGTGGAGTACCCGGCGGCACAGGTGCACGCGCGGGCGCGGCGGCGCCTCGCCGAGACGGCCGCGAGGAATACGCCGCCGCCGCTCAACACGACGCTCGCGGTGGTCGCCACGGACGCGGATCTGTCCAAGGCGCAGGCGCAGAAGCTGGCCGGCACGGCGCACGACGGCATCGCCCGGGCGGTGCGTCCGGTGCATCTCCTCAACGACGGGGACACGGTGTTCGCCCTGGCGACGGGTGAGCGGGCGATGGACGCCGCGAACCCGCTCGCCCTGAACGAGATCCTCGCGGCGGGTGCGGACATGGTGACACGCGCGATCGTCCGGGCCGTGCGGGCGGCGGACCCGGTGGACGGTCCGGGCGGGGCGTGGCCGTCATACGGGGAGCTGTACGCGGGGGGCTGAACGGGCCTGCGGGCACAGCGGATCCCCAACTGAACCGGTTTTTGTCGCGGTTCTGTCACGTGACGGCCTTCATGGGGAACGGACGGAACCCGGCCGGCTCCCCGGCCCCTCTTCCCTCACGTACTGGAGCGGATCACGCAACATCACATGAACTGGGAGCAGCCCGTGACAACGCCGAACATTTCAGCGCGGCGCACTCTGGGGGCCTGTGCCGCCCTGATGGTCGGCGCCCTGACCCTCACCGCCTGCGGTGGCAGCGCCAACGCCGATGACGACGGCAAAGGCGGCAAGGGCGGCACGAAGACGTCCGTGGCGAAAATCGCCATCTCGGCGAAGGACGGTTCGACCGGCGCGTCCATCAACAGGACCGGCGTGAAGGTCAGCGACGGGAAGCTGACCGAGGTGAAGATGACCGTGGCGGGCAGCGGGCAGACCGTGGCGGGTTCGGTCTCCGGTGACGGCAAGGTCTGGAAGCCGAAGGAGCAGCTGGAGCGCGGGACGAAGTACCGGATATCGGCGACCGCGAAGGACTCGGACGGCCGGACGGCCGCGGCCAACTCGATCTTCACGACGGTGACGTCGTCGAACAGCTTCATCGGGACGTACACGCCGGACAACGGCACGACGGTCGGCGTGGGCATGCCGGTGTCGTTCACCTTCGACAAGGCCATCACCGACCGGAAGGCCGTGCAGTCGCACATCACGGTCTCCTCCAGCAGTGGGCAGAAGGTCGTCGGGCACTGGTTCAACGGGCAGCGGCTCGACTTCCGGCCGGAGGAGTACTGGAAGGCCGGCTCCAAGGTCACGATGAAAATCGACCTGGACGGGGTCGAGGGCGCTAACGGCGTCTACGGCGTGCAGAAGAAGACGGTCACCTTCACGGTGGGCCGTTCCCAGGTCTCCACGGTCGACGCCGGCACCCAGACCATGACGGTCGTCCGGGACGGCAAGACCGTCAAGACGATCCCGATCTCGGCGGGCAGCCCGGAGCACACCACGTACAACGGGCAGATGGTGATCTCCGAGAAGTTCGTCCAGACCCGGATGAACAGCCGGACGGTCGGGCTGGGCGGGGAGTACGACATCCCGGACGTACCGCACGCGATGCGTCTGACGACGTCGGGCACGTTCATCCACGGCAACTACTGGTACAACAAGGGCAACCCGCCCTTCGGCCGCCAGGGCACCAGCCACGGCTGCGTCGGTCTCGCCGACGTCCAGGGCGCGGGCGGCAGCACGCCGGCCAAGTGGTTCTACGACAACTCCCTCATCGGGGACGTGGTGATCGTGAAGAACTCCCCCGACAAGACGGTGGCGCCGGACAACGGGCTCAACGGCTGGAACGTGGCCTGGAGCCAGTGGGTCTCGGGCAGCGCCTCCTGACCACCTGAAAGACCACCCCAGCTGGGGTTTTTGACGGGCCGACCGGGCCGCGCGGGAACTTTTCGCGTGGCCCGGGCGTTTTCCCGGACGTACGTTTTCTCGGTTCCCGGACATGATGTCCGACCGAGGGGCTACCGTATGCACCCACAAGGTGACATGCAGCAACGCCGGGAGAAACCTTGAGCGTTCCGTACGAGACGGCAGCGTACGAACCCCACGACTCGCCCGAGTCTCCGGAGGAGCACCTCGCGCGACTCCTCGGCCGCGCCCTGAACTCCTTCGAGCTACCGGACGAGACGATAAGGCGTCTGGACTGCGCGCTGGCGCACGACGGTTCGCTGCACTCCGCGCACCACAGCGCGGGCCTGCACCGGGAGACGTACCGGCACACGTGGCTGCTCGCCGACGGTTCGGCGCTCACGCTCTGGGAGCTCGTCCACAACACCGCGCCGGGCAGCGAGCCTCACCACGAGGTGTACGTCGACGAGGAGGAGCTGCGCGCAGCCACCATGCGGCTGCCGCTGCCGCCGGACACCCCGGACTTCGAACTGCCGGTGGCGGTACAGCTGTCCCCCGTCCCCGCC
>NZ_POUC01000727.1 GCF_002891435.1 Streptomyces cahuitamycinicus
AGCCCCGCCATGCCCCCATCATGGCCGCCCGGAGCGCCGCACGGGGCCGTTCCCGGGGAATACGCCCCGGTGAACGGGCGGTGAAACAGCCGTCCGTTGTCATATGCCAGAGACACGTCAAAGTCGCGCGGGGCCTTCCCGACCTGCTGGAACGTCCCGTTCCGGAGTGACCGGCGGCCTCCCACGACCAGACGGGCTTAAGGTTGCCTTAAGGCTGCCATAAACCGCCCTATCGGGGGACGCCGGGTCAGACACCGTGTCAATTGCAACCCCTGGAGGGGGTTCAGAGGAACTTCGCCTTGCCCGGCCCCTCCGCCACGAAGCTGCGCATCCCCCGCTCGCGGTCCTCGGTGGCGAACAGGCCCGCGAACCAGTTCCGTTCGATCGCCAGGCCCGTGTCGATGTCGGTCTCCAGGCCGGTGTCGATCGACTCCTTCGCGGCGCGCAGCGCGAGCGCCGGGCCCTGCGCCAGCTTCGCCGCCCAGGCGTGCGCCTGGGTGTACACCTCGTCGGCGGGGACGACCCGGTCGACCAGGCCGATCTCGCGGGCCTCCTCGGCCTTCACCATCCGGCCCGTGAAGACGAGGTCCTTGGCCTTGGAGGGGCCGACCAGGCGGGCCAGGCGCTGGGTGCCGCCGGCGCCGGGGATCAGGCCGAGCAGGATCTCCGGCTGGCCGAGCTTGGCGTTCTCGCCGGCGATGCGGAAGTCGGCGCACAGGGCGAGCTCGCACCCGCCGCCCAGCGCGTAGCCCGTCACGGCCGCGACGACCGGCTTGGGGATCCGCGCCACCGCCGTGAACGAGTCCTGCAGGGCGCGGGCGCGCAGGACCATCGCGGTGTGGTCCATCGCCTGCATCTCCTTGATGTCCGCGCCGGCCGCGAACACCTTCTCGCCGCCGTAGACCACCACGGCCCGGACGTCCTCGCGCCGCGTGGCCTCCTCGGCGAGTTCCTTCAGCCGGTCCTGCGTGGCGATGTCCAGCGCGTTCATGGGCGGGCGGTCGAGACGGAGCGTGCCGACGCCTTCAGCGACTTCGAGAGAGACGGTCATAGGCAGCAGGTTAACCACGACTAACGGGTGGGGCCCCGGTGCGGTCCGTCACACCGGGGCCCTCTTGCCAGCGGCGGAGTACTACTTCTTCCACTTCTCCCAGGACATGTTCCAGCCGTTGAGCCCGTTGTCCGGGTCGACGATCCGGTCCTCGGAGTTCTTGACGACCACCACGTCGCCGACCATCGAGTGGTTGAAGAACCACGCGGCGGCCACCTTCTCGTCCCAGCCGCCGCGCACATCACGCAGGCCGATGCAGCCGTGGCTCGCGTTGTAGTTGCCGAAGGCGCCGCTCGCCCAGTAGTTGCCGTGCAGGAACGTGCCGGAGGTGGTCAGGCGGATGGCGTGCGGGACGTCCTTGATGTCGTACTCGCCGCCGTAACCGACGGTCTCGCCGTTCATCCGGGTCACCGTGAGCATCTCGCTGATGACCATCTGGCCGTTCCAGGTCTCCATGCCGGGCTTGCCGGTCGTGACCGGGATGGTCTTGACGACCTTGCCGTCGCGCATCACCTTCATGGTGAGCTTCTTGGCGTCGACGACCGAGACCTGGTTGCGGCCGATGGTGAACTCGACCTTCTTGTCCTGCTCGCCGTAGACGCCGGAGCGGCCTTCGACGCCGTCGAGGTTCAGGTCGACGGTCACCTTGGTGCCGGGCTTCCAGTACTTCTCCGGGCGGAAGTCGAGGCGGTCGTTGCCGAACCAGTGGCCCTCGACGTCGACGGCCGGCTCCGTCTTGATGCGGATGGCCTTCTCTACGTCCTCCGGGTGGGTGATGCCCCGCGAGAAGCGGATGGAGAACGGCATCCCGACGCCGACCTTGGAGCCGTCCTCGGGTGTGAAGGTGCCGATGAAGGTGTTCTCCGGGGTCAGTGTGGTGAAGCCGGCGTCCTCGGCGGCCGTGCGGCCCTCGGAGTCCTTGGCGACCGCGTGGACCGTGTACTTGGTGGCACCGGCCAGATGGGTGGACGGCGTCCAGGTGGCGCCGTCCCCGGATATCTCGCCGTCGATCTTCTTGCCCTTGGCGTCCTTGACCTCGACCTCGGTCAGCTTCCCCTTGGCGGCGGTGACCTTCAGCGCACCGCTCGTGTCGACGGACTTGGCTCCGTCCTTGGGGGTGATGCTGACGACCGCCTCGGACTGCTTGCTCTGCGCGGCGTCCGAGCCCTTGCCCTTGCTGTCGTTCCCGCCGGAACCGGAGCCGGTGCCCCCGCCGCCGCACGCCGTGACGGCGAGCAGCAGCACGCCGAGTATCAGCGCCAGCACTCCGTTCCCGCGCCCAACCGACGCCCCCGATATCGGTCGCCCGTTCAAGTGGTTCTCCCCTCCCCGGGCCTGGTC
>NZ_POUC01000728.1 GCF_002891435.1 Streptomyces cahuitamycinicus
CCCCCGCCCTGCGCCGCGCCACGGGCGACCCCCGGCACCGCGGCCACGCCCGGGAGCTGGCCCGCCGCCTGGCCGAGGAGGACGGCGTGGCCCCGGTCCTGACCGCGCTGGACCGCCTCACGTCGTGACCGCCGCGCCTTCCCGAGACGGCTTCGCGCGCTGTGAGATCCGTAGCAGGCCAGGGCGAGGGCGGCCAGGGCGGACGACGGGCGCCGTGCGCGCGCTGTGGCGCACCGTCCCCCCTCTCGTCGTGGCGTGTCGGCCGGGCCCGGCTCCCGGTCAGGGCTCGATCAGTCCGGCCCGGATCGCGTAGCGGGTCAGGTCGAGACGGTCGCGCAGGCCGAGCTTCTGCAGCAGGTTGGCGCGATGGCGCTGGACGGTCTTGATGCTGATGAACAGCAGATCGGCGATCTCCTTGGAGGAGTTGCCCTCGGCGACCAGCTTGAGGACCTCCTCCTCACGCGGCGTGAGAATCCGGTCGGGGTCTTCCTGGCCTTGGCGTGCCCGGTCAAGGTAGTTGCGGATCAGGGCGGTGACCGCGCCGGGGTACAGGAAGGGCTCGTCCCGCATGGCGGCCCGGCAGGCGGCGACCAGGTCACGGTCGGCCACCGACTTCAGCACATACCCGCTCGCGCCGGCCTTCAAGGCCTGGAAGAAGTACTGCTCGTTGTCGTGCATGGTGAGCATCAGGATCCGCAAGCCCGGCCTGGCAGTGGCCAGTTCGCGGGCGGCCTGCAGACCGGTCAGCCGCGGCATGGTGATGTCGAGCACGGCCAGGTCGACATCGCGGGTGCGGGCCAGCTCGATGGCCTCGGCCCCGTCACCGGCCTCGGCGACCACTTCGAGGTCCGGCTGCTGGTCGAGAATGAGCCGCACACCGCGGCGCACCAGTGCGTGGTCGTCGGCGAGCAGGATGCGGATCGTGCTCGCATCCGCCGGAGCGGGCATGGCCGTGTCGGGCATGGTCAGAACTGCTTCCTTGCGAGGGGCGCGGTGAGCTGGACCCGGGTGCCGGACCGGGGTGCCGGGGTGATCTCGAGGATGCCCTCGACGAGCAGGGCCCGCTCGCGCATCCCGCGGATGCCGGCGCCTTCGCGGGGTGCCTCGATGCCGCTGCCGTCGTCGGTCACCGTCAGCACCACGCCGTCGTCGGCGCGGCGCAGGGCGACGGTGACCCGTCCGGCGTCCGCGTGGCGGGCGACGTTGGTCAGGGACTCCTGCGCGATGCGGTAGAGAACCAGCTCCGTCTCCCGATCCAGCGGGGGCAGGTCGGCGTCGAAGCGGCGCGTGACCAGCAGCCCGGTATGGGCGGCGAAGTCCTCGCTGAGCGAGGTCAGCGCGCTGACCAGGCCCAGATCGTCCAGCACGCCGGGCCGCAGCCGGCGCACCAGGCGGCGCACCTCGTCCAGGCTCTCCCGGGTGATCTCCTGAAGTTCCTGCAACTCCGCGCGCTGCGGCTCCGGAGCGTCGTCCGCGCAGCGCTTGAGTCCCAGCAGGATCGCGGTCATGCTCTGGCCGACCTCGTCGTGCAGTTCCTGGGCGATGCGCCGGCGCTCCGCCTCCTGGGCCAGCAGGGCCCGGGCGCTGCTCGCGGCCCGTTCCTGCTCCAGCCGCTCCAGCATGGCGTTGAACGTACGGATCAGCTCGGCGACCCCGCCGCCGCCGGAAGCGGGCAGGCGCTGGCCGGGGCGCAGCAGGTCCACGGTGGCCATCAGCTTCGTGAGCCGGTCCAGCGGGGCCAGGCCGAACCGCAGCAGTGCGGCGTTCGCGACGAGCATCACGGCCAGCCCGCCGACCAGAATCACCGCCTCGGTCAACAGCACCGGCACCGAGACGGTCACCGGAGCCAACAGCAGCAAGGCCGTGGCCGCGCCCAGCACCACGGCATTGAGCGCGAAGATCCGCCAGAACAAGGACACCGTCCCCGCGCCTCCCCTTCTACGAACTCTGTCTCACCTCCACTGTCGGGCATCGCCGAGCCCACCGCGTTCGCGGGCCGGGCGTTCGAGCAAGCCTGCGGCCAGGCTGCCCCTTCCCGCGCGTCCCGTCCATGGGACCTGGCCCCCATTTCCCCGGGCACGCACCACCCATGGCACGGCCGCATGGGTCCCTCGCACCGGTGCAAATGGGGCCCGCACCCGATGGGTATCCGCCGCGGACCGGGCCAGGCTGGAACTCACACGACCACCCGACAGCGGACGGGCGGCCCGGCCACGTCGCCGGGCCGCCCGCCGCGCATGACCGACCCGCGCACCCGCCGTCCGCCACCGAGAAGAGGGACCGACCATGTCGCTCGATGTCACCCGCACCTGTCCCTTATACACATCTGACGCTGCCGACGAACTCTAGGGTG
>NZ_POUC01000729.1 GCF_002891435.1 Streptomyces cahuitamycinicus
GACCCGATTCTCGCGCTCAACCGGATGGGCAGCTTCGACTGGGACCTGGACACCGGCCTGATGCAGATGGACGCCCAGGCCCACGAGGTCTTCGACGTGCGCCCCGACGAGTACGACGACCACCCCGAAACCCTCGCCAAGCGCGTCCCGCCCGACGAGTCCCGGCGCCTGGACACCGCGGTCTCCCAGGCCCTGAAGGACGGCAGCGAGAACTACGGCGCCTACTTCCGCATCCGCCGCCGCGACGGCACCCTGCGCTGGACCCACACCCAGGGCTACATCCGGCGCGACGACACCGGTCGCCCCCGCCGCATCATCGGCATCATCCGGGACGCCACCCAGGAACTCGGCGAGAGCGCCGCCCGCCGCGACCGGGCCGCCCTGGACGAGGCCCGCCGGGAGCAGACCAACGTCGTCGAACTCACCACGGCCGCCCTCGCCCACGCCCGCACCGTCCAGGACGTCATCGACGTCCTCAAGGACACCCACGGCCTCACCCACCTGGGCGCCGCCAGCCTCGTCATGGGTCTCGTCGAGGCCGGCCGCATCCGCCTCGTCGCCGAGGGCCCCGCGGACAGCTTCGTGCCCGGCACCCGCGTCACACGGATCGACGAGCCCTACCCGATGAGTGAGGCCGTCCGGACCCTCGGCCCGTGCTTCATCGAGTCCCCGCAGGAGTTCGCCGAGCGCTACCCGATCCTGTGGCCCCACATCACGGACCTCGACATCACCTCGGCCGCCTATCTGCCGCTCATCGTCCAGGCCCGGCCGATCGGCGTGGTGGGGCTGCTCTACAGCGACCGGTACGGCTTCACCTCCGAGGAACGCAACGTCCTCGTGGCGCTCGGCAGCAGCATCGCGCAGAGCCTGCAGCGGGCCATGTTCTACGAGCAGGAGATGGACCTCGCGCAGGGCCTCCAGCAGGCCATGCTGCCCCGGACCATCCCGAGCGTGCCCGGCGCCGACGTCGCCGTGCGCTACCGCGCCGCCACCCTCGGCGGCTCCGTCGGCCGGGACATCGGCGGCGACTGGTACGACCTGATCCCGCTGCCCGGCGGCCGGGTCGGCGCCGTCATCGGAGACGTCCAGGGCCACGACACGCACGCGGCCGCCGTCATGGGCCAGTTGCGCATCGTGCTGCGCGCCTACGCCGCCGAGGGGCACCCCCCGGCCACCGTCATGGCCCGGGCCTCCGTCTTCCTGCACGAGCTCGACACCGACCGCTCCGCGACCTGCCTCTACGCCGAGGCCGACCTGACCACCGGCGTGCTCCAGATGGTCCGGGCCGGGCACATCGACCCGCTGGTGCGGCACACCGACGGCTCCTGCCGCCGCGTCACCGTCCCCGGCGGGCTGCCGCTCGGCCTGTCCGCGGAGTTCGGCCGCCTCGACTACCCCGTCGGTACCATAGAGCTCGATCCCGGCGACACCCTGCTGTTGTGCACCGACGGCCTGGTGGAGCAGCCCGGCGCCGACCTCGACGACGGCATGCGCACCCTCACCGCGCTCGTCGACACCGGTCCCGAGGACGTACGGGACCTCGCCGACCGGCTCATCGACGTGGCCGCCGAGCGCGGCGGCGACGACGACGTGGCGCTGCTCCTGCTGCGCCGCCGCGACCCGGACGGCACGCGGTCGGGCCGCCGCCTCCAGCGGCACGTGGCCCCCGGCGACCCCGGCGCCCTCGCCGAGGCCCGGCACCTGATCCGCACCGCGGTCGCCGGCTGGGGAGCGGGCGACCGCGCCGACGAGATCGAACTGGTCGCCGACGAGCTGATCACCAACGCCCTGATGCACACCGAGGGCTCCGCGGTCGTCACCCTGCGGGCCTTCACCGGCTCGGAGCGCCGGCTGCGCGTCGAGGTCGAGGACTCCTCCAGCGCCCTGCCGCGCCGCCGGGAGGCGGGTGACTCGGGTGTCTCCGGGCGGGGCCTGCTCCTGGTCGAGCTGCTCACCGACGTGTGGGGCGTGGAGGCCCGGGGCGGTGGCAAGGCCGTGTGGTGCGAGTTCGTGGTGCCCGGCCGCGACTAGCTAGGCGCCCGTGGTGGCACTCTGGACCCATGCCGGAACTTCCCGAGGTCGAGGCGCTGAAGGACTTCCTGACCGAGCACCTCGTCGGCCACGAGATCGTACGGGTGCTGCCCGTGGCGATCAGCGTCCTGAAGACGTACGAACCGCCCCTGTCCGCGCTGGAGGGCCACGAGGTCGCCGCCGTACGCAGGTACGGCAAGTTCCTCGACCTACGGACCGCTGACGGCCCGCACCTCGTGACGCACCTGGCCCGCGCGGGCTGGCTGCACTGGAAGGACCGCCTCCCCGACGGCCCGCCCCGCCCCGGCAAGGGCC
>NZ_POUC01000072.1 GCF_002891435.1 Streptomyces cahuitamycinicus
ACCCCGGCCGGCCCGGGCCGGCTGGCCGCAGTCCCGCCGCCGGCCGCCGACAGCACGTCGCCGCCCGCCCCGGAGGGCACTGGCCCGAACGGCACCGGCCTGGGCGGTACCGCCCGGATCGACGGCGGCAGGGACAGCGCCGACAGGGACAGCGCCGGCTTGGGCGGCGACGGCTCCATCGACACCGCCCCGACCGACACCGCCCCGACCGACACCGGTACGGACAGCGTCGGCACGGACAGCGCCGGCTTGGGCGGCGCCGGCTCCGTCGGCCCGAACGGCACCGGTACGTCGTCGCCCGCCCAGGACCGCGCCGGTGCTTCTCCGCGTGGCCCGATCCGTACCGCTCTCGCCCGGCTCGGCACTCCGGCGGTCCGTACGCATCTCGGCACCATCGCCGGGATCGCCATCCTGGCGGTGCTGTTCTGGCGGCTCGGTACCGGCGTCTTCCTGGACGGGCTGCGGCGTATCGACGGCGTGTCGCTGCTGCTCGCGCTCGGCATCGGGCTCGTCACCACCGTGTGCAGCGCGTGGCGGTGGGCGATCGTCGCCCGGGGGCTCAGGATCCGGCTGCCGTTCGGACCGGCCGTCGCCGACTACTACCGTGCGCTGTTCCTGAACGCGGCGCTGCCCGGCGGCGTCCTCGGCGATGTGCACCGGGCCGTGCGGCACGGGCAGAGCGAGGGGGATCTGCGGCGGGGTGTGAAGGCCGTCGTCCTCGAACGGACCGCCGGGCAGATCGCGTTGTTCGCGGTCGGTGCTGTCGTCCTGCTGGTCATGCCGTCCCCCGTACTGGACGAGGCCCGGCACATCGCCCCGCTCGCGGCCCTGGCCGCCCTGGGCGCACTCGCCGTCGTCTTCGCCCTGCGCATGAACCGCCCGGCGCCCTCCGCCCGCGGCCGCAGGCTGCGCGCGGTCCTCGCCGAGGCCCGCGAAGGGCTGCTGTCGCGTCGGAACGGGCCCGGAGTGGTCGTCTCCTCCGCGGTGGTGCTGGCAGGTTACGTCGCGATGTTCGTACTCGCCGCCCGGGTCGCCGGGACCGCCGCCTCCGTGGCCGTCCTGCTGCCCCTCGCGGTCCTCGCCCTGCTGGCGATGGGGCTGCCGCTGAACGTCGGCGGCTGGGGGCCCAGGGAGGGCGTCACCGCCTGGGCGTTCGGCGCCGCGGGGCTCGGCGCGGGCCGGGGACTGGCCGTCGCGGTCGTCTACGGGGTGCTCAGCCTCGTGGCGAGCCTGCCCGGCCTGATCGTCCTCGTCGCGCGCTGGTACGCGGGCCTGCGGGCCGGGTCCCGGGCCACCGCACAGGCCCCGGAACCCGAGCCCGCGCCGCAGGTTGACTACGCGTCGGAGGTCAGCATCGAGAAATACGCCCCGAAGGAATCCGCCAGGCTCGCCAGGAGTTCCTTCCCCTTTTCCGCCGAACCCAGCGAGGGACGACCGATGACACCGGAATCGGTGTAGCCGGACATGCCGAGGGTGAGCAGATGACGCCGGTCGTCAGCGACGAAATCGGAAGTCTCATAACCGGGACGGAGCATTTCGGGATGAGCGTGCAGAAGGATGGAGGTCTCTATTTCCCCCGCGTGCATGTCGGTGAGCAGCGAGGTGACCACCCCCGCCCGCTCGCGCGCCGCCTCCCAGTCCTCCGCGGCCGGGAAGAGCGCCATCCGCTCGCCGCGCGCGGAGGATTCCTGAACCACGTTGCCCAGCACGTAGTTGCCGCCGTGCCCGTTGACCACCACCAGGGCGTCGACGCCGGACCGGCGCAGCGAAGCCGCAATGTCCCGTACCACCGCATGAAGGGTCACCGAGGAGATGCTCACGGTCCCCGGCCAGGCCGCGTGCTCGTGCGAGCACGAGATCGTCACCGGAGGAAGGAGGTGCACCGGGTACGCGCCGGCTATCTCCCGCGCGACGGCACAGGCGACGAGCGTGTCGGTCGCCAGCGGGAGGTACGGACCGTGCTGCTCGAAGCTCCCCACGGGAAGCACCGCGACCTGCCGTGAGACATCGGCGCCCCGCGTCCGTACGTCTTCCGTGGTGTCCGCCGGCACCAGATCACTCATAACGTCACGGCCTTTCGTCTCTGCTTAGGAACTCGAGAATCATGACAGAAAAAGTTGGCGTACTCGGCAAGAAGTCGGCGCAGCGGACCGGCGTGGAACGCGTCGTGAATGCGCCCTTGCCCACCGTGTACGGGAAATTCCAGGCGGTCGGCTACCTGGACCATGACCGCGGTGACGAACAGGTGGCGCTGGTCTACGGAGAGATCGGCACGGACGACGTCCTCATCCGGCTGCACTCGGAGTGCCTGACCGGTGACGCCTTCGGCTCCCAGCACTGCGAGTGCGGCGACCAGCTCGACGCCGCCCTGCGCGCGGTCGTCGCCGAGGGCGCCGGCGTCGTGGTCTACCTCAGAGGGCATGAAGGCCGCGGCATCGGCCTGCTCGCCAAGCTGCGCGCGATGGCCCTGCAGGCCGAGGGCCTCGACACCGTCGAGGCCAACCTCGCCCTCGGCCTCCCGGTCGACGCCCGCGACTACGGAGTCGCCGCCCGGATCCTGGAGGACCTCGGCGTGCGGTCGGTGCGCCTGATGTCCAACAACCCGCGCAAGCGCGAGGCGCTGGTGGACCACGGCATCGAGGTCGCCGAGCAGGTACCGCTGCTGATCCCGCCGTGCGAGAACAACATCACCTATCTGCGCACCAAGCGGGAGCGCCTCGACCATCACCTGCCGCACCTGGACGCGGTGGTCAGCTCCTCCTGACCACCCCGGCCGGTCCCGGTCCCTCGACGTGACCTGAGCGAATCCGTGACGCGGTGGTCAGCTCCTCCTGACCACCCCGGCCGGTCCCGGTTCCCCGACGTGACCTGGGCGAATCCGTACGCGACCCGCAGGCGGGCCGCGTACGCTTCGTGGACGTCCGACCCAGAAGCGTCGGCTCTCAGCGGCCGACGCCTCACCCGGAGGCCCACCTGGTATGACCGAGCTCCATCTGTGGCTGCGCCACGAGGCCCGAACGACCGAGCGACGCACTCCGATCGTGCCCGACGACGCCCGGCGGCTCGTCGGGAACGGAGTGGAACTGACCGTCGAGGAGTCCCCGCAGCGCATCTTCCCGATCGAGGAGTACGAGGCGGCCGGCTGCCGCCTCGCCCCCGCGGGCTCCTGGGTGACGGCCCCACGGGACGCCGTCGTGCTCGGCCTGAAGGAACTGCCCGCGGAACCGGCGGAACTGACGCACCGGCACATTTTCTTCGGCCACGCCTACAAGGGCCAGCCGGGAGCGGCGGAGCTGCTGGGCCGGTTCGCCGCAGGGGGCGGGGCGCTGTTCGACCTGGAGTACCTGGTGGACGACACGGGGCGGCGCCTCGCCGCCTTCGGCTTCTGGGCCGGCTATCTCGGCGCCGCCCTGGCCGTGCTCCGGCACCGGGACCGGCTGCGGGCACCGCTGACGCCGACCACCAAGGAAGACCTGGACGAGACGCTGAAGCCCGCCGCCTCCGACGCCGGGTTCACCGGCCTCGTCATCGGCGCCCTGGGCCGCAGCGGCCGCGGCGCCCGCGCGGCCTTCGCCACCGCCGGCGTCGACCCGGCCTGCTGGGACCTCGCCGAGACCCGGGACCTGGACCGCCCCGCGCTGCTGCGGCACGACGTGATGGTGAACGCGGTGCTCGCCACCACCCCCGTCCCGCCCTTCCTCCGCGAGCAGGACCTCGACGCCCCCGGCCGCCGCCTGCGCACCCTGTGCGACGTGACCTGCGACGTCGGTTCCCCGCTCAACGTCCTTCCGGTGTACGACGAGACCACCGACTGGGACGAGCCGGTCCGCCGGCTGCGCGACGAACCGCCGCTCGACCTCATCGCCATCGACAACCTGCCCTCCCTGCTGCCGCTGGAGTCCAGCGCCGACTTCTCGGCCGCCCTGCTGCCCCACCTGCTCGACTTCGGCGTCTCCGGGGCCTGGGGGCGCTGCCTGGAGCGGTTCCGTGACACGTCCCGTGCACTCGGCCTCGACGACGGGAAGCCCTATGACCACTGAACCGGCGGCGGCGAGCGGCACCGTCCACTGGATCGGAGCCGGACTGTCCACGGGCAGCGGTCTCGCCGCGCTGTGCGACACCGCCGAGCGCGTCCGGCTCTGGCACCGCACCGAGGCCCGCGCCGCAGACGCCCTCGGCCGGCTGGGTCTCGCCGGCCGGGCCGAACCCCGCGCGTACACCCTTCCCGCGCTCGCCTGCGAACTCGCGCCGGGCGATGTCGTCGTGTCGATGCTGCCGGCGCCGGAGCACGCCCCGCTGCTCGCCGAGTGCGTCCGGCAGGGGGCGCACTTCGCGTGCTCCAGCTATGTGTCGGACGCGGTGCTGGAGCAGGTGCCCGCCGCTGTGCGGGCCGGGCTCGTCGTCCTCACCGAGGCCGGGCTCGACCCGGGCATCGACCACCTGTTCGCCCACGACCTGGTCGCCCGGGCCCGCGAGGCGATCGGCGACGAGACGCCCGCCTCGTACACCCTCACGTCGTACTGCGGCGGAATCCCCGCCGTCCCGAACGACTTCACGTACCGCTTCAGCTGGGCACCGGCGGGTGTCCTGGGCGCCCTGCGCTCCCCGGCCCGCTACATCGAGGGCGGTGCGCGGACGGTCGCCGAGCGGCCCTGGGAGGCGACCCGGCGGCATGTCGTCGACGGGGAGACCTTCGAGGTCTATCCCAACCGCGACAGCGTCCCGTTCGTCGCGCAGTACGGGCTGCCGGACGCCTGGACACCGCGGACGTTCGTGCGCGGCACCCTGCGTCTGGAGGGCTGGCTGCGAGCCTGGGACGGCGTCTTCGAGGAGCTCAAGACAGGCGACGACGGGCGCATCGCCGCCCTCGCCCGCGAACTGGCCGCCGCCTACCCCACCACGGACGACGACCACGACCGGGTCGTCCTCGCCGTGTCCCTGGACGTACGCGCCGCCTCGGGGCGGTCGTGGAAGGGCGGATACCTCCTCGACCTGGTGGGCGACGCCGAGGAGAGCGCGATGGCCCGCTGCGTCTCGCGGACCCTCGCGCTGGGTGTCCGTCACGTCCTGGACGGCTCCCTGCCGCCGGGCCTGAACCGCGCGGCCGGGACGGCCGCCCGCTCCGGGCAGTGGCTACGGGAACTGGCCGGGAGCGGGGTGGAGTTCGCACTGCGCGTCGATCAGTAGCGGGCATCAGTCCGACAGCGCCTCGTGAACCAGCCGCTTCAGGTCCTTGAAGACCGAGTGAGGGGTTCTGGGCCGCACCTGCGTCATGAACTGCACCGTCAGGTCGCGGCCCGGATCCACCCAGAACGTCGTCGTGGCCACGCCGCTCCAGCCGAAGGCGCCGAGTCCTGACGGCACCAGGGTGCGGGACGGGTCGATCACCACGGAGCAGTTGAGGCCGAAGCCGAGCCCCTCGTTGCCGGGCTCGTCGTGGGCGGGGCGGCTGCCGAAGGCCCGCAGATCGGCGCCGCCGGGCAGGTGGTTGCGGGTCATGAGGTCCATGGTCTGCGGGGCGAGCAGCCGCACGCCGTCGAGTTCGCCCCGGCGGCGCAGCAACTCCATGAAGCGGTGGTAGTCGTGGGCCGAGCACACCATGCCGCCGCTGCCCGACAGGAATCGCGGCCGACCGCGCAGCGGGAGCCCCGGGGCCGGCTCGATGCCGCCGCCCTCCTTCTCCCCGTACATCTCGGACAGCCGGGGCGCCTGCGCGTCGGTGACATGGAAGCCGGCGTCCGTCATGCCGAGCGGCCCGAAGATCCGCTCGGCGCAGAACACGTCGAGCGGCTGCCCGGAGACGACCTCGATGATCCGGCCCAGGACGTTGCTCGCGACCGAGTAGTTCCACTCGGTGCCCGGGTCGAACTGCAGCGGCAGGCTCGCGTACACCTCGATGGTCTCGGCCAGGTCCGCGCCCGGCGGTACCGACGACTCCAGCCCGGCCGCGCGGTACAGCGCGTCGACGGGGTGGGTGTGGTAGAAGCCGAAGGTCAGGCCCGCGGTGTGGGTCATCAGATGCCGGACGAGTATGGGGCTCTCGGCGGGTCGGGTCTCGACGTCCGCCCCGGAGCCGCCGACGTGGACCCGCGGGTCGGCGAAGGCGGGCAGGTGGCCGGCGACCGGGTCGTCCAGGGAGAGCCGTCCCTCCTCCACCAGCAGCAGCGCGGCGACCGCGGTGACCGGCTTCGTCATGGAGTAGACCCGCCACAGCGTGTCGGGCTCGACCGGGAGCCCGGCCGCGATGTCGCGCAGACCGTGTGTCGTCAGATGGGCGACGTGCCCGCCCCGGGCGACGGAGACGAGGAAGCCCGGCAGACGCCCGTCGTCGACCAGCCGGGCGAAGTGCCGGTCCATGCGGCCCAGCACCTGCGGATCCAGCCCGGCCTCACCCGGATCGACCTCTTGTCGCAGCTGTGCCATGGCTCTTCTCCCGTCGCGCTGGTCGAGGTGAGATCCGGCATACCCCGCCCGGGCCGCCTCAGACCCTTTCCGTGGTGCAGGAACCGTTCATGATCGCGCAGGAACACGTGAGCGAGGGATCCGGGGCCCGGGACCGAGGACCAATGGCCGATGGCCCGGCGGAAGCCGGTTTCCTAGGCTCGGGTCGTCGCAGTGGTGAAGGACGCCAGGAGAAGAGGTCACGATGCCCGTGAACGGTCGCAGTCACATCCGTATCGCCCGTCCGTCGAGGGACCTGGCGGCGGCCGAGCGGTTCTGGAGCGCAGGGCTCGGGCTCGGCGTGGTGCGGCGGGCCGAGGGCGGGGACGGACCCGGGGAACACGACCTGCTGATGCTCGGCTGGCCCGACGCCGACTGGCACCTGGAGCTCGTGCACGAGCCCGCCCGCCCGGTCGAACCGCGCCCCACGGAGGAGGACCTGCTGGTCGTCTACGTGGACGGTCCCGTTCCGGACGACCTGGTCGCCCGCCTGGAGGAGCACGGCGGCAAGCGGGTCGAGTCCCCCAACCCCTACTGGAACCAGTGGGGCGTCACCGTCGAGGACCCGGACGGCTACCGCCTGGTCCTGTGCCGGCGGGCCTGGTCCAACACCTGACGCGTCGAGGCCTGAGGGGTGCGTGGAACTGCGCGGCCAGCCCCACGCACCGCGCCCGGCGCACAACCACCGGGAGGGGGACGTGCCGATCACGGCTGATCGACCCGCTGGGTACTCAATAGGGGACAGCCGGTGATGTGCATCGGTGTGCCGCCGGTGTCAGGGGGGCGCGCTCCGGGCGTTCAGTCCGTCGTCCGCTCCGCCGTCAGGTACGCGATCACCATGTCGCCCAGCATGGCGCGGTAGTGCGCGCGCCGCCCCCGGTCGAGCAGGTCGCGGCCGAACAGCGCGCCGAAGGTGTGCCGGTTGGAGACCCGGAAGAAGCAGAACGAGGAGATCATCGCGTGCAGGTCGACGGCGTCGACGTCGGCCGTGAACAGCCCCGACTCCTGGCCCGACGCCAGGATCCGCCGGATCACGTCCAGGGCGGGGGAGCCGATCTTCCCGAGCTTCTCGGAGCCGGCGATGTGCTGTGCCCGGTGGATGTTCTCGATGCTGACCAGGCGGATGAAGTCGGGGTGCTGCTCATGGTGGTCGAAGGTCAGCTCGGCCAGGCGCCGGATGGCCGCCACCGGGTCAGGATGGTCGACGTCGAGCTGCTGCTCCGCCTCCCGGATCACGCCGTACGCGCGCTCCAGCACGGCCGTGAACAACTGCTCCTTGCCGCCGAAGTAGTAGTAGATCATCCGCTTGGTGGTGCGGGTGCGGGCGGCGATCTCGTCCACCCGGGCCCCGTCGTAGCCGGCCCGCGCGAACTCCTGCGTGGCGACGTCCAGGATCTCGGCCCGGGTACGGGCCGCGTCACGGATGCACTCGCCATGCTGTGACGGTTCTTCGTCGCTGGTCATCAGGTTCCTCGGAGCGCAGGGGCCGCTGTCGGTGATTCTAGGAGCAGGGTGCCACCCGGCGACGTGGTCTTCCCGAGGTCGCCCCCGGCTGACACAGCCGACACGGCTGCCGCACCCGCACCGTCGGCCGGGCCTTCTGCGAACTGGTCCGGCACGCACGCGGTGCGGGCACTCACATGCGGCTGACGGTCCGGGTGATGCCGGTGACGACGGTGGTGGCGAGGATCCAGCCCGTCAGCACCAGGGCGTAGGAGAGCCACTGGTAGCCGCCGGTGGGGGCGAACGCGGCCTCCTGTCCGAAGGAGATCACCGGCAGCAGCAGGTCGAGTGTGTAGAACACCGGGTTGAACTGCGGTGCCTCGTCCGCCTTCAGCGGCGCTGGGTGGTGCAGCGCGTAGGCGAGGGAGCCGGCCATGAGCAGCGACACCAGCCAGCCCGCGGCCCGCAGGGGACGGAAGCCGTAACCGACGGTGGCGTCCTGCACATGGCCCCACAGCCGGCCGTACCAGGGCAGGGTGCCGCGCCGGCGGCGCTGCTTGGCGAGCTGGACGAGGCGGGCGGCCGGATCGTCGCCGATCCTGCGGTAGGCGGCGGTCAACTGCTCGTAGGCGTGCGGAACATACCCCTCGCCATCCCGCTCCAGCATCACCAGACGCCGCTCGGCGGGCTCGTGCGGGGTGGGGGAGGTGTAGACGAGACTGTTGAGCAGGACCTCGTCGGGGACCACCTCCGGCTCCAGGAACAGCACGTCCACCTGGGCACGGCGCAGATTGAGGGTGCCCTCCGGGCGAGGGCCCTTGCGCAGCCAGAGTAGCCCTATGGTGCAGCTGCTGGCCCGCAGCGCCGCGTCCCCCGGGTTCGCGAGCCGGGCGTGCGACAGGTCGAGGCGGCCCGCGATCCGGGCGCCGCGCAGGCCGATCCAGCCCAGCACGTCCGCTTCGCGCAGCAGGGCGTCGCCCTCGACGGTGAGCGTCTCCGCGTCGAGGGCGATCTCACCCGCACCGGCCGTGAGCCGCGCCGCGTTGAGGTCGACGGTGCCGGCGACCGACGAGCCCGTCAGCCGCACCTCGCCGCGCGTGCGCAGGCCCGGCGCCGACAGGCCGTCCCCGATGGTCACATGGTTGAGCTGGAGCGCCGGCTGACCGTGCGGCGGCTCGTCGATGGCGGCGCCGTCCATGAACAGCGCGCCGGAGATCTGCGCCCCGCCCAGCCGCACGGGCCCGTCGAACAGACAGTCCGACATGCGCAGGACGCCCTCGACCCGCAGGGTGGCGGCGTCCAGGCCGGGCAGCACCGAGCCGCGCAGGTTCAGCTGACGCAGCCGGGCCGCGTAGAGCACGGGCACGTGCTCGAACCAGCAGTGACTGAGGCGCACGGCGTGGTCGATCTCGCCGTACTGGAGGTTCAGAGCCCCGGTGATCCGTGCGCCCGCCAGCCGGAGGGCGGCCGTCTCCCCGTCCTCCTGCGGGGCGCTCAGCAGCAGCGCCCGCACCACGGACGCGCGCACGGTCCGTTCGGGTCCCCAGTCCGCGCCCCGCGCCGGGTCCTCGTCGGCCGGGCCCCGGAAGTCCACGTCCTGGCCCCGCGGATAGGCACGCCACACCCGCTCCTCGGCGGGTGTCATGTCGTCGATCTCCATCAGCGGGGACTCTGACGCGCCCGGCCGGAGGCTGTCAACTCACCTCCGGCCGGGGCCGGTTACGCCCTGGTGTTCCACTCCGCGAGCACGGGCCGGCCGTGCTCGGTCGACAGCCGGCAGACCGTCCCGGTCTCCAGCCGGAACAGCCGCCCCTCGGCAGGGGACAGGCCCAGCCGCCGGGCCGTCAGCACGCGGAGGAAGTGGCCGTGCGCCACCAGCATCACATCGCCCTCGGGCAGCGCCTTCGCCGCCCGGCCGAGCACCCGGTCGGCGCGTTCGCCGACCTCGGCGGGCGACTCGCCGGGCCGGCCGTCGGAGCCGGCCGGCCCGCCGTCGGTCCACAGGTCCCAGTCGGGCCGGGTGCGGTGTATCTCCTCGGTGGTGACGCCCTCGTAGGCGCCGTAGTACCACTCGTGCAGGTCCGCGTCCCGCACGGTCCCGGTCAGGCCCGCGAGTTCGGCGGTGCGCACCGCGCGGGCGAGCGGGCTGGTGAGGACCAGGGCGAAGGTACGGCCCGCCAGGAGCGGGGCGAGGGACTCGGCCTGCTCCTCACCGTGCCGGGTGAGGGGCAGGTCGGTGAAGCTGGTGTGCTGTCCGCTCCGGCTCCACTCCGTCTCGCCGTGGCGGACCAGCAGCAGATCTCCCACGTCCTACGCCTTCTTCGCGGACTCGACGGCGTGGCCGCCGAACTGGTTGCGCAGCGCCGCGATCATCTTCATCTGCGGCGAGTCGTCCTGCCGGGAGGCGAAGCGGGAGAAGAGGGACGCGGTGATCGCGGGCAGCGGCACGGAGTTGTCGATCGCGGCCTCCACGGTCCAGCGTCCCTCGCCGGAGTCCTGGGCGTAGCCGCGCAGGCCCTCCAGGTGCTCGTCCTCGTCGAGCGCGTTGACCGCGAGGTCCAGCAGCCAGGAGCGGATGACGGTGCCGTCCTGCCAGGAGCGGAACACCTCGCGGACGTTGTCCACCGAGTCCACGGCCTCCAGCAGCTCCCAGCCCTCGGCGTAGGCCTGCATCATCGCGTACTCGATGCCGTTGTGGACCATCTTCGCGAAGTGCCCGGCGCCCACGCTGCCCGCGTGGACGAAGCCGTACGGGCCCTCCGGCTTGAGCGCCTCGAAGATCGGCCGGAGCCGGTCGACGTACTCCTTCTCGCCGCCGACCATCAGGGCGTAGCCGTTCTTCAGGCCCCACACGCCGCCCGAGACGCCCGCGTCGACGAAGCCGATGCCGCGCTTGCTCAGCTCCTCGGCGTGCTTCTCGTCGTCCGTCCAGCGGGAGTTGCCGCCGTCGACCACCGTGTCGTACGGCTTGAGGAGGTCCGCCAGACGGTCGATGACGTGCTGGGTGGGGTCGCCGGCCGGGACCATGACCCAGACCGTGCGCGGCGCCTCCAGCTGGTTGACGAGGTCGGCCAGGCTGGCCACGTCGGACTTGTCCGGGTTGGTGTCGTAGCCGATGACGGTGTGGCCGGCGTTGCGCAGGCGCTCGCGCATGTTGCCGCCCATCTTGCCGAGACCCACAAGACCGATCTGCATGTCAGTTCACTTCCCGAAGATTGCGGTAGGCGGCCACCAGCGCGGCCGTGGACGAATCGAGACCGGGGACGGACCCCGCCGCGTCAGCGGCTGATGAAAACGTCTCGGTCAGGGCGGGCTCGACGCGCTTGGCGAGGACCTTGCCGAGCTCGACGCCCCACTGGTCGAAGGAGTCGATGTTCCAGACCGCGCCCTGCACGAACACCTTGTGCTCGTAGAGGGCGACCAGCTGGCCGAGGACCGACGGGGTCAGTTCGGTGGCGAGGATCGTCGTGGTCGGGCGGTTGCCCCGGAACGTGCGGTGCGGCACCTGCTCCTCGGGCACGCCCTCCGCCCGCACCTCCTCGGCGGTCTTGCCGAAGGCGAGCGCCTGCCCCTGTGCGAACAGGTTGGCCATCAGCAGGTCGTGCTGCGCCTTCAGTTCGTCACCGAGCTCGGCGACGGGCCGGGCGAAGCCGATGAGGTCCGCCGGGATGAGCTTGGTGCCCTGGTGGATGAGCTGGTAGTAGGCGTGCTGTCCGTTGGTGCCCGGCGTGCCCCACACCACCGGCCCGGTCTGCCAGTCCACCGGGTTCCCGTCGCGGTCCACCGACTTGCCGTTGGACTCCATGTCGAGCTGCTGGAGGTAGGCGGTGAACTTGGACAGGTAGTGGCTGTAGGGCAGCACCGCGTGCGACTGGGCGTCGTGGAAGTTGCCGTACCAGATGCCCAGCAGGCCCATGACGAGCGGGGCGTTGGCCTCGGCCGGGGCGTTGCGGAAGTGCTCGTCGACGATGCGGAAGCCGTCGAGCATCTCCCGGAAGCGGTCCGGGCCGATGGCGATCATCAGGGACAGGCCGATCGCGGAGTCGTAGGAGTAGCGGCCGCCGACCCAGTCCCAGAACTCGAACATGTTGTCGACGTCGATGCCGAACTCGGCGACCTTCTCCGCGTTGGTCGACAGCGCGACGAAGTGCTTCGCCACCGCCTTGTCTCCCCCACTCCCGGCTTCGCTCGAGCGGGAGGTGCCCCCATCCCCGAGACCTTCGAGCAGCCAGGAGCGCGCCGACGTGGCGTTCGTGATCGTCTCGATCGTGGTAAAGGTCTTGGACGCGACGATGAACAGCGTCTCCGCCGGGTCCAGGTCCCGTACCGCCTCGTGCAGGTCGGAGCCGTCCACGTTCGACACGAAGCGGAACGTCAGCTCCCGTGCGGTGAACGGCCGCAGCGCCTCGTACGCCATCGCGGGGCCGAGGTCGGAGCCGCCGATGCCGATGTTGACGACGTTCCGGATCCGCCGGCCGGTGTGTCCGGTCCACTCCCCGGAGCGCACCCGGTCCGCGAAGGCGGCCATCTTGTCGAGCACCGCGTGCACGCCGGGGACGACGTTCTCGCCGTCGACCTCGATCACGGCGTCGCGCGGGGCGCGCAGCGCGGTGTGCAGCACGGCCCGGTTCTCGGTGGTGTTGATCTTCTCGCCGCGGAACATGGCGTCGCGCTGCCCGAACACGTCGGTGGCGACGGCCAGCTCCTGGAGCAGGGCCAGCGTCTCGTCGGTGACCAGGTGCTTGGAGTAGTCGATCCGCAGGTCGCCGACGTGCACGACGTAGCGCTCGGCGCGCCCCGGATCCGCCGCGAACAGCTCCCGCAGATCGGGCTGCGGCAGGGCGTCCTTGCGGTGGTCCTCCAGGGCGGTCCACTCGGGACGCCGGGTGAGCCGGGGGGTTGCGGAGGGGGAGTCAGACATGGGCAGGGGTCTCCTCGGTCGCCTCGCCGTTCAGGGCGATGGCGTACATCTCGTCCGCGTCGAGGCGCCGCAGCTCCTCGGCGATGAGTTCGGAGGTGGCACGGACCTTCAGGGCGAGGGTGCGCGACGGCTGGCCCGGCAGGGTCAGCGTGGCCAGCGGCCCTTCGGGGCGGTCGATGACGATCTCCCCGTTCTCCGTGCCCAGGCGCACGGCCGTCACGACCGGCCCGGCGGTGACCACGCGGTCCACCCGGACGTGCAGCCGCGCCTCCAGCCAGCGGGCCAGCAGTTCGGCGGCGGGGTTGTCGGCCTCGGCCTCCACCGCCGCCGAGACGATCCGCGCCCGGGCCTGGTCCAGCGCCGCCGCCAGCATCGAGCGCCAGGGCGTCAGCCGGGTCCAGGCGAGGTCGGTGTCTCCCGGCGCGTAGGCGCGGACCCGGGCCTGGAGCGTCTCCAGGGGGTCCTCGACGGCGTACAGGTCGGTGATCCGCCGCTGGGCCAGCGCCCCGAGCGGGTCCTTGGAAGGCACCTCGGGGGCGTCCACCGGCCACCACACCACCACCGGCGCGTCCGGCAGCAGCAGCGGCAGCACCACCGAGTCCGCGTGGTCGGACACCTCGCCGTAGGTCCGCAGGATCACCGTCTCGCCGGTGCCCGCGTCGGCGCCCACCCGGACCTCGGCGTCCAGCCGGGAGGACTGGCGGTCGCGCGGGGTGCGGGCGTGCCGCTTGATGACGACCAGGGTCCGCGAGGGGTGCTCGTGCGAGGCCTCTTCGGCCGCCTTGATCGCGTCGTAGGCGTTCTCCTCGTCCGTGACGATCACCATCGTCAGGACCATGCCCACGGCGGGCGTGCCGATGGCGCGGCGGCCCTGCACCAGCGCCTTGTTGATCTTGCTTGCCGTCGTATCGGTCAGGTCGATCTTCATGGCCTGCGCCAGCTCCGTCCGTCTCGTGCGAGCATCTCGTCGGCTTCCTCGGGTCCCCAGCTGCCCGAGGTGTACTGCGCGGGCCGGCCGTGCGTGGCCCAGTACTGCTCGATCGGGTCGAGGATCTTCCAGGACTCTTCCACTTCCTGGTGACGGGGGAACAGGTTGGCGTCGCCCAGGAGGACGTCGAGGATCAGCCGTTCGTACGCCTCGGGGCTCGACTCGGTGAACGACTCGCCGTAGGCGAAGTCCATCGTCACGTCCCGGATCTCCATCGAGGTGCCCGGCACCTTCGAGCCGAAGCGGACCGTCATGCCCTCGTCCGGCTGGACGCGGATGACGATCGCGTTCGAGCCCAGCTCCTCGGTCGCGGTGGAGTCGAAGGGGGAGTGCGGGGCCCGCTGGAACACCACGGCGATCTCCGTCACGCGGCGGCCCAGCCGCTTGCCGGTGCGCAGGTAGAACGGGACACCGGCCCAGCGGCGGTTCTCCACCTGGAGCCGGACCGCGGCGTACGTGTCGGTGGTCGAGGACTGGTCGATGCCGTCCTCCTCCAGATAGCCGCGCACCTTGGTGCCGCCCTGCCACGCCGCCGCGTACTGCCCGCGCACGGTGCCCTGCCCCAGGCCCTGCGGCAGCCGCACGGCCTTGAGGACCTTCAGCTTCTCGGTGAGCAGCGAGGCCGCGTCGAAGGCGGCCGGTTCCTCCATCGCGGTGAGCGCCATCAGCTGGAGCAGGTGGTTCTGGATGACGTCACGGGCGGCGCCGATGCCGTCGTAGTAGCCGGCCCGGCCGCCGATGCCGATGTCCTCGGCCATGGTGATCTGCACGTGGTCGACGTACGACCGGTTCCAGATCGGCTCGAACATCTGGTTGGCGAAGCGCAGCGCCAGGAGGTTCTGGACGGTCTCCTTGCCCAGGTAGTGGTCGATGCGGAAAACCTGCTCCGGGTCGAACACGTCGTGCACGATCGCGTTGAGCTCCTCGGCCGAGCGCAGATCGTGCCCGAACGGCTTCTCGATGACCGCGCGGCGCCAGGAGCCCTCGGGGGCGCTCGCCAGCTTGTGCTTCTTCAGCTGCTGGACGACCTTCGGGAAGAACTTCGGCGGCACCGAGAGGTAGAAGGCGTAGTTGCCGCTGGTGCCCCGGGAGGCGTCCAGCTCCTCGACGGCGGAGCGCAGCTGCTTGAACGCCGTGTCGTCGTCGAAGTCGCCGGGGATGAACCGCATGCCCTCGGCGAGCTGCTGCCAGACCTCCTCGCGGAACGGGGTGCGCGCGTGCTCACGGACCGCGTCGTGCACCACCTGCGCGAAGTCCTGGTCCTCCCAGTCCCGGCGGGCGAAGCCCACCAGGGAGAAGCCCGGCGGCAGCAGGCCGCGGTTGGCCAGGTCGTACACCGCCGGCATGAGCTTCTTGCGGGACAGGTCGCCGGTCACGCCGAAGATGACCAGCCCGGAAGGACCCGCGATCCTGGGCAGCCGGCGGTCCTGCGGGTCGCGCAGCGGGTTGACGAAGTCGGTGTCGGCGCGGTCCGTGGCCGGGGCGGCCTCCGCCGCGCCGCTCACCCCGGTCTGCTCGACCCCGGCCGCCTCCTGGGCCGCCCGGGCCTCCTTGTCCTCCTTGGTCCCCTTGGTCTCCTGTTCGGCCGTCTGGGGGATGCCTTCGATGCCCTCGCTCATTGCGCGTCAACTCCCTTGCTGTTCAAGGACTTGGTGACCGCGTCCAGCAGGTCCTGCCAGGCCACCTCGAACTTGGCCACGCCCTCGTCCTCCAGTTGCCGCACCACCTCGTCGTATGCAATGCCGAGCCGTTCGACGGCCGCCAGGTCCGCGCGGGCCCGGTCGTAGCCGCCGGTGACGGTGTCGCCCCGGACGTCGCCGTGGTCGGCGACGGCGTTCAGCGTGGCCTCCGGCATGGTGTTGACCGTGCCGGGGGCGACCAGCTCGTCCACGTACAGGGTGTCCTTGTAGGCGGGGTCCTTCACACCGGTGGAGGCCCAAAGGGGGCGCTGCCGGTTGGCTCCGGCGCCTTCCAGGGCCCGCCAGCGCTCCCCGTCGAAGACCTGTTCGTACGCCTCGTAGGCGAGCCGGGCGTTGGCCAGGGCCGCCCGGCCCCTGAGGGCGAGGGCCTCGTCCGTGCCCAGTAGCGCCAGCCGCTTGTCGATCTCGGAGTCCACACGGGAGACGAAGAACGACGCGACCGAGTGAACGGCCGACAGGCCCAGCCCCGCCGCCCGCGCATTCTCCAGACCGGCGAGGTAGGCGTCCATCACCTCGCGGTAGCGCTCCAGGGAGAAGATCAGCGTCACATTGACACTGATACCCGCTCCGGTCACTTCCGTGATCGCCGGCAGGCCCGCCTCCGTCGCCGGGATCTTGATCATCACGTTGGGGCGGTCCACCAGCCAGGCCAGCTGCCGGGCCTCGGCGACGGTCGCCGCCGTGTCGTGGGCCAGCCGCGGGTCGACCTCGATGGAGACCCGGCCGTCCCGGCCGCCACTCGCCTCGTACACCGGCCGCAGCACGTCGGCGGCGGCCCGGACGTCGGCGGTCGTCATCATCCGGACGGCCTCGTCGACGGTCACCCCGCGCACCGCCAGGTCGGCGAGCTGCTCCTCGTATCCCGCCCCCGAGCCGATGGCGGCCTGGAAGATGGACGGGTTGGTGGTGACGCCGACGACGTTCCCCGTGGCGACGAGCCCGGCCAGGCTGCCGGACTCGATCCGCCGGCGCGACAGGTCGTCGAGCCAGATCGACACGCCCTCGTCGGACAGGCGCTTGAGTGCTCCCGCGTTCGCGGTCGCTTCGGTCACAGTGATCATCTTCCTTCGGGCGGTGCGGTCAGCCACGAGCCGCGGACAGGGATTCCCGCGCGGCGGCGACGACGTTCTCGGGGGTGAAGCCGTACTCGGCGAACAGGGTCCGCGCGTCGGCGGAGGCGCCGAAGTGCTCCAGGGAGACGATGCGTCCCGCGTCCCCGACGAACCGGTGCCAGGTCAGGCCGATCCCGGCCTCGACGGCGACCCGGGCCCTCACCGACGGCGGAAGCACGCTGTCGCGGTACGAGCGCGGCTGCTCCTCGAACCACTCCACGGACGGCATCGACACGACGCGGGTGGGCACGCCGGCGCCCTCGAGCAGCTCGCGCGCCCCGGCGGCGACATGCACCTCGGAACCGGTCGCGATCAGGATCACCTGGGGTTTGCCGCCCTCGGCCTCGAACCGCACGTAACCACCGCGCGCCGCGTCCGGGTCCGGCTCGTACGTGGGCACGCCCTGGCGGGTGAGCGCGAGGCCGTGCGGGGCCGGGGCGGTGCTGTGGCGCTCGAGGATCTCGGCCCAGACGATCGCGGTCTCGTTGGCGTCGGCGGGGCGTACGACGTTCAGGCCCGGGATGGCCCGCAGCGCGGCCAGGTGCTCCACCGGCTGGTGGGTCGGGCCGTCCTCGCCCAGGCCGACGGAGTCGTGCGTCCACACGTACGTAACCGGCAGCTGCATCAGGGCGGACATCCGCACCGCGTTGCGCATGTAGTCGGAGAACACCAGGAAGGTGCCGCCGTAGATCCGGGTGTTGCCGTGCAGGGCGATGCCGTTCATCTCCGCGGCCATGGAGAACTCGCGGATGCCGAAGTGGATCGTGCGGCCGTACGGGTCGGCCTCGGGCAGCGGGTTGCCCTCCGGGAGGAACGAACTGGTCTTGTCGATGGTGGTGTTGTTCGAACCCGCCAGGTCGGCCGAGCCGCCCCACAGCTCGGGGACGACCGGGCCGAGTGCCTGGAGGACCTTGCCGGAGGCGGCACGGGTGGCGACCGCCCCGCCGGACTCGAACACCGGCAGGGCGTCCACCCAGCCCTCGGGCAGCTCACCCTTGCTGACACGGTCGAACGTGGCGGCCCGGTCCGGGTTGTCGCCCCGCCAGACGGCGATCCGCTTGTCCCAGGCGGCGTGCGCCTCGGCCCCGCGGTCCAGGGCCCGGCGGGTGTGGGCCAGCACCTCGTCGGCGACCTCGAAGGACCGCTCCGGGTCGAAGCCGAGGAGGCGCTTGGTGGCGGCGACCTCGTCCTCGCCGAGCGCCGAGCCGTGGGAGGCCTCCGTGTCGCGCGCGTTCGGGGCGGGCCAGGCGATGATCGTGCGCATGGCGATGATGGACGGTCGGGCGGTCTCGGCCTGAGCCGCCCTCAGCGCCCCGTGCAGCGCTCGCACGTCGATGTCGCCGTCCTCCCGCGGCTCGATCCGCTGCACGTGCCAGCCGTAGGCCTCGTAGCGCTTCAGCACGTCCTCGGAGAAAGCGGTCGCGGTGTCGCCCTCGATGGAGATGTGGTTGTCGTCGTAGAGGAAGACCAGGTTGCCCAGCTTCTGGTGGCCGGCGAGCGAGGAGGCCTCCGCGGAGACGCCCTCCTGGAGGTCGCCGTCGGAGACGATCGCCCAGATCGTGTGGTCGAAGGGGGAGTCGCCCTCGGGGGCGTCCGGGTCGAACAGACCGCGCTCGTAGCGGGCGGCCATCGCCATGCCGACGGCGTTCGCGACGCCCTGGCCGAGCGGGCCCGTGGTGGTCTCCACCCCCGCGGTGTGCCCGTACTCGGGGTGGCCCGGAGTCTTGGAGCCGTGCGTGCGGAACGCCTGCAGGTCGTCCAGCTCCAGCTCGTAGCCCGCCAGGTACAGCTGCGTGTACAGGGTCAGGGACGTGTGGCCGGGGGACAGGACGAAGCGGTCACGGCCGGTCCACTCGGGATCGGCGGGATCGTGCCGCATCATCTTCTGAAAGATCGTGTAGGCGGCCGGTGCCAGGCTCATCGCGGTGCCGGGGTGCCCGTTGCCCACCCGCTGGACGGCGTCGACGGCCAGGAGCCGCGCGGTGTCGACGGCACGCCGGTCGAGTTCGGTCCATTCGAAACTGTCCGTTGTCTGCGTGCTCATCTTCAAGAAGTCCTCGATCGGAGCGGAGTTGCTGACTGACGCGTTCAAAACTAAAAGTCTGACTTTTACTGCGGAAGGTCGGCGTGTGCCAGCCTGTGGTGAAAGTGGGACACCCGGCGGCAGCAGGGCGCGCGAACGGGGCGGGACGAGGCGGGCATGGCGGACAGAAGCATTCAAGGCGGCGACGGGATCGATACCTTCCCCTTCCCGGTCGAACTCAGCGTCGGCGGCGTGGGCATGCAGATCGGGCCGATGGGCGCCGGCCGCACCTGGCACGCCGACGCGCCCCTGGAGCGCCTGCACCGCATCGACTTCCACGTCGTGATGCTGTTCGGCGCGGGCCCGGTCCGGCACATGGTCGACTTCACCGAGTACGACGCCACGGCCGGGGACCTGCTGTGGATCCGCCCGGGGCAGGTCCACCGTTTCTCGCGCACCGGCGAGTACCGCGGAACCGCGCTGACCATGCAGCCCGGCTTCCTGCCCCGCTCGACCGTGGAGGCCACCGGCCTCTACCGCTACGACATGCCGCCGCTGCTGCGCCCCGACGCGCCCCAACTCGCCGGTCTGCAAGCCGCGCTCGCACAGCTGCGGCGCGAGTACCAGGACGCGGCCACCCTCCCGCTGAGCCTGCACACCGCCGTCCTGCGCCACACGCTGACGGCGTTCCTGCTGCGTCTCGCCCATCTCGCGGCGAGTTCGGCCCCGGCCCCGCACCGGCGCCCCGACTCCACCTTCACCCGCTTCCGGGACGCCGTGGAGCGGGAGTTCGCCACCAACCACAGCGTCAGCGCCTACGCCGACGCGCTCGGGTACTCCCGCCGCACCCTGGTCCGGGCGGTGCGCGCCGCGACCGGCGAGACCCCCAAGGCCTTCATCGACAAACGCGTGGTCCTGGAGGCCAAACGGCTCCTCGCCCACACCGAACTGCCGATCGGCCGGGTCGGCGTGGCGGTCGGCTTCCCGGACGCCGCGAACTTCTCCAGGTTCTTCCACCAGCACACGGACCAGACGCCGGCGGCCTTCCGGGCCGAACTGCGCTGAGAACGCGCGAAGAGGGGCCCCACGCGCGCGCGTGGAGCCCCTCCTCGCTGCACTCAGCGCCCGAAGGTGAACCAGTTGACGTTCACGAAGTCCGCCGGCTGACCGCTGGTGAAGGTCAGATACACGTCGTGCGTGCCGGTCACGCCACTGATGTTGGCCGGGATGGTCCGCCACGACTGCCAGCCCCCGGTGCCGCCCACCGCGAAGCTCCCCACCGGCGCGTTGCCGCGGCTGTCCAGCCGCACCTCGACCAGCCCGCTGACGCCGCCCACTGCTCCGCTCGCCACCCGGGCGCTGAACTGCCGGGCCGCCGAGGAGCCGAAGTCGACGCCCTTGTAGTGCAGCCAGTCGCCGTTGGCGAGCGCGCCGACGTTCCGGCCGCCGCCGGAGTCGGACGTCGTCTCGGTGACCACGCCGGACTGGCCGTCGTAGGACTCGGCCTCGATGGTGCGGAATGCGTCGCGGTCACCGGCCGGGGGAGGCGTGGTGCCGCCGCCGGACGACAGCACCTGGACGTAGTCGACGACCATCGGGTGGCCGGGCTGCGTCCCGGCGTCCGGGCCGCCGCCGAACGCGTCGGGGAAGCCGCCGCCCATCGCGACGTTCAGGATGATGAAGAAGCCGTGGTCGGTGGCGTTCCGCCAGGTCGTCGTGTCGACCTGGTTGGCGCGCACCGTGTGGAAGTTGACGCCGTCGAGGTAGAAGCGGATCTCCTCGACGCTCGTCGAGCGGTCCCACTCCATCCGGTAGGTGTGGAAGCCGGCCTGACAGGAGGTGCCCTGGCAGGTGGTCGAACCGCCGATGCCGCTGGTCTCGTTGCAGGGGCCGCCCGGCGAGGTGCCGCAGTGCATCGTGGCGAACACCGTGTTCATGCCCTGGGTGTTCTCCATGATGTCCAGCTCGCCGACCGCCGGCCAGTTCCAGTAGTCGCCGCGGTACGGGGCGCCCAGCATCCAGAACGCCGGCCAGTAGCCCTTGGCGGCGGCGCCGGTGACGTTCGGCACCTGGATGCGGGACTCGACCCGGAGCTTGCCGCCGGCCGGGGGCTGGAAGTCGGTGCGGTTGGTCTCGACGCGGCCGGAGGTCCAGTTGCCCGCGGAGTCGCGGCGGGGCGTGATGCGGAGGTTGCCGTTGCCGTCGAGCGCGACGTTGTCCGTGCTGTCCGTCATCGTCTCGATCTCGCCGGTGCCCCAGCCCGTGGGACCGCCCGGGTACCCCCTGCCGGTCGCGTACCGCCAGTCGGAGGTGTTGACGCCGGTGCCGGCGGCGCCGTTGAAGTCGTCCACGAACACCTGCGTCCAGCCCGACGGGGGCGGCGGCGCTGAGGCGTTCGCGGACGGGGTGGCGACCGCCGAGGCGGCGGCCGCGAGGCCGAGGGTGCTGACGACGGCGACGAACGCCCGTCGGAAGGGACGGGGTCTGCGGGGTCTGCGGGGGGTGCTTGAGGTTCCGCTCATGTGGGGGCCTCTCGGAGAAGGGGTGAGAGCGCTCTCAAAGTGCCGCCAATGTGCTCCACGACGTCCGGGGCGTCAAGAGGTAAAGCCGGGAAAAGTACGGGACGACTGATGAGTGCACCTCTTGAAGGGACCAGGGAGAGGTGGACGTGAGAGCGCTCTCGTGAGCGCTCTCGTCCCCTTCGCCGGTCGCCCGAAGTGTCGCTGTTGAACCAGGACTCCCGGGGCACTCGGGGTGGACGAAGGACCACCGGTCGAGCGCAGCAGGAGGCATTCGTGGCCGTACGCCATCACCTCATCCGAGTCGGCCCGGGCACCGTGTGGGACGTCCTGGCCGACGGCCACCGCTACGCGGAGTGGGTCGTGGGCACCTCGGAGTCCCACCCGGTGCGCGGACAGTGGCCGCGCACGGGCGCCGCGATCCGCTACCAGGTCCGGCTCGGCCCGGTGCGGCTCGACAACGAGACCGTCGTCCGCTCCTGCGAGGAGGGCACCCGGCTGGAGCTGGAGGCCAAGGCCGGTGCCCTGGGCACGGCCCGCATCGCGATCGAGTTGCGGCCCTGGGGCGAGCACTCCCTGGTGATCGTGGACGAGCATCCCCTGCGGGGCGCGGGCGGCCGGCTGCACAACGTCGGCTTCGAGGCGCTGATCCAGCTGCGCCACCGCACGATGCTGGCCCGGCTGGCCAGGCTGTGCGAGGCGGAGGCAGGGCAGCCGGGAGGCACCGGGCGCGCCCTGGGCCAGGTGACCACGGGATCCAAAGCCGGCGGTGCCGGTCATGCCTGACGCCGTGGTGATCGGCGCGGGCCCCAACGGTCTGGTCGCGGCCAATGTCCTCGCGGACGCCGGATGGAGCGTCGAGGTGCTGGAGGAGCAGCCCGAACCGGGCGGCGCCGTACGCCACGACCGGGGCGTCGACCCCGCCTATGTCAACGACCTGTTCAGCTCCTTCTATCCGCTCGCGGCAGCCTCGCCCGTCCTTGCCTCCCTGCACCCCGAGGAGCACGGGCTGCGCTGGAGCCACGCGCCCAGCGTGCTCGCCCACCCCCTGACCGACGGCAGCTGTGCCGCCCTGGACCGGAACATCGACGCCACCGCCGCGTCGCTGGACACCTTCGAGCCGGGCGACGGAGCCGCCTGGCAGCGGCTGCACGAGGTGTGGGAGAACCTGCGCCCCGACCTCCTGGACGCCCTGTTCACCCCGTTCCCGCCGGTCCGCGCGACGGCACGGCTGGCCCGGCGGCTGCGGGCGGCGGGCGGACTGCGCATGGCCCGCTCCCTGGTGCTGCCGGTGCGGCGCCTGGGGGAGGAGGAGTTCCGAGGCCAGGGCGGGCGCCTGCTGCTGGCCGGCAACGCCCTGCACGCCGACCTCGCCCCCGAGACGGCCGGCAGCGGCGGCTTCGGCTGGCTGATGGCCATGCTGGGGCAGACCTACGGCTTCCCGGTCCCGGCCGGCGGCTCCGGGGCGCTGACCTCGGCCCTGGTGCGCCGCCTGGAGTCCCGGGGCGGGCGGGTGCGCTGCGGACAGCGCGTCGAGCGGATCGTCGTCGGCGGCGGGCGGGCGCTCGGCGTGCGCACGGCGTCCGGTGACGCGGTGCGGGCCCGTCGGGCTGTGCTCGCGGACGTGTCGGTGCCCCTGCTGTACGGCGAGCTCGTCGAGCCCGAGCACCTGCCCGCGCAGCTCTTGGACGACCTGCGGCGCTTCCAGTGGGACTTCGCCACGTTCAAGGTCGACTGGGCGCTCGACGGCCCGGTGCCCTGGCAGACCGATCAGGCGTCCCGGGCCGGCACCGTGCACCTCGCCGACGGCATGGACGAGCTCACGCGCTTCGCCGCGCAGATCGCCATGCGGCAGGTCCCGGACCGGCCGTTCCTGATCTTCGGCCAGATGACCACCTCCGACGCCTCCCGTTCCCCTCAGGGCACCGAGTCCGCCTGGGCCTACACGCACCTTCCCCACGAGATCGCCGCCGACGCCGCGGACGAGGGCATCACCGGCCGCTGGGACACCAAGGACCAGGAACTCATGGCCGACCGGTGCGAACGCCAGGTGGAACGCTTCGCACCCGGCTTCCGCTCCCTGATCCGCGGCCGCCGCATCCTGGCGCCCCCGACCCTGGAGGCGCTCGACGGCAACCTCGCGGGCGGCGCCATCAACGGGGGCACCACCGCGATGCACCAGCAGCTCGTCTTCCGCCCCCTGCCCGGCACCGGCCGCCCGGAGACCCCGGTGCCGGGCCTGTACCTCGCCTCCTCCGGAGCCCATCCCGGCGGCGGGGTGCACGGTGCGCCCGGAGCCAACGCCGCCCGGGCCGCCCTGCGCCGCAACCGGCCCCCCGGTCTCGCCGGCGCCCAGCGGCTCCTCGCCCACCGTGACCGCACCGGAGCCAGGCGCTGACCCCGCCCTCCGGACAGGCCCGAGCCGGAAGGAAGGGCAGCCCATGGCCGGCAGTCCACTCGCCGATCGCACCATCGTCGTCACGGGAGCCGCCCGCGGCGTGGGCGCGGCTCTGGCCCGCGAAGCCGCCCGGCGCGGCGCCCGGGTGGCGCTCGTCGGCCACGAGAAGACCGCCCTGGACGCGGTGGCCGCCTCCCTGCCGGGCCCGGCCCTCGCCCTGGAGGCCGACGTCACCGACCTCTCCGCGCTGGAGGCCGCGGCAACCACCGTGCGGGACCGCCTCGGCCGCCCCTCGGCCGTGGTGGCGAACGCCGGTATCGCCGAAGGCGGCGCCCTTCTCGCCTCGGACCCGGCCGCCTGGCGGCGCGTGATCGACGTCAACCTCACCGGCAGCGCCCAGACCGCCCGGGCGTTCCTGCCGGACCTGCTCGCCACGGAGGGCTACTTCCTCCAGGTCGCCTCCCTGGCCTCGATCGGCGCCGCCCCGCTCATGAGCGCCTACTGCGCCTCCAAGGCGGGGGTCGAGGCCTTCGCGCACTCCCTGCGGGCGGAGGTGGCGCACCGCGGTGTCGGGGTGGGCATCGCCTACCTCAACTGGACGGACACCGACATGATCCGCGACGCCGACCGGTACGCCGTCCTGCGGGAACTGCGCCTGCACATGCCGCCGCCGGCCCGCCGCGTGTACCCCGTGGACGTGGTCGCCGCCCGCATGGTCAGGGGCATGGAGCGGCGGCGCACGGCCGTGTACGCACCGGCTTGGCTGCGGCTGGCCCAGCCGATACGCCCGGCCATGCCCCCCGTGGTCCTGCGCGTCTCACGTCGCGCTCTGCCCCGCCTGGAGGCCTCGGGCCCGGTCGGCTACACCGGCCCGCTCGGCGCCGGTGGACGCGCCGACCGCGCGGCGGCCGAGCCCTGGCCCTGACTCCGGCAGACCGGCATGGCCGCAAGGGCCCGGTCATGCCGGACACTGGTCAGCAGGAGAAGGGAGGCCGACCGTGCTGACCGGAGTCCGTGAACAGCTGGGCCAGGCCCTGTTCCGCCGCGTCGCCGGCCCGGGAGGACCCGCGACCCGTGCCCGTATCCACCACACGCCGGGCCCGCGCTGGTTCGGGCCGGACCGGCCGATCCGCACGGTCCACGGCGACGCCTCGATGTTCATCGGCGGGCTGACCGCCCTGCTCCTGCAGTCGCTGCACCCGCTCGCGATGGCGGCCGTCGCCGGGCACTCCGGCTTCCGCGGCGACCCGTGGGGCCGGCTGCAGCGCACCAGCACCTTCCTGGCCGTGACGACGTACGGCACCGCCGTGGACGCCCAGCAGGCGGTCGACCACGTGCGGGGCATCCACGAGCGGATCCGCGGCACGAGCGCCGAGGGCGTGCCGTACCACGCGGCCGACCCGCATCTGCTCGGCTGGGTGCACGCCGCCGAGGCGGACAGCTTCCTGCGCGCCCACGAACGCTACGGGGCCCGGCCCCTGGACGCCGCCGGCTACGACGCCTACGTCGCCGACACCGCGCGCGTCGCCGAGGCGCTGGGGGTGACCGACCCGCCACGGGACCGCCGTGAACTGGACGAGCGCCTGACCGCCTACAGGCCCGAGCTGCGGGCGACGCCCGAGGCCAGGGCAGCCGCCCGGTTCCTGCTGTTCCAGCCTCCCCTGCCGCTCGCCGTCCGGCCGTTCTACGGCGGGCTGGCCGCGAACGCCGTCACCCTGCTCCCGCCCTGGGCGCGCGGCATGCTGTGGCTGCCCCGGGTGCCGGTCGTCGAGGACCTCGCCGTACGCCCGACCGGCCGGGCCCTGACCCGGACCATCCGCTGGGCCATGACCCCGGCCCGGGAGGCCTGAGCGCTCAGGGCTGTCACCCGAGCAGCCGCGAGATTCGGCGCGCGGCCTGGGGCGTGACTCCGGCTCGGGAGCGCTGCCTGAGCGCTCAGGGCTGTCACCCGAGCAGCCGCGAGATTCGGCGCGCGGCCTGGGGCGTGACTCCGGCCCGGGAGCGCTGCCTGAGGCTCAGGGCTGCCACCCCAGCGCTCGCGAGATGCCGCGCGCCGCCATCCGCACGGCCGGGCCGAGGACCGGCACCTGGGCGTCCGCGTTGGGCACCACGATCGACACGGCGGCGGTCACCGTGCCGTCCGCCCCGCGCACCGGTGCGGCCACCGACAGTGCGTCCTCGGTGATCTGACGGTCGCTCACCGCCACGCCTGACCTGCGCACTTCGGCCAGCGCCCGCCGCAGCCGCTCCGGTTCGGTGATCGTGTACGGGGTGAAGGACGCGAGTTCGCCCGCGCAGTACTCCTGCCGGAACACTGGGTCGCCGTGGGCCAGCAGGGCGAGTCCGACGCCGGTGGCGTGCAGCGGCCAGCGGGCGCCGACACGGATGTGCACGCCGACCGCCGACCGCCCCGACAGCCACTCGATGTAGACGACGTCCCGGCCGTCCCGCACGGCCAGCTGCACGTTCTCGTGCGTCGCCTCGTACAGGTCCTCGAGATACGGCAGCGCGATCTGCCGCAGGGCGAGGCCGCGCGGGGCCAGCGCGGCGAGCTCCCACAGCCGCAGTCCGACGTGGTAGACGCCGGACTCGTCCCGCTCCAGGGCGCCCCACTCGGTGAGCGCGCCCACCAGCCGGTGCGCGGTGGTCAGGCTCAGCCCGGCCCGCCGGCTGATGTCCGTCAGGCACAGCGCCGGATGCTCGTGGTCGAAGGCCGCGAGCACGGACAGCAGCCGGTCGGGCGCGGTGGGGCCGGTCATGGCCGGGCGTCTCCCGGGTGGGCCAGGTCGTAGG
>NZ_POUC01000730.1 GCF_002891435.1 Streptomyces cahuitamycinicus
GGGGTGCCTGGCGCTGCGGGGGCTGCTGCGGGCGGGCCACCTGGCGCTGGGGGCGACGGCGCAGCGGGTCCTGGCCGGGGTCGAGGTACTGCACCTGCGTCTGCTCGTTGCGGTCGCGGGCCGCCCGCAGCTGGTTCTGCCAGGGGTGCGGGTCCTCGGGGCCGCCCTGCTGGTTCTGCTGGCCGGGGTGACCGGGCGAGCCCGGCGGGACCGGCGGCATGACGGCCGTCGGGTCGGCCGCGCCCCGGTGGGGCATGACGGCGGTGGGGTCGGCGGCGCCGGCCGGGCCGCCGGTGTGCGGCATGACGCTGGTCGCGGCGTTCGGATCGTACGATCCGGCGCCCTGCGGGAGGACCTGGGTCGGGTCGGCCTCGCCGGACATGTCCGGCACCGGCGCGGGGGCCGGGTCGGGCACGAGGAGCATGCCGACGCCCTCCGCGGCGGCGATCTGCGCGGAGTTCGCGTGCACCCCGATGCCCTCGGCGACGACGCGCAGGCCGCGGGCGAGGTTCTCGGCGCTGGGCCGTTCGTCGGGGTTCTTGCGCAGGCAGCGCTCGATGACCGTCCACAGCGGGTCGGGGACGGTGGAGGGGCGGCGCGGCTCGGCGCTCAGATGCTGGTGCAGCACCTCCAGGGCGGAGCCGCCGGAGAACGGCGGGCGGCCGGTGACCAGCTCGTACAGCAGGATGCCGGCGCCGTAGATGTCGACGGCGGAGGTCTGCGGACGGCCCTCGGCGGACTCCGGGGCGACGTACGCGGGCGTGCCGACGAACTCCTGGGTGCGGGTCAGTCCCGGGGAGTCGGCCAGACGGGCGATGCCGAAGTCGGTCAGCAGCGGGTGCATCCGCCCGTCGTACTGCTGGAGCAGGACGTTGGCCGGCTTGAGGTCGCGGTGGACGACGCCGTCGGCGTGGCTGGCGGCGAGCGCGTCGGCGATCTGTGCGGTGAGCAGGGCGGCGGCGACCGGGGTGAAGGGCCCGTTCTCGCGCAGGTAGCGGTGCAGGTCGGGGCCCTCGACGAGGTCCATGACCAGCGCCAGCAGCTCGCCCTCGACCACCAGGTCGCGGACCCGGACGATGTTCGGGTGGGTCAGCCGGAGCAGGACGGAGCGCTCGCGCAGGAACCGCATGACGATGTCCGCGTCGCTGGCCAGCTCCTCCTTGAGGACCTTGATCGCGACGGTCTCGCCGGGCTGTCCCGGCACGGCCGCCTCGGCGCCCGCGGTCTCGCGCTGGCGGGCTCGCCAGACGGTGCCCGTGGCGCCGCGTCCGAGCGGCTCCTCGAGCAAGTACTTGCTGCCTACCGGCCGCACGTCATGCGCTCCCTGGTGCTTGCCTTGCCTGCTGGCCTGTCCGACCCACTGTAAGGCCGGGGGGCCGAGGACCGGGGTGTCGTCTTTCTGTGGGTCTTACGTAGCGCCCCTCACACCCGTTCGAAGGAAAGACGCTCACCTCGGTCTTGTGGTTGCCGGTAACGAACGTGACTGATCTCAAGAGGTCGCCTGTGGGTCATCTCTCAGGCACTTTTGCGGGCAGAGCCGACCAATCAAGATCACCTTTTCCCGAGCGAGGGGCGTGTTGTCAGTGGCAGGTGCGAGGATGCTGGCAGTACTGGCCGACGTGCTGGGGCGGGGTGGGGGACTCCGCGCCCGGGCAGAAGGGACCGCTGACGGCGATGCAGATCCGGCTGACCGTCGTAGATCCGCTGGGCCCGTCGGCGCCGGCGCGGGACCGCGCCCCGCGCAGCGACGTACTGGTCACGGCCCCCGCCGGTACGGCGCTCGCCGCGGTGGCGTCGGCGCTCGTCCAGGCGGTCTCCGGGGGTGACGGCTCGGGCGCGCCCGTGCTGTACGCCGGGGAGCAGCGGCTGGACACCCAGCGCTGCACGCTGGGCGAGCCCCCGCTGACCGACGGTGCCGTGCTGTCCGTGGGCGCGCCCGGGGAGCCGGAGCCGCATCCCGAGCTGGAGGACGCCCCGGCCCAGCTCCAGGTCGTGGCCGGTCCCGACGCCGGCGGCGTCCATCTGCTGCACGGCGGCGAGATCCGCATCGGCCGCTCCGCCGACGCCGACGTGCCCCTCGACGACCCGGACGTCTCCCGGCTGCACTGCGCCGTGACGGTGAGCGCGGACGGCAGCGTCGCGGTCGCCGACCTGGACTCCACGAACGGCACGACGGTGAACGGCGCGCGGGTCGGCGCCCGGGTGGTCCCTTTCGCGCCGGGTGCGCTGCTGCGGATCGGCGAGTCGGCCCTGCGGCTGGTCCCGGCCGGGGGGCCGGGTGGCCGGGTGGAGACGGTCTCTTATACACCTCTCC
>NZ_POUC01000731.1 GCF_002891435.1 Streptomyces cahuitamycinicus
GAGCTGGAGCCGGTGGTGCCGCCGGGGCGGGTCCCGGAGTTCCGGGGACTCCGAAAGCGGGCGGCGCGAAGCCCGGGGCTGCGCCGGCCTGCGGCTGCTGCGGGGCGGGCGCGGGTGTCTCCTCCTCGGCCACCTCGCCGCCGAAGTGCTTCAGCAGCGCGTCAAGACCGCCGTCGAAGCCCTGCCCGACGGCGGCGAACCGCCAGACGTCCTTGAGGTAGAAGTCGCCCAGCATCACGGCTCGTTCGGTGGAGAACTCCGAGCCGTTGAAGGAGTAGCGCGCCACCTCCTCGCCGCCCGCGACGATCCGGATGTAGCCGGAGGCGATCTGCGACATCTGCCCGGTGCCGTCGATCGTCGCCGTGAAGGACAGCTTCTGGATCTGCGGAGGGATCCGGTCGAGCGTCACCCGGAAGGACTCCGTGTCACCCGCCTGGGCGCCCAGGAGCTGAACGGACTCCTCGGGGGACTTCGGCTGATTGAAGAAGATGAAGTACCGGTCGTCCGAGAGCCGTTCGTCGGCGTCGAGGCCGAAGCAGCTGATGTCGAAGCTCAGCCCGGGGCCGGCGATCTGTACACCTACGTACAGATCCGTACCCGCGGTGAGGTCACTGATCCTGGCCTTGTGGCCGCGTTGGAATTCCCTGGCCATGCGTAACGACCGTCCCCCATCCGATACGTGAGTGCGTCGCGCCAGGCTAACGGCAAACTCGGACACCGGACGAGGTCGGTACAGAGCCGGTACACAACGCCCGCACAGCCGTATCCGCTGTTCGCTCGCGGAAAGCGGCCGGTCACCCCGCGGGGCTCTCACCCCGGGCGCCGGGCACATGGGGCAACCGCTCGGCGGCGACCACGCCTTCGAGGTATCCCCGGGCGCGCTCCGTGCGCGGATAGGCCTCCAGGAGTTCCCAGAAGCGAGGTCCGTGTCCGGGGACGAGCAGATGAGCCAGTTCATGGACGAGGACGTAGTCGACGACGTACTCGGGCATGCCCTGGAGGCGGTGCGACAGGCGGATGCTGCCCTCGGAGGGGGTGCAGGACCCCCAGCGCGTGTTCTGGTTGGTCACCCAGCGCACCGACGCGGGACGGGCCCGCCCCTCGAAGTACTGATCCGAAAGACGCCGCGCGCGCTCGGCCAGCTCGGCGTCACCGAGGGCCCGCCTGCTCTCCTGGGCGGCGAGCTTGTCGAGCATGACGGTCACCCAGCGCTGCTCCTCCGCCTCGGACATCCGGGCTGGGATGAGCACCACGGTGCGATCGCCCTCGCGGTACGCGGAGACCGTTCTGCGTCGGCGGGTGCTCCTGCGGACCTCGATCGCGCTCGCCCCCGAGCCGCTCGGCGGCTGGCTCGTCGTGCTGCGCTGTGCGGTTCCGGCGCGGTGCAGTGGGTCGGCGGGCACGCCCCGACGTTACCCGCTGCACACGGCGAAGTCCCGGCTCCGGGACAGTTCGGTGCCGCCGCTGCCACCGGCCGCCGGATTTGTACGAAGATTGCTCGCACCTGTGGACAACTTTCGGCAGCCGACGGCTGGTTTGGGCATGCTGGATCTCGTCGGCGAAGCGATGGCGGGTCGGTCCGGACCAGGGCCGTGCCCGCGCTCGGGTTCGGTTTGCGCACGGGCCGCGCCTGTTCCAGGGGCGGGCTGTGGTCGGGTCGGGCCTGTGGTCGGGTCGGGCCTGTGGTCAGGTCAGGCTGTGCTCGGGGCAGGCCTGTGCTCGGGTCAGGCCCGTGGTCGGGTCGCGTCTGTGCTCGGGTCAGGCCCGTGGTCGGGTCGCGTCTGCGCTCGAGTCAGGCATGCGGCCCGCCCCGGCGTGACCGGCCAGGGCCCACGTCATCGCTCCGCCGGCATACGGGGACGATCTACGGCATACGGGGGCCTGTCATGCATCCGATGGTGAAACCCGCGCTCAGGCGCGGCTGGCGCGACCTCAAAACCGTGCAGTTCGGGATGACACCGACGCACGCGATGACGCTCGGCCCGATGGACCTGGCGACGGGCAGCTTCCTCGACCTGCTGAACGGCACGCGGGGGCTGGAGCTCTTGCGTGAGGAGGGACGCCGCATGGACCTGCCCGACGGTCATGTCGACGGACTGGTGCGGGGGCTCGCGCGAGCCGGGCTGCTGGACGACTCCCGGGGCGGCGGGCCGGCCGCCGACGCACTGCGGAAGAAGAAGGAGGTGCTGGACCGGCTGCGCCCCGACCTTGCCTCCCTGTCCTTGACGACGTCGGCGCCCGGCGACGCGATCGGGCAGCTGGCCGCCCGGCGCTCGCAGCGCGTGCAGGTGCGGGGCGCGGGCCGGGTG
>NZ_POUC01000732.1 GCF_002891435.1 Streptomyces cahuitamycinicus
CTTCTTGCCCTTGCCGCGCCCCCGCTCGCTCTCCTCACCGGCAGCGCCGAACCCCGCGCCACCGCCCGACACCGCCGGCCCGCCGTCCGGAGCCTCACCGCCCCGTTGCCCGGCGGAGTGCGACGGCTTGACGCTCCCACCCGCGTCGTCGCCGACGCTCATGCAGCCGGCGGCAGCGGCGACCGCCACAACCGTGGCGGCCAGTCGGACGGGTACGTACAAGGGGCGCACGGGGCCACCTCCGGAAAGGGTGAGGGAGTCAACACCTCCAACTCCCGCCGCCCACAAGAGGACACGCGCCCCGCATTCACAACCCGGTCAGCCGTAACCCAGGGCGTGAAGGCGCTCGTCGTCGATGCCGAAGTGGTGCGCGATCTCGTGCACCACGGTGATCTCCGTCTCCGCGACCACGTCCTCCCGCGACTCACACATCCGCAGCGTCGGATTCCGGTAGACGGTGATCCGGTCCGGCAGCACACCGGCGTACCACTCGCCCCGATCGGTCAGCGGAGTCCCCTCGTACAGCCCGAGCAACTCGGGATCGTCCGCCGGCGGCTCGTCCTCGACGAACACCGCGACGTTGTCCATCAATCGGGTCAACTCCGGCGGGATCCGGTCGAGCGCTTCGGCGACCAGCTCCTCGAACTCCTCACGCGTCATCTCCAGCACAGGCCCATTGTCGGCCACACCCCCGCCGTACGAGAGCCTTCCGGCGCCGCATATCCGCCCGCGCACTTGGGCATACGGGACCAATGGCCCGCGTCCCCGCCGCAGTCCTGAGCGTCCTGAAACCGATCCGCAACGCCCCACGCGCCCTGGCCCGCCACTACCGCTCCCGCCAGGCACCCGCCACGATCGAACTCGTGACACAGCCGCACCCGTGGACCCGTGCGGTGGGACTCGTCGCCGTCGTCCTCCTCGGCGCCTGGCTGGGGCTGCTGGTCGTGGGCAACGTCCGGGCCCCGGTCGGCCCCATGAACACCACCATGACCCTGCGCCCGTCCTTCACCGGCGGCACGAAGATCAACATCTCACCCCTGGGCGCCCTGGAACTGAACAGCCACATCGCCCCCGTCCGCCTGGACGTCAACATCGACCAGCTCGACCCCGAGCGCTCCCAGGCCCTCGTCGACCACCCCGAACGCCTCTCCGGCCTCCAGGACGAGGTCACCGAGGACGTCGGCCGCGGCACCCTCGACCTGGCCCTGCGCTCCGGCGTCGCCGTCGTCGTCGGCGCCACCACCCTGGGCCTCGCCGTCTACCGCCGCCCCCGCCGCGCGATGGCCGCCGGCGGCCTCGCCCTCACCCTCCTCGCCGCCTCGGGCGGCACCGCCTACGCCACCTGGCGCCCCGACTCCGTCCTGGAACCCAGGTTCTCCGGCCTGCTCACCTCGGCCCCCTCCCTGGTCGGCAACGCACGCAGCATCGTCACGGAATTCGACGTCTACCAGAAGGAGTTGGCCCGCCTCGTCACCAACGTGACCAAGCTCTACGACGCCACCTCGACGCTCCCCGCCTACGCACCCGACCCCTCCACGATCCGAGTCCTGCACGTCTCCGACATCCACCTCAACCCGGCGAGCTGGAAGATCATCGCCTCGCTCGTGGAGCAGTACAAGGTCGACGTGATCGTCGACTCGGGCGACACCATGGACCACGGCACAGCCGCCGAGAACGGCTTCCTGGACCCCATCGAGGACCTCGGAGCCCCCTACGTCTGGGTCCGCGGCAACCACGACTCGATGATCACCCAGCGCTATATGCAGCGCCTCAGGAACGTCCACGTCCTGGACGACGGCAAGGCCAAGACGATCAAGGGCCTGCGCTTCGCCGGCATCGGTGACCCGCAGTTCACCCCCGACCGGTCCCGGCGGATCGGCGCCCGCCAATCCCAGGAACTGGCCGGCGCCCGCCTGGCCACCGCCCTGCGCGACCAGAGCACGGCCGGCACCCCGGTGGACGTCGCCATCGCCCACGAGCCCGCCGCCGCCCGCGGGGTCGACGGCGAGGTCCCCCTCGCCCTGGCGGGCCACCTCCACCACGACGAGATGGAGATCCTGAAGTACGGCACCCGGCTCCGCATCGAAGGCTCCACCGGCGGCAGCGGCCTGCGCGCCATCGAAGGCAAGCACCCCGACCCCATCGAGGCGTCGATCCTCTACTTCGACCGGGACACCCGCCACCTCCAGGCCTGGGACGAGATCGAACTGGGCGGCCTCGGCCTCACGACGGCCGAGGTCAGCCGCCACCTCCCCAAGGAGAACCTGCCCGGCGCGACACCCTCCCCGAGCACCCCCACGGAGGGCAC
>NZ_POUC01000733.1 GCF_002891435.1 Streptomyces cahuitamycinicus
GCCCCGCCTCCGCGTCCGCCGCCGCCTTCTCGAAGTCCCCGACCGGGTAGGTCCGGGTGACCAGTTCGTCGAGCAGGAGGCGCCCCTGGCGGTACAGCGCGGCGTACAGGGCGATGTCCCGCTGAGGGCGGGAGGAGCCGTAGCGGCAGCCCAGGATGGACTTGTCGAGGTACATCGAGGAGACGCGGAAGGACGCCTCGGCCGTGGCCGGCGGGACCCCGAGCAGGATCGCCTGGCCGTGCCGGTCCAGGGCGTCGATCGCCTCGCGGATCAGTTCCACGCGGCCGACGCACTCGAAGGCGTGGTCCGCGCCGGTGGGCAGGAGGTCGCGCACGCCCTCGGTCGAGGTGAGGAAGTCGGTCGCGCCGAACCGGCGTGCCATCTCCGCCTTCGCCGGGTTGGCGTCGACGGCCACGATCCGCCCGGCGCCCGCTAGCCGCGCCCCCTGGAGCACGTTGAGGCCGATGCCGCCCGTCCCGATGACGAGGACGCTGTCGCCCCGGTCCACCCGCGCCCGGTTCAGTACGGCGCCCACCCCGGTCAGCACCCCGCACCCGATGAGCGCCGCCGACGTCAGCGGGATGTCGTCGGGGATCCGGACCGCCTGCACGGCCTTGACGACCGTGCGTTCGGCGAACGCCGAGTTGGACGCGAACTGGTGTACCGGCGAGCCGTCGTGGCGGAACGGCCGGCCCGGGCGTCCGATGGCCTGCCGGCACATGGTCGGCCGGCCCCGGTCGCACTCCGCGCACGTTCCGCAGTTCGCCAGAGTGGACAGCGCCACATGGTCACCGGGCGCGACATGGGTGACGCCCCCGCCCACCGCCTCCACGACCCCGGCCCCTTCATGGCCCAGCACCACGGGCACGGGGAAGGGTATGGTCCCGTCCACCACCGACAGATCGCTGTGGCACAGTCCGGCCGCCGCGATCGCGACCCGCACCTCACCCGGCCCGGGCTCGCGCACCTCCAGGTCCGCCACGACCCGGGTCTGCTTCCCGTCGAAGATCACGCCTCGCATCACACGGCCCCCTTGGGCTCCCTGGGCAGGCCGAGCACGCGCTCGGCGATGATCGTGCGCTGGATCTGGTCCGAGCCGCCGTAGATCGTGTCGGCCCGGGAGAAGAGGAACAGGTGCTGGGAGGCGTCCAGTTCGTACGGCGCGGAGGCCGACCAGTCGGCGGGGCCCACTGCCGCCGCCGCGCCCCGCACCAGCACCGCCAGCTCTCCGAGCCGCTGGTGCCAGCCCGCCCACAGCAGCTTGGCCACGCTCGGGGCGCCCGCGTCACCGGAACCCCCGAGGGTGCGCAGGGCGTTCCAGCGCATCGTCCGCAGCTCGGCCCACTGCCGCACGAGCCGCTCCCTTATGACGGGGTCGTGCACGGCGCCCGACTCCACGGCGGCCCGCACCACCGCGCCCAGTTCCTCGGCGAAGCCGATCTGCTGGGCCAGCGTGGACACGCCCCGTTCGAAGCCGAGCAGGCTCATGGCGACGCGCCAGCCGTTGCCCTCGCCGCCGACGACGTGCTCGGCGTGCGCGCCGTCGAGGAAGACCTCGTTGAAGTCGCTGGTGCCGGTCAGCTGGCGGATGGGGCGGACCTCGATCCGGCCGGGCTGGTCCATGGGGACGAGGAGGAAGGTCAGGCCGTGGTGCCGTTCCGAGCCGGGTTCGGTCCTGGCCAGCACGAAACACCAGTCCGCCTCGTGCGCGAGCGACGTCCAGATCTTCTGCCCGGTGACGCGGTACGTACGGCCGTCCGGTTCGCGCACGGCCGTGGTGCGGATGCCGGCCAGGTCCGATCCGGCTCCGGGTTCGCTGTAGCCCTGGCACCAGAGTTCCGCCCCGGCGGCGATCGGCGGGAGGAAGCGGGACTTCTGCTCGTCGGTGCCGTGGGCGACGAGCGTGGGGGCGAGCAGGTTCTCCCCGATGTGCCCGGAGCGCGGGGGCGCCGCCGACCGCGCGTACTCCTCGGCCCAGACGACCTGCTGGGTGAGGGTGGCCCGGCGATTCCCGTAGCCGTCCTCGCCCCACCCGAGCCCGATCCACCCGGCAGCACCGAGGGTGCGCTCCCAAGTGCGGCGGTCGGCAGCGCCGCCGACGTGCGAAGCCAGCCAGTCACGAGCTTCGCTGCGGAACGCCTCGTGCTCCGGGCCGAAGTCGAAGTCCATCAGGGTTCTCCTCTCGATGCCGCAGGGGCGGATTCCCCAGGGGCGCGGTGAACCGCGCGACCAGCCACGACGAAACCCGCACCCGCCGAAAAGCCCGAACCCCCGAGCTACCGGGCGTTCGGCCGCTCCCCCCGAC
>NZ_POUC01000734.1 GCF_002891435.1 Streptomyces cahuitamycinicus
GGGCGGGCGGGAACGGGCCCGCCCCCGGTGGTCAGCCGTTGTTGCCGGAGGCCAGGGCGCGGCTGCGGTCACGGGCGGCTTCGAGCGCGGCGATGAGGGCGGCCCGTACGCCGTGGTTCTCGAGTTCGCGGATGGCGTTGATCGTCGTGCCGGCGGGGGACGTGACGTTCTCGCGGAGCTTGACCGGGTGTTCGCCGCTGTCGCGGAGCATCGTCGCGGCGCCGATGGCGGACTGGACGATGAGGTCGTGGGCCTTGTCGCGGGGCAGGCCGAGGAGGATGCCGGCGTCGGTCATGGCTTCGACCAGGTAGAAGAAGTAGGCCGGGCCGGAGCCGGAGAGGGCGGTGCAGGCGTCCTGCTGGGACTCGGGGACGCGGAGCGTCTTGCCGACGGCGCCGAAGATCTCCTCGGTGTGGGCGAGGTGGTCGGCGGTTGCGTGGGTGCCGGCGGAGATGACGGACATCGCCTCGTCGACCAGGGCGGGGGTGTTGGTCATGACGCGGACGACCGGGGTGCCGGCGGCGAGGCGTTCCTCGAAGTAGGCCGTGGGGATGCCGGCGGCGCCGCTGATGACCAGGCGGTCGGCGGGGACGTGGGGGGCGAGCTCGTCGAGGAGGGTGCCCATGTCCTGCGGTTTCACCGTGAGGATCAGGGTGTCGGCGGTCTTGGCGGCTTCGGCGTTGGTGACCGGGGTGACGCCGTAGCGGGTGCGGAGCTCTTCGGCTCGTTCCTGGCGGCGGGTGGTGACCAGGAGGTCGGACGGGGTCCAGCCGGCGCGGATCACTCCGCTGAGCAGGGCTTCGCCGATCTTGCCGGTGCCGAGGACTGCGACTTTCTGGGTCATGGCGCGGGGTGCCTCCGAAGGGTGCGTCGTCCGGGGTCCATCCTCGCACCGGGGAGTGGGGGACGGCTCGGGTGTCCGCTGGGCGGGATGTCGCGCCGGGGTGGCTACGCCGTCCGGCGCCTGAGGGTCGCCGCGCCCAGGGTCAGGACGAGGAGTGCACAGCCCGCGACGACGATGACGTCCCGGACGAACGTGGCCGTCATGTCCGTGTGGTGCAGGACTTCGTTCATGCCGTCGACGGCGTAGGACATGGGGAGGACGTCGGAGATGGCCTCCAGGGCGGGGTGCATGCTGTCGCGCGGGGTGAACAGGCCGCACAGGAGGAGCTGGGGGAAGATCACCGCCGGCATGAACTGGACCGCCTGGAACTCCGAGGCGGCGAAGGCGGAGACGAAGAGGCCGAGGGCGGTGCCGAGGAGGGCGTCGAGGAGGGCCACCAGGAGGAGGAGCCAGGGGCTGCCGGTGACGTCGAGGCCGAGGAACCACACGGCGAGGCCCGTGGCCAGGGCGGACTGGATGATCGCGAGGGTGCCGAAGGCGAGGGCGTAGCCGGCGATGAGGTCGCCCTTGCCGAGCGGCATGGCGAGGAGGCGTTCGAGGGTGCCGGAGGTGCGTTCGCGCAGGGTGGCGATCGACGTCACCAGGAACATGGTGATCAGGGGAAAGATCCCGAGGAGGGACGCGCCGATGCTGTCGAAGGTGCGGGGGCTGCCGTCGAAGACGTAGCGCAGCAGGAACAGCATCACGCAGGGGATGAGGACCAGCAGCGCGATGGTGCGGGGGTCGTGGGCGAGCTGGCGGAGGACCCGGGCGGCGGTGGCGGTGGTGCGGCAGGCGTTCAGGGCCCTCGGTGGGGTGGCCGTCCTGGTCCGGGTGGTGGTCATCGGGTCGTCTCCTTCGTGCGGGCTGCTGCGTTCGCCTCGTCCACCAGGTGCAGGAAGGCCTGCTCGACCGTGTCGGCGCCGGTGCGGGTGCGCAGGGCGTCGGGGGTGTCTCCCCCGGCCTCCGGCCCTCCGGCCAGGAGTCGGCCCTCGCGCATGAGGAGGAGGCGGTGGCAGCGCTCGGCCTCGTCCATGACGTGGGAGGAGACGAGGAGGGTCGCGCCGCGGCCGGTCGCGATGTCGTGGAAGAGGTTCCACAGGTCGCGGCGCAGCACGGGGTCGAGTCCGACGGTCGGTTCGTCGAGTACGAGGAGTTCGGGGGTGCCGAGGAGGGCGACGGCCAGGGAGACGCGGTTGCGCTGGCCGCCGGAGAGGTTGCCGGCGAGGGCGTCGGCGTGGGTGGTGAGGTCGACGTCGGCTATCGCGCGGGTGACGTTGTCGTCGCGGCGGTCGGCTGCCGGGCGGCCGGGGTCGAGGATCGCGGCGAAGTAGTCGAGGTTCTGGCGGACGGTCAGGTCGTCGTAGACGGACGGGGCCTGGGTGACGTAGCCGATGCGGGTGCGCAGGGTGGGGT
>NZ_POUC01000735.1 GCF_002891435.1 Streptomyces cahuitamycinicus
AAACTGCTGGGGCGGAGGCGACGCGAGCGGTCGGGCGCGTAACAGGACGCCCGAACGCCCCGAGGGCGCGAAGCACGCCCCGGTCGGCGAGCGCGGCGGCCGTCCCGGCGGCCAGGGTGCGCAGGCCGGCCGCGCCGTCGCGCCCCAAGGGGCGCGGGGAACTGCGCGATCGGCCACTGCGCGATCGGCCACACCCCACCCGCAGCCGCCGAAACCACCTCCATCCCCCGAGCTACTGGGCGCCCGACTTCCCCTTGAGGTGCCTCTCCGCGAACTCCAGCTCCAGCCGCACCTGCTTGATCCGCTCGTCCACCACCAGCGACCCATGACCGGCGTCGTAGCGGTACACCTCGTGCACCGCGCCGCGCGCCTCCAGGCGCTTGACGTAGTTCTCGATCTGGCGGATCGGGCAGCGGGGGTCGTTGACGCCGGCCGAGATGTAGACCGGGGCCTTGACCTGGTCGACGTAGGTGAGGGGGGACGAGGCCTCGAAGCGGTCGGGGACCTCCTCGGGGGTACCGCCCAGGAGCGTGCGGTCCATCGCCTTCAGCGCTTCCATCTCGTCGTGGTACGCCGTGACGTAGTCGGCGACGGGCACCGCCGCGATGCCGAGGGTCCACGCGTCGGGCTGGACGCCGAGGCCGAGGAGGGTGAGGTAGCCGCCCCAGGAGCCGCCGGTGAGGACGAGGCGGTCGGGGTCGGCGAGCCCGGAGTCGACGGCCCATGCCCGGACCGCGGCGATGTCCTCCAGTTCGATGAGGCCGACGCGGTGCTTCAGGGCGTCCGTCCAGGCACGGCCGTAGCCCGTGGAGCCGCGGTAGTTGACACGGATCACCGCGTAGCCGTGGTCGACCCAGGCCGCCGGGCCCGCCGCGAAGGAGTCGCTGTCGTGCCAGGTGGGCCCGCCGTGGATGTCGAAGACCGTGGGGAGCGGGCCGGTGGTGCCCGCGGGCTTCTGGACGAGGGCGTGGATGCGGCCTCCCGGGCCCTCCACCCACACGTCCTCCACCGGCACCGAGCCGGGCGACTTCATGCCGGGCGGGTCGAGCACGACACCGCCCGCCGTGGAGCGGACCGCGGACGGCTCGGCCGCCGAGGACCACAGGTACTCCACGCTGCCGTCGGGCCGGGCCGTCGCACCGGAGACGGTGCCCGGCGGGGTCGGGATCTCCGTGAGGGCGCGGCCGGCGAGGTCGTAGCGGAACAGCTCGCTGCGTGCCTCGAAGCTGTGCGCGATGAGCAGGCCGCTGCCGTCCGGGTACCACTCGGCGCTGACGTCGCCGGGCAGCTCCAGCGCCAGGTCCGCCTCCTCGCCGGTGGCCACGTCCCACACCAGGGGCTCCCAGCGGCCGCGGCGCTGGTGGCCGATGAGCAGACGCGTGTCGCCGTCGACGGGGGCGAAGCCGAGGACCTCCAGGCCCAGCTCGCGGGTGCCGCCCTCGGTGTCGTCGAGGTCGGCGACCGCCGTGCCGTCGGGGCGCAGGACGCGCAGCGCGGAGTGCATCGCGTCGCCGTGCTCGGTGTGCTCGATGGCGATGAGCGAGCCGTCGTGGGAGAGGTCGCCGACACCGGCAGACTCGCGGTGGCGGTAGATCTCCGCCGGTTCCTCGCCGGCGCGCACCAGGTGGATGGTCGTGCCGTCCTCGTCCGTGGAGCGGCCCACGACCGCCGTGCGCCCGTCACGGCCGAGAGCGAGACCCGCCGGGTAGGAGGCCTCCAGGCCCTCGGCGGCCGGTTCGTCCGCGCCGCCCGCGAAGGGCTGGCGGCGCCACACGCCGAACTCGTCGCCGTCCTTGTCGTCGAACCACCAGATCCACGCGCCGTCCGGGGACAGCACACCGTCCGTCGTGCCGTTCGGCCGGTCCGTCACCTGACGCTGCTCGCCCGTCGACCGGTCCCAGGCGTACAGCTCGTACGTCCCGGTGGCGTTCGAGACGAACAGGGAGCGGTCCGGCGCGTCCTCCGCCCAGTCGGGCAGGGAGACCCGGGGTGCCCGAAAGCGCTTCTCCCAGTCCGGCATCCGCTCCTGCTGTCCCGCCTGTACCGCTTGCTCGTGCTGGTCCCGCTGATCCCGCGCGTCGGACCCGTTGCTCTCAGTCATGGCCCCATAGTGCACGCCCCGGCCGGCAATGCGCTGGCGAGGTCCCCAGCCTGTGGATAACCTCCACCGGTTCCCCCTGCCGCGCCGGTCCGGACCCTCGCGCGACCTCGATCCCAGAGGCCGGCAACCGCTCTCTGGCGCACCTGCGGTGCCACCTCGGCCGCACCCCCGACCTCTGCCGGAACCCCCCTGTCCCTT
>NZ_POUC01000736.1 GCF_002891435.1 Streptomyces cahuitamycinicus
CTCCTACGGACTCCTCGTCCAGCTCTACTCGCTGCTGTCCCGCCGCTCCTGGGGCATGGGCGACCTCGGTGACCTGGCCGAGCTGGCCGGCTGGGCCGGACGGTCCCTCGGCGCCGGATTCGTCCAGGTCAACCCGCTGCACGCGGCCGTGCCCGGCACCCCCACCGACCCCTCTCCTTACCGCCCCTCCTCGCGCCGCTTCCCCGACCCCGTGCACCTGCGCATCGAGGACGTCCCGGAGACCGCGTACGTCGAGGACCCCGACCGTCTGCACGCCCTGCTGGAGAGATCCCGCCGGCTGCGTGAAGCGGTGCTGCGACAAGGCGCGTTGATCGACCGGGACGCCGTGTGGGAGCTCAAGCGGGAGGCGCTGGAGCTGCTCGGCGAGGTCCCGCTCGGCCCCGGCCGGCGCGCCGCCTACTGCGACTTCCTCGCCGGGCAGGGCCAGGCCCTGGAAGACCACGCCACCTGGTGCGCGCTCGCCGAGGTGCACGGCTCCGACTGGCACCGCTGGCCGACCGGCCTGCGCGACCCGCGTTCGGCCGAGACCGCCCAGGCCCGCAACGGCCTCATGGACCGGGTCGACTTCTGGTCCCGGCTCGCCTGGCTCACCGACGCCCAGCTGACCGCCGCGCAGCGGATCGGGCGCGAGGCGGGGATGCCGGTCGGGATCGTGCACGACCTCGCGGTCGGCGTCCACCCCGGCGGCGCCGACGCCTGGGCGCAGCAGGAGTACTTCGCCGCCGGCATGTCGGTGGGCGCCCCACCGGACGCCTTCAACGCCCGCGGCCAGGACTGGGGCCTGCCGCCCTGGCGCCCCGACCGGCTGGCGCAGTCCGGCTACGCCCCGTTCCGCGAGCTGCTGCGCGCCCTGTTCCGCTACGCCGGAGCGCTGCGCATCGACCACGTCATGGGCCTGTTCCGCCTCTGGTGGGTCCCGCACGGCCACCCGCCCACCGAGGGCACCTACGTCCGCTACGACGCCGAGGCCATGCTCGCCGTTCTCGTCCTGGAGGCCTCCCGGGCCGGGGCGCTGGTGATCGGCGAGGACCTCGGCACCGTCGAACCCGGTGTGCGCGAGGCCCTGCGCGAGCGGGGAGTGCTCGGCACGTCCGTGCTGTGGTTCGAACGCGACTGGGACGGCGACGGCCGCCCCCTGCCCCCCGACGGCTGGCGCGCCGACTGCCTGGCCACCGCCACCACCCACGACCTGCCCTCCACGGCCGCCCGCCTCACCGGCGAGCACGTCGAACTCCGCGACAGCCTGGGCCTGCTGGCCAGACCGTTGGAGGAGGAGCGCGCCGAGGCCGCCGCCGACGCGGGGGAGTGGCTGTCCCTGCTCTCCCGGCTCGGCATGCTGCACGGCACGGGCGGCGGCAGCGACACGTCCTCGGAGGAGGCCGAGATCCAGGCCGTCCACCGTTTCCTGCTGCGTACCCCGGCCCGCATGGTCGGCGTCTGGCTCCCGGACGGCGTCGGCGACCGCCGCCCGCAGAACCTCCCGGGCACCTGGGACCAGTACCCGAACTGGCGCCTGCCGATCGCGGACGCGCGGGGACGGCCGGTGACGCTGGAGGAGCTGGCGGCCTCGCCGCGGCTGCGCGCGCTGATGGAGGTGCTCAGGGACGGCGGCCCGTGAGACCGCGCGGCCTCTCAGGGGTCCTTTCACCATGAGCGTGCGACCCGGACGGGCATAGTGAAATGGATCCCTTACGGCACCCCGGGCGCGCGGGCCCGGTCGGCGTTGGATATTTTGACACCGTGGACAAGAAGAACGCTCTGCGTGCCGGCGCCCTGGCAGCCGGTACGACGCTGATGATGCTGCTCATGTCGTCCCCCGCGAGCGCGCTCACCCGCGACGACGGTGACGACCCCGGCCCGGGCCTGAGCGTCGTCGAGACGCTGGGCCTCTTCGTCGTGGCCCCGATCGCGCTGTACCTGGTCATCCACGCGCTGGTGGTGATCGGCGACAAGTCGCACAAGAAGAAGGACCCGACCAGCTCCAACATCGCCACCAAGGCCGAGGCGAAGAGCGAAGTCAAGGCCTGATCCGCGTTCCTCTTCGAAGGGCGCCGTCGCGACATCCGCGACGGCGCCCTCGTCGTGTCAGGACCTGTCCGTCCCGGCCAGCAGCTCCCGCAGCAGACCGGCCAGCTGCCCGGCCCGCTCCGCGCCCGAGATGTCCCGGCTGGCGGCCACGTACTGCCGGCCCTGCCACAGCGGCAGCAGCCGCGCGTCGTCCACGAGGATCCGCTGGGCCTCTTCGAACTCCTTCTCCACGTTCGCG
>NZ_POUC01000737.1 GCF_002891435.1 Streptomyces cahuitamycinicus
GGCGCCCACGACCCGCAGGGCACCCCCCACGACATAGGCGACATGCCGCCCGTCGGGCGACGGACGTGGGTCGATCACGGGCCCCGGCGCGGGCAGCTCACGTGCCGTCCCGGCCCGCAGCTCGGCCGCGAAAAGCCGCCCTGACAAGGAGAAAGAGGCCAACTCCACAGCCGAGTCGGTGGCGTACCCGACGATGCCGGCACCGCCCTCGCGGCTGCGTTCACGCCGGGCCCGTTCCTCGGGCGAGAGGTCCTCGGAGGCGCCGCCCAGCAGGGCGTGCGGGTCGGCGGCCACGCGCTCCCCGCCCTCCTCCATGCCGAGGACCCAGAGCGAATTCGCCCGGTCCGTACCGGAACCGGAGCGCAGGAACACGACACGCGAACCGTCGGGCGCCACGGTGAACGAACGCGGCGCGCCGAGCGTGAAGCGCTGGGTACGGGCGTGCCGTCGGGGGAAGGAGTGAGGCTCGGTCGTCATGCCCTGACCATATTGGCCATGCGCCCCCTTGTGCGGCCGTGCGCCGATCGATGCGCACGGAGGGATAGTTATGATCAATGTCGCATAGTGGGTATGAACCTGCTGGCTGCTGTACGGATTTACTGCCCCCATAGTCCGACCCCCCGCGCCCTCGTGGATCTTTGGAGGTGAGCCGCCGTGGCACTCTCGATTTCGGCGGTGGTGCTGCTGGCGATCATCGTCTTCCTGCTCATCAAGAAGTCGGGGCTGAAGGCGGGGCATGCGATCGTCTGCATGCTGCTCGGCTTCTACCTCGCCTCCTCGACGGTCGCTCCCACGATCAGCGAGCTGACGACGAACATCGCGGGCATGATCGGCAGTATCAAGTTCTGACCGTCGCGCCCGCAGGCCCGGAGCGAGGGATGATCCGGGCCTGAGCGGAGACGTCGCCGGATCAGCTCCCGACCGCGTACGGCACGAAGCCGGCCCACGCGGCGGGAGCGAAGGCCAGCCGAGGACCGTCAGCGTTCTTGGAGTCACGGACGTGGACGGTGCCGGGTTCTGTGGCGACCTCGACGCAGGAGTCGCCTTCACTGCCGCTGCTGTAGCTGCTCTTGAACCACGCCAGGCCGGAGGCGTCTCCGGACGAGGTCTTGCGGATCATGTCTCCCCCAGCAGTTGTTCGATGAAGGCAGTCGACTCAGGTGGTGTGAGCGCCTGCGCCCGGATAATGCCATAGCGGAGTTCCAGGATACGGAGCTGCCGCAGGTCGGACACCGGTCGTCCGTTGGCCACTGCTGGTGAACGCCCGATCGCTGACCCGTCCTCGAACTTGAGCACCTCGATGCTGCCGTCCACGCCGGCGTGGGCTTCCCGTTCGATCGGCATCACCTGAAGCTCGACGTTGCGCAACTGGGCTGCTTCAAGCAGACGTTCGAGTTGACCGCGCAGGACTGCTCGTCCCCCCAGGGGCCGCCGAAGTGTCCACTCCTCCAGGACGAAGCTGAGGTCGGGTGCCGGGTCTCGCTCGAAGATCGCCTTGCGCGCTACGCGTGCTGCGATGAACCGCTCCACCTCCTCCGCCGAGTAGGCGGGACGCCGCATGGTCAACAGGGCGCGTGCGCACTCCGGAGTCTGCAACAGGCCATGGACGTGCAGCGGATCGTAGAGCTGAAGCTCCACCGCCCGCGCCTCCATCTGCGCCAGATCCCGGACCTTCTTCGGGTACCGGACCCTCTTCACGTCCTCCTTCATCGCCGCGATGAGCCCACCGGCGTCCAGCACTTCGTCCGCCGTGTCCAGATACTCGGGCCGGGGGATCCGCTTGCCGCTCTCGATCTTGTAGACGAGGTCCTCGCCGTAGCCGACCGCCACCGCGAACTCGCCGGCCCGCAGCCCCGCCGCCTCCCGGCGGAGCCTCAACTGCCGCCCCACCGTGGCCACCACCGCGAGCGCCCAGTCGTCGTCCGGGTCCACCTCCCAGCCCGGCTCGTCAGCCTGTTCCGCCTCGGTCCTGACCCGCACCGCCTCACCGTTCACCGACATGCGCGCTCCTCCGTAGTGCCGCGTCGTACCGTCGCGCCCTGCCCGTGGGAGCCGCGTCGACAGTCCGGAACAGCACCGGACGAGCCTTGAGCTGTAGCTCTAAGTAGCAGGACGATCACGTATCACGGTAGGTCCGGTCGGCCACGCTGAGTGACGCGAATCAGGAAACTGCCCAGACCAGGCCCCAACACTGGGCTTCAGGCCACCGGAACCCGCACCCTCGCGCTCCGGTGCCGTCGGCGGCTGAAAGACAAAGAACTCCGGGGGAAAGCAC
>NZ_POUC01000738.1 GCF_002891435.1 Streptomyces cahuitamycinicus
GTCCAGGAGGGCCGCGGCGGCGGGGTTGCCGCGCAGGGCGCGCAGGGCGGCGAGGTCGTCGGGCAGGGGGCGGTAGCCGGCACCCAGCGCCTCGTCCAGGAGGGCGAGGTAGCCGGCGGCGGTGCCGGGGAGGGCGGCGCGATACCGGCCCAGGTCGGCCACCAGGAAGGCGCGCAGCCTGGCCCCCTCCCGCAGCGCCTCGTCGAGCGACTCTGCGAGACGGAGACAGTCCTGGACGTCGTCGGCCGAGGCGGGGGTCGGGTGGAGGGCGAGGGCGAGAGCGCGTCGGAGCACACGCAGCTCCTCCGCGCCGAACGCCATGCCGCCGCGGGATCCGTATGGCGTGGGCATGCGGCGACGATACGCGCTAATCAGACAAATCTCACATAGGGGGCGGGTGTGGCGTGTGGGACCACTCGTCCCGCCCAGAGCACCCGCCCCCCGGCGGCACCTCACATGCGCGACACGTTCCGCTCGTAGACCAGCCGCAGCCCGATCAGCGTCAGCCACGGTTCGTGCTCGTCGATCACCGACGATTCGCCCAGGACCATCGGGGCCAGACCGCCCGTCGCGATGACGGTGACGTCGTCGGTGTTCTGTGACAGCTCGCGGGCCATGCGGTTGACCACGCCGTCGACCTGGCCGGCGAAGCCGTAGATGATGCCCGACTGCATCGCCTCGACCGTGTTCTTGCCGATGACGCTGCGCGGCCGGGCCACCTCGATCTTGCGGAGCTGGGCGCCGCGGACGCCGAGCGCCTCGACGGAGATCTCGATGCCGGGGGCGATGACCCCGCCGACGTACTCGCCGCGCGCGCTGACCGCGTCGAACGTCGTCGCCGTGCCGAAGTCGACGACGATCGCGGGACCGCCGTAGAGCTCGACCGCGGCGACCGCGTTGATGATGCGGTCCGCGCCGACCTCCTTGGGGTTGTCGGTCAGGATCGGGACGCCCGTCTTGACGCCCGGTTCGACGAGGACCGCCGGCACGTCGCCGTAGTAGCGGCGCGTCACCTCGCGGAGTTCGTGCAGGACCGAGGGGACGGTGGCGCAGATGGCGATGCCGTCGATGCCGTCGCCCAGCTCGTCGCCGAGGAGCGGGTGCATGCCCATCAGGCCCTGGAGGAGGACCGCCAGCTCGTCGGCCGTGCGGCGCGCGTCCGTGGAGATGCGCCAGTGTTCGACGATCTCGTCGCCGTCGAACAGGCCGAGGACGGTGTGGGTGTTTCCTACGTCGATCGTCAGCAGCATGACCCGTACCCGCCCTACTCGGCCGGCCGCAGATCCAGGCCGATGTCCAGGATCGGCGAGGAGTGGGTGAGGGCCCCGACGGCCAGGTAGTCGACGCCGGTGTCCGCGTAGGCCTTGGCGGTGTCGAGGGTGAGGCGGCCCGAGGCCTCCAGGGCGGCGCGGCCCTGGACGACGGCGACGGCCTCCGCGCACTCCCCCGGCGTGAAGTTGTCCAGCAGGATCAGGTCCGCGCCGGCGTCCAGGACCTCGCGGAGCTGGTGCAGGGTGTCGACCTCGACCTCGATGGGGACGTCGGGGAAGCGTTCGCGGACCGCCCGGAAGGCCTCGGCGACGCCGCCCGCCGCGACCACGTGGTTGTCCTTCACGAGCGCCGCGTCGGAGAGGGACATGCGGTGGTTGACGCCGCCGCCGCAGCGGACCGCGTACTTTTCGAGGCCGCGCAGGCCGGGCGTCGTCTTACGGGTGTCGCGGACCTTGGCCTTGGTCCCGTCGAGTACGTCCGCCCACGCGCGCGTGGCCGTCGCGATGCCCGACAGGCGGCACAGGATGTTCAGCGCGCTGCGCTCGGCCGTGAGGAGGTCGCGGGTGCGGGTGGTGACGGAGAGGAGCTTCTGTCCCGCTTCGACGCGGTCGCCGTCCTCCGCGTGGCGCTCGATCTCGAGCTCCTCCTCGCAGACCACCGAGATGACCGCCTCGGCGATGCGCAGGCCGGCCACCGTGCCCGCCTCGCGGGCGGTGAAGTCGGCCGTGGCCACCGCATCCTCGGGGATGGTCGCCACCGTCGTCACGTCCACGCCGTGGGCCAGGTCCTCCTGGAGGGCGACGTTGGCGATGTCCTCCACCTCGACGGGGTCGAGGCCGGCCTCGGCCAGGAGCTGGGCGAGTGCGGGGTCCAGGCCGCACTCCAGGTATGCCTCGTCGCCCGCGCCGCAGGCGCAGCCGTCGCCGCAGCCTCCGGAGGAGGCGAGGGGAAGGTCGGGGGTGCTCACGTCGGTCACTGCTCCTGGGGGGCCT
>NZ_POUC01000739.1 GCF_002891435.1 Streptomyces cahuitamycinicus
GCTTCGGGGGCGTCGTACCGCCGCCAGGCTTGTCGGGCTTGTCGGGCTTGGGGCGGTCGGACCCGGGCGTCGAGCTTCCGGGAGCGGTGGCGCCCGGTGTGGTGGCGCCCGGTGTGGTGGCGCCCGGTGTGGTGGGCGTGGGGCTCGCGCCCGCGCCGTCGTCGCTGCGGTTGCCGGGCAGCGTGCCGGTGCCGTCCGGGACCTCGTGCGTGCCCTTGCGGTAGTACTCCAGCCACCTCATGACGAGGTTCAGGTATTCCCGCGAGTTGTTGTAGCTGAGGATCGCGCGGTCGAGGTCGCCCTGCTGGGACAGGTCCCAGCTGTTGCGGCACAGGTAGTGGCCGGCGGCGAGCGCGGCGTCGTAGATGTTGTTGGGATCCTTCTTGCCGTCGTCGTTGCCGTCGCGGCCGGCCCAGGCCCAGGTGGAGGGGATGAACTGCATGGGGCCGACGGCCTGGTCGTACGAGCTGTTGCCGTCGTACGCGCCGTCGTCGGTGTCCCGGATGAGGGCGAAGCCGTTGCCGTCGAGCTGCGGGCCCAGGATCGGCTTGAGGGTGGTGCCGTCGGCGTCTACGCGGCCGCCGCGGGCCTGTCCCGACTCCACCCGGCCGATGGCGGCGAGGAGTTGCCAGGGCAGGTTGCAGCCGGGCTTGGCCTCGCGCAGCGCGGTCTCGGCCTTCTTGTAGGCGTCGAGGACGGTCGCGGGGATGCCGGCTTCCGTGACACCCGTGCCGCCCGGGCCGGGGCCCGTGGACGGTGACGGGTTCGGGCTCTTGAGCGGAGGCAGGTCCGTGTAGTACGGCGAGTTGCCGGTGGCGCTGCCGTCGGAGGCACTCGCTTCGGGTGAGGGGGTGGCGTCGGCAGCGGCCTGTCTGCCGTGGTCGTTCACACCCGGAGCCTGGGAAGCGGACAGGGCCGCGACCGCTACCGCGGCCACGGCGGTGGTCGCCGCCCCCTTGCGCAGCCTCCTGCCGAATTGCGCCGCCATAGAGTGAACCCCTCCCGTGGACGCCCGAGCGCCCGGTCTACGTCTGCAGTGTTCGCCCTGTTGTGACGATCCAACCGCCCGAGGGGTTGCCCTCCGACGGCCACAACTCTGTTCTCCCGCGTGCTCTGCTCTTTACCGCGTTCACCTGATCGACGCGCTCCCCGCGCGGCGACTCTGGCGACCCTACGGCAACTTCGTTTGCTCGGGCACCCGTTCGTGACCGATTTTCACCAGTTGGTCATGTGCGCCGCTTGACGTCGTCGGCGCAGCGGCATCCCGCATACTGGGCCACTGACCGCCGGGCTTCCCGGCCTGGTGCAACGACCGTCGCGAGGAGCCGAGTTGCCGTTCACACTGAGCCATGCGGCAGCCGTGCTGCCCGCCGTACGCACCGACGGCACCGGCCGGGGTCCGCTGGTGCCCGCCGTGCTCGTGGCGGGTTCTTTCGCGCCCGACATGACCTACTACGCGGCGAGTGTGCTGTCCGAGGCGATGGAGTTCGGTGACGTCACGCACGCACTCCCGGGTGTCTTCACGGTCGATGTGCTCATCGCCTGGGCGCTGGTGGGGCTGTGGCTGCTGGTGCGTGAGCCGCTCGTCGCGTTGCTGCCGCGTGCCCGGCAGGGGAGGGTGGCGGCCCTGTTGCGGTGCGGGGCGCCGCGCGAGCGGGTGCGGCCGTCGCTGGTGGCACGGTGGTACGTGTCCGCGGTGTTCGGTGCGCTGACCCATGTGGTGTGGGACGCGTTCACGCATCTCGACCGGTGGGGCATGCGGCTGTTTCCGGTGCTGGGCCGGGAGGTGGCGGGCTCGCCGCTGTACTGGTACCTGCAGTACGGCGGTTCGGCGGTGGCCGCGGTCGTGATCGCCGTGTTCGTGGCGCGTGCGCTGCGGCGGGTCCCCGTACGCGAGCCGGTGGGGGTCCCCGTCCTCGCCGTACGGGACCGGTGGACGGCCGCTGCCCTGATCGGCGGCTTCGCGCTGGCGGGGGCGGTTCAGCGGGCGTCGCGGTGGTGGGCGTACTGGGGCTCGGCCGCGAAGCCGTGGGAGATCATTCCGACGGTGTGCTTCGGCGCGGGCGCGGGACTCGCCCCGGCGCTGCTGCTCTACGCCGTGGGGGTCAGGGCGCGCCGTCCGGTTCCGGTCCCCACCGGTCCTGCCCCTGCCGCCGAGAAGGAGCCGAGCCGCCCGGCCGCTCGCTGAGCGTGCTGTCCGTCGTGATGTACACGGTGATGGTGGTGTGCGCGCGGCGGGGGCGTGGGAGCAGGGTGAGGA
>NZ_POUC01000073.1 GCF_002891435.1 Streptomyces cahuitamycinicus
GTCGCGACCCGTCCCGACCCGTCATGACCGGTGTCACGGCGCCAGGCGGCTTCGGGAAGCTCCGGTGCCGCGCTCAGCGGCTCGCGCCACCCGTCCGTCCGCCGGTCCGCTCCGCGAGACGACGCGCGTGCCGCGGCCGTCGGCGACCCGGACCTGCAGCGAGCCGCATCCGCAGCGGGTCCACTCCGTGTGGCCCGCCGCGGTGGTGTGCCGGGACAGCACCCGGAACGGCTCGCCCCGGTCCGGCCAGCCGCAGTGCGGGCAGGCGGTGGCGTCGGTGCTGGGCATGGCTGACTCCTCGTACGTCGTGGCTGGTTGACCGTCGCGACACAGCCAGGGTGCGTCCAGCAGTCCGTGCACGTCCAGGTTGACTTTCCGGATGTCACTGTGAAGGCTGGCCTTCATGATTGACCTGCGCCGACTGCACGTCCTGAGGGCGGTCGCCCACTACGGCACGGTCACCGCGGCCGCGAAAGCCCTGCACTTCACCCCGTCCGCCGCCTCCCAGCAGGTTCGGCAGCTCGCCCGGGACCTGGGCGTCGACCTGCTCGAGCCGCAGGGGCGCGGGGTGCGGCTCACCCCGGCCGCCGAGAGCCTGATCGCGCACGCCGACGCCATCCAGGCCCGCTGGGACCAGGCGGAACTGGATCTGCGGGCCGACTGCGGGGCGCCCTCCGGGGTGCTGCGCGTGACCGGCTTCCCGGTGGCCGTCTCGGTGCTGCTGGCGCCGATGGCGGCCCGGCTGGGGGAGCGGCATCCGCGGCTGTCCGTCCGGATCACCGAGGCGGGCGTTCCGGAGAGTTTCGACCTGCTCTTCGAGGGCGGCACCGACCTGGCGGTCGTCGAGGCGACTCCGCACAACCCGCCGCTGAGCGACCCGCGGTTCGACCAGCAGCCGCTGCTCGACGACCCGTTCGACCTCGTCGTACCCGAAGGGCACCGGCTGGCGGGGCGGGCCCGGGTCGATCTCGCCGAGGCGGCGCGGGAGGCGTGGATCGCGCCCGTGGAGGACAGTCCCTGCCGCCCGCACGTCCTCTCCGCGTGTGGCGCGGCCGGGTTCACCCCCGAGGTCGTCCACCACGCCCTCGACTGGAACGTCAGCGCCCACCTCGTGGCCCACCGGCTCGGCGTCGCCCTCATCCCGCGCCTGGCCCATCTGACCCCGCACCTGCCGATCACCCGGGTGCGCTGCGCCGGCAACCCTCACCGCAAGCTCCTGACCTGTACCCGGGGCGGCGTGCACGCCCGGCCGGCGGTGGCGGCGGCCCTGGAGGAACTTCGGGTCCTGGCACCCACGGCGGTCGCCTGAACGGCCCGGGCGACTGCGCGGCGACCCGGCCTCGGGCATGCCGGAGGGGCCGCGGCCGTTGCCGGCCGCGGCCCCTTTCGTGGGCGCGAGGTGAGGACGGTCAGGCCGCGGCGGGCTCCGAGAGGGCACCGTGCAGGCGGGCGATGACCTCGGTCAGCTGCTGGGCGACCTCGGCGTCGTCGGCCGGGTGGGTCTCGGCGAAGCGGGTCACCGAGCCGGGGATGGACAGCTTGATGTCCTCCAGGACCTTGCCGCCGGCCACGCCCACGGACTTGCGGGTCTCGTCGTGCGCCCAGACACCGCCGTACTGGCCGAACGCGGTGCCGATCACGGCGACCGGCTTGCCGCTGAGGGCACCGGCGCCGTACGGGCGGGACAGCCAGTCGATGGCGTTCTTCAGGACGGCCGGGATGGTGCCGTTGTACTCGGGGGTGAAGAGGATCAGGCCGTCCGCGGTGTTCGCGGCCTCGCGCAGCCGCGCGGCGGCGGCGGGGACGCTGCCCTCCACGTCGAGGTCCTCGTTGTAGAAGGGAATCTCGGCGAGCCCCTCGTACAGGTTCACCTCCGCACCTTCGGGGGCGAGCTTGACGGCCGCCTCGGCGAGCTGCCGGTTGTGCGAACCGGCGCGGAGGCTGCCGACGAGGGCGAGGATACGAACGGACATGCTGACTCCCACATCTGAGGCGTTGCTCTGAAAGCTGCTGAAGATCCGGACCGGGGTCCGTTTAACTTTGTAGCATCAAAACCGGACCGTGGTCCAGTTTTCTTCCCGATGCTTTACGCTGGCTTCATGTCCGCCGTCCTGCCCTCCGTTCCGGCGCCCCAGGAGCCCGTCGGCCATCCCGAGCTGGTGCAGCTGGGGGCCGCCCTGGGGGGCGACGAGCCGTGCCTGCGGGCCGACGCCGCGCGCAACCGCGCCCGGCTGCTGGAGGCCGCCGCGCGGCTGGTGGCGGAGCGCGGCGCGGAAGCCGTCACGATGGAGGCGGTGGCCGCCGAGGCCCGCGTCGGCAAGGGCACGGTCTTCCGCAGGTTCGGAGACCGTACCGGCCTCCTGACGGCGCTGCTCGACCACTCGGAGAAGAAGTTCCAGGCCTCGTTCCTCAGCGGACCGCCGCCGCTCGGGCCGGGAGCGCCGCCCGTGGAGCGGCTGCGGGCGTTCGGCTGCGCGATGCTGCGCCGGTCGGCCGAGGACCTGGAGCTCCAGCTGGCCGCCGAGCCGTGCGCGCCCCGCCGCTTCACCAACCCCGCCCGCAGCGTGCTGCGTCACCACGTCGCCGTGCTGCTGCGGCAGGCGGTTCCGGAGGCCGACTGCGAGTTGCTCTCCCACGCGCTGATGGGCCAGCTCGACCCGGCCCTGATCCACCACCTGACCAAGCAGTGCGGTCTGCCCATGGTCCGCCTGGAGGACGCCTGGACCGACCTGGTCGACCGGGTGACGGGTACGGCCCCGACCCGCTGAGGTCCGCTCGCTGATCGCCGTGACCGCTCACGGCTTCCTCACAACTCCCCCGCTTGAGGCGCGCATTGGGGCTTCTGCCAAGATGCCGTACGTCATGGTGCAGATACCGAAAACGCCCGCGCCCCCGTCCCCCGCACCGTCGCGCTCCGTGCCCACGAGCGCCGATGTGGCCCGCCTGGCCGGCGTCTCGCGCGCGACCGTCTCCTACGTCCTCAACAACACCAGCGCCGTACGGATCAGCGAACCCACCCGCCGCCGTGTGCACGAGGCGGCGAAGGAGCTCGGCTACGTACCGCACGCGGCGGCCCGCAGCCTGCGCGCCGGGCACAGCCGCATGGTCCTGATCCCGGCGCCGACCTTCCCCGTCGGCCCGCTCTACAGCCGGTTCCTCAGCGACCTCCAGAACTCGCTCGCCGCCCTCGACTACACGGTCGTGCAGCACGGCACCGGCGACCCGCACGGCGACGAAGCCGCCCGCGCCTGGGCCGAGTTGCGGCCCGTGGCCGTGCTCGTGCCCGGCTCCGGACTCGGCCCGTGCGGAGTGGCGGTGCTCAAGCGCTCGGGGGCGCGGGCCGTGGTCACCCTCGGCCCCGAGACCATCGAGGGCGCGCACGCCCTGCTCATGGACCACGACGTCGTCGGCCACAGCGCGGGCGCCCACCTCTACGACCGCGGCCGGCGGCGGATCGGCGTCGTCGTCCCGCAGGAGCCCGGCCTGGAGACGTTCTCCGCGCCCCGCCTCGACGGCGTGCGCCAGTCCGTGCGCGGCACGGACGCCACGGTGACCGAACTGCCCCTCGCCTACGACGAACAGGCCGCGGCGCGCCTCGCCGCCCGCTGGCGGACCCTGGGCCTGGACGCCGTGTTCACCTACAACGACGAGTACGCGATGCTGCTCATGCGTGCCCTGCTGGACGAGGGCATCCGGATCCCCGAGGAGACGGCCGTGGTCGGCGCCGACGACCTGGTGCTCGGGCGGCTGCTGCGGCCCCGGCTGAGCACGGTCCGTCTGGAGCTGCCCTGCGGCCGTGAACTCGCCGAACTGGTCGACCGCGCGGTACGCAAGCCCGCCACCGAACCCGAGACGCACAAGGTGCTGGGGGCGACGGTGCTGCACCGCGAATCGAGCTGACGCCTCGGCACTCGCCCGGCCGACAGGCGGCGGGGGGCCAGGCTTCGGTGGTGCGGCACGGCTAGGATGTTGCATGCTCAACAAAACGGGGGCGCATTCCTGTGCGGGCCGCGGCACATCGCCGCGCCCGCCCGGCGCGTCCCGCCATGTGACCGCCGAACCGGCCGCGCACATACGGGAGTTACATCAACCCCGTCAGCCGGTGACGATCGATCGGAGAGCCGTCATGCCGTTGCTCGACACCAGGACCTGGCAGCCCCGCCGCCTCTCGGGGCCCGGGTACACCGTGACCGAGCCCGCCACCGGCCAGGCCCTCGGCACCCTCGCCCTGGCCGGCCCGGAGGACGTCGGGGCCGCCGCCGGGCGGGCCGCCACCGCGCAGCGGGAGTGGGCACGCACCCCGCACTTCGCCCGTGCCGCCGTGCTCCGCAAGGCGGGCGACCTGTTCACCGCACACGCCGACGAACTGCGTGAATGGCTCGTCCGCGAATCGGGTTCCGTCCCCGGTAAGGCCGACTTCGAACTGCACGTGGCCGCCCAGGAGTGCTACGAGGCCGCCGCGCTCGCCTCCCGCCCGGCCGGCCAGGTCCTGCCCAGCGAGGCACCGCGTCTGTCGTACACGCGCCGCGTCCCGGCCGGTGTGGTGGGCGTGATCTCGCCGTTCAACGCCCCCCTGATCCTGTCCATCCGCTCCGTCGCACCGGCCCTGGCACTGGGCAACGCCGTCCTGCTGAAGCCGGACCCGCGCACGGCCGTCTGCGGAGGGCTCTCCCTCGCCGCGGTCTTCGCCGCCGCGGGCCTGCCGGAGGAACTGCTGCAGGTGCTCCCCGGCGGCCCGGACGCCGGACAGGCCCTGGTCGCCGACCCGCGCGTGCCGGTCATCTCCTTCACCGGCTCCACGGCCGCCGGACGGGCCGTCGGCGAGGCGGCCGGGCGCCACCTCAAGCGGGCCCACCTGGAACTGGGCGGCAACTCGGCCATGATCGTGCTGGAGGACGCCGACCTCGACGCGGTGATCTCCACGGCCGCCTGGGGCTCGTTCTTCCACCAGGGCCAGATCTGCATGACCACCGGACGCCACCTGGTGCACGCGTCCCTCTACGACGAGTACGTCGAGCGGCTGGCCGCCAAGGCCGACTCACTCGCCGTCGGCGATCCGTACCGGGACCAGGTCCACCTCGGCCCCATCATCGACTCGGGCCAGCTCGGCAAGATCAGCGGCCTGGTCGAGGCCAGCACGGGCGCGGGCGCCAAGCTCGCCGCCGGCGGCACCCACGACAGGCTCTTCTACCGGCCGACGGTCCTCGCTCACGTCGACGACCGCACCCCCGCGTACACGGAGGAGGTCTTCGGCCCCGTCGCGCCGGTCCGCTCCTTCACCACCACCGACGAGGCGGCGGCCCTGGCCGCGCAGAGCCCGTACGGCCTCTCCCTGGGCATCGTCACCAGGGACCCGGCCCGCGGCCTGGACCTCGCCGAACGCATCCCGACCGGAATCGTCCACATCAACGACCAGACCGTGAACGACGAGGCCGTGGCGCCCTTCGGCGGAGTCGGGGCCTCCGGCACCGGCGCCCGCTTCGGCGGTGAGGCCAACCTGGAGGCCTTCACCGACCTGCGCTGGACGACGGTACGCGGAGACGTGGCCCCGTACCCCTTCTAGGTAGGAGGTGGCCGCTCCAGGAGGTTGCCCCTCCGGGGGATGGCCGCTCTTGGGGGTCCGCTCCGGGGGTCCGCTAGCCCGCCTGCTGGCCCTCCTGGGCCTGCTGCTCGGCGATCGACTTGCGCACCTCGTCCATGTCGAGGTTGCGGGCCTGCCCGATGACGTCCGTCAGGGCGGCCTCGGGCAGGGCCCCCGGCTGGGCGAACACGGCGACCTGGTCACGGACGATCATCAGCGTGGGGATGGACTGGATACCGAAGGCCGCGGCCAGCTCGGGCTGCGCCTCGGTGTCCACCTTGCCGAACACCAGGTCAGGGTTCTCACCCGCCGCCTTCTCGTACACCGGGGCGAACTGCTTGCACGGCCCGCACCAGTCGGCCCAGAAGTCGATCAGGACGAACTCGTTGTCCGTGACCGTCTGGTCGAAGTTCTCCTTGGTGAGCTCCACGGTGCTGCTCATGGCGTACATCCCTCTTCCTGCAGTGGGGTCAAGCCGTCGGCACAACACGGCCGACCGGACACGTATTCCGCGCCCCTACCCATGTGGCCAGGGCGCACACCACCCACCAGACTGACCCCATGACGGAAACGGAAACCAACACGTACGACGTCGTGGTGCTCGGTGCCGGGCCCGTGGGGGAGAACGTCGCCGACCGCACCCGCGCCGCCGGACTGACCACCGCGATCGTGGAGAGCGAACTGGTCGGCGGCGAGTGCTCCTACTGGGCGTGCATGCCCAGCAAGGCCCTGCTGCGGCCGGTCATCGCCCGCGCGGACGCCCGCCGCGTGCCGGGCCTGCGCCAGTCGGTGCAGGGCCCCCTCGACGCGTCCGCGGTCCTCGCCCACCGGGACTACTACACCTCCGACTGGAAGGACGACGGCCAGGTCGGCTGGCTCGACTCCATCGGTGCCGACCTCCACCGCGGGCACGGCCGACTCACCGGCCCGCGCACGGTGACCGTCACCGGCCCCGACGGCGGCGAGCGCGTCCTGACCGCCCGGCACGCCGTCGCCGTCTGCACCGGCAGCCGCGCCGCCCTGCCCGGCCTCCCCGGGCTCGACGCCGTCAAGCCGTGGACGAGCCGGGAGGCCACCAGCTCCAAGGCCGTGCCCGGCCGGCTGATCGTGATCGGCGGCGGCGTGGTCGCCACCGAGATGGCCACGGTCTGGCAGGCCCTCGGCTCGCAGGTCACCATGCTGGTCCGCGGCAAGAGCCTGCTCCCCAGGATGGAGCCCTTCGCCGGGGAACTGATCGCCGAGGCGCTCAGCGAGGCCGGAGCGGACGTCCGCACGGGCACCTCGGTGGAGTCGGTGACCCGGGAGAACGGGACGGTCGTGGCCCTCACCGGCACGGGCGAGCGCATCGAGGCCGACGAGATCCTCTTCGCCACCGGCCGCGCCCCGCGCACCGACGACGTCGGCCTGGAGTCGATCGGCCTCGACCCCGGCTCCTGGCTGCCCGTCGACGACAGCCTCCGCGTCACCGGCCACGACTGGCTGTACGCGGTCGGCGACGTGAACCACCGCGCCCTCCTCACCCACCAGGGCAAGTACCAGGCCCGCATCGCGGGCGCCGCCATCGCCGCCCGGGCCACCGGAGAGACCCTCCTCGCCGAACCCTGGGGCGCCCACGCCGCGACCGCCGACCACACGGCCGTCCCCCAGGTCGTCTTCACCGACCCGGAGGCGGCGGCCGTGGGCCTGTCCCTGGCCGAGGCGGAAGAGGCGGGCCACCGGGTGAAGGCCGTCGACGTGGACCTGTCCACCGTCGCCGGAGCCGGCCTGTACGCCGACGGCTACCAGGGCCGCGCCCGCATGGTCGTCGACATCGAGGACGAGATCCTGCGGGGCGTCACCTTCGTCGGCCCCGGCGTCGGCGAACTCATCCACTCCGCGACGATCGCGGTCGCCGGCCGGGTCCCGGTCGGCCGCCTGTGGCACGCCGTCCCGTCGTACCCGACGATCAGCGAGGTGTGGCTGCGGCTGCTGGAGGCCTACCGGGACGCGTGACCTGCCGATCGGTCGGCGCTCCGGGCGGCGCCAGACCCGGGATCACGCGTCGGCGGGCACCATCGGCCCACGGTGGTCGTCGCCCCACAAGTCCTCCTCCGCCAGGTCCTCCTCCGCCTCCGGCAGGAGCGGCACGAGGTCCGGCCGCAGCGCGTCGACGGCGCCCTCGTCGTGCGCGACCATGACGATCGCGCCCGGGTACGTGCCCACCGCGGCCAGGACCTCCGCCCGGGGAGGCCGGGTCCAGGTGGGCGTGGACATGCGGTCACGGCAGCGGAGGCGCCCCGACGGACGCCTCCGCACTCCGGCCGGACGGAACTGCCCGCTACGGCAGCTCGAAGCCCAGCTGCCGCGCCGCCTCCTCCGGTGCCGGCTGCGCCCAGCGCTCCGCCATCGCCTGGCTGGAGGACAGGGAACGCGACTCGGCGCGGTCCAGGTACAGGACACCGTCGAGGTGGTCCGTCTCGTGCTGCACGATCCGGGCCGGCCAGCCCGAGAACACCTCGTCCAGGGCTCGCCCGTGCTCGTCCTGCCCGGTCAGCCGCACCTCGGCGTGCCGCGCCACCACCGCCTGCCAGCCCGGCACGCTCAGGCAGCCCTCGAAGAACCCCGCCCGCACGTCACCGACGGGCTCGTAGGAGGGATTGACCAGGACGCGGAACGGCTGCGGCACCCGCCCGCGGACGAGACGCACCTCCTCCGGTACCGGTGCCGGATCCTCGATCACGGCGATCCGGAGCGGCACGCCGACCTGCGGCGCCGCCAGACCGACCCCGGGCGCCGCGCGCATGGTGATCCGCAGGGCCTCGACGAAGCGGGCCAGCAGGGCGGGCTCCAGCTGACCGTCGAAGGGCTCGGTGACGCGCCTCAACACCGGGTCACCGGCCGCGACGATAGCCAACGGCAGACCCCCGTCCAGGAGTTGCCCGACCCGCTCGGCCAGGGGTGCGCGATCGTCCGGAGTTCCCATCGCGTCAGGATGGCACGACACCCACCGCACCCGCGTGATGCACGTCACATGGGTTCTCCGGGAACTGAACGCCCCGCTGCCCCGACTACTGCACCGCAACGGCCACCGCCGAGACCGCAACGGCCCAGAAGACACCACCCGGAGAAGCCCGCCGATGACCACCGCTCCCTCGACCACCACGGACGAGGCCCCCCAACCAGCCGCCCCGGCACCGTCGAAGAGCACCTGGGCACCCCTGCGCCCGCTGATCCTCCGCCTGCACTTCTACGCCGGGGTGCTGGTGGCGCCCTTCCTCCTCGTCGCCGCTGTCACCGGCCTGCTGTACGCCGGTTCCTTCCAGGCCGAGAAGCTCGTGTACGACCACGAGATGACCGTCCCCGTGGGCGGGGACAAGCTGCCGATCAGCGAGCAGGTGGCCGCCGCCCGCAAGGCCCACCCCGAGGGCACGATCTCGGCCGTCCGCCCCTCACCGGAGGCCGACGCGACGACCAGGGTGATGCTGTCCGGCGTCCCGGGCGTCGGCGAGGGCCACACGCTCGCCGTGTTCGTCGACCCGTACACCGCGAAGGTGCGCGGCTCCCTCGAACAGTACGGCTCGACCGGCGCGCTGCCCCTGCGCACCTGGATCGACGAGTTCCACCGGGATCTGCACCTGGGGGAGACGGGGCGGCTGTACAGCGAGCTGGCGGCCAGCTGGCTGGGGGTCGTCTCGGCGGGCGGACTGGTGCTGTGGTTCTCCCGCCGCCGTGCCCTGCGCAAGGTGCGGGGGACGACGGGGCGACGCCGCACCCTCGGGCTGCACGGCAGTATCGGCGCGTGGGCGGCGGCCGGGTTCTTCTTCCTCTCGGCGACCGGTCTGACCTGGTCGGCCCACGCCGGTGCCCACATCGACGAGTTGCGGACCACGCTGGGCCAGGCCACGCCGTCGGTCTCGGCGTCGGCCGGCGGTGAGCACGACGGCCACGACTCCGCCGCCGGGCAGGCGGGCGACGCCAAGCACGGCGTGGGCCTGGACAAGGTCCTGGCGGCGGCGCGAGCCCAAGGGCTGGGTGACCCGGTGGAGATCGTGCCACCCGCCGACGCGAACTCGGCGTACGTCGTCAGGCAGGTGCAGCGCAGCTGGCCGTCGAAGCAGGACGCCGTCGCCGTCGACCCGGCCGGCGGTCAGGTCGTCGACGTGCTGCGCTTCGCGGACCACCCCGTGCTCGCGAAGCTCACCCGCTGGGGCATCGACCTGCACACCGGCATCCTCTTCGGCCTGGCCAACCAGATCGTCCTGATGCTGCTCGCACTGTCCCTGATCCTGCTGATCGTCTGGGGCTACCGCATGTGGTGGCAGCGCGGCCGGGGCAGCGCCTTCGGCCGCCCGGTCCCGCGCGGCGCCTGGCAGCAGGTCCCACCGCAGATCCTGGTACCGCTGCTCGCGGGCATCGCCGTACTCGGGTACTTCCTGCCCCTGTTCGGCATCCCGCTGGCGGCGTTCCTCGCCGTCGACATCCTGCTGGGGGAGATCGCCCACCGGCGGGGGCGGCGGTCGTACGGGACGCCGGCCGGGTAGCGGAACCCCGGCACACGGATGCCCGGCTCCTGTCGGAGCCGGGCATCTTCGGTCACGGCCCGGGTCGGCGCTCCTCGAAGTCACCCGCGAGCGCCGAGGCGATCCGCAGGTGCGACTCCGCCTCCTCGTGCCGGTTCTGCCGCTGGAGGGTGCGGCCGAGCATCAGCCGGGCATAGTGCTCCACGGGGTCCCGCTCGACGATCGTCCGCAACTCGCCCTCGGCACGGCGAAGTTGGGCGGAGTGGTAGTAGGAGCGCGCCAGGAGCAGCCGGGGCCCGGTCTGCTCGGGCACCTCTTCCACCAGCCCGACCAGGACGCGCGCGGCGGCGGCGTAGTCCTTGGCGTCGAAGAACAGCTGTGCCCGCTCCCAGCGCTCGGCCGGGGTGCCGTGAGCGTAGTACGTCGTGTCCTGCGTGGTGTTCACTCGGGGCCTCCTTCGAGGCCGACAACCGAACCCGCCCGTCCGGTATTCCGCCGGCAGGTGTCAGGGGGATCAGGGGGAGGGCCTGGCGGGCCAGGGCGATGACACGGGGATCGACGAGGGGTGTGGTGGTGGTCGAGGTCATGACTGCTCCGTCTCGTTCTCGCTGAAGGGTTCAAGAGGTCGTCGAGCAGGGGCCCTCAGTTCGCGCGTGAGCTCCCGCCTGCGCGGGCCGTCGAGACCGCCGAGCGGACGGAGGAGCCGCTGGAGGAGTCCGTGGACGACCTGGCTACTGTTTTCAGGGTGCCCGCGGCGCGGCCCGAACGTGACGCTGACGCAGGCCCTCGTGCCGGACTAGGTTGTGCGCCATGAGCAATCTTGAGCGCGAGGCGGCCCCCTCCCTGTGCGGTGGCCGTGGCTTCGTGGTGGCGGAGCCGGTGCGTGAACTCCTCAGCCCGCGCCGTGTGAAGCTGGGCGAGTCGAGCGAGGTCCGCCGGCTGCTGCCCAACCTCGGCCGCCGGATGATCGGCGCCTGGTGCTTCGTCGACCACTACGGTCCCGACGACATCGCCGACGAGCCCGGTATGCAGGTGCCCCCGCACCCTCACATGGGTCTGCAGACCGTGAGCTGGCTGCACGAAGGTGAGGTACTGCACCGCGACTCCACCGGCAGCCTCCAGACGATCCGCCCGCGCGAACTCGGCCTGATGACCTCCGGCCGGGCCATCAGCCACTCGGAGGAGAGCCCGCGCGACCACGCCCGTTTCCTGCACGGCGCACAGCTCTGGGTCGCCCTCCCCGACGCTCACCGCCACACCGAGCCGCGCTTCGAGCACCACGCCGATCTGCCGGTCGTCACCGCACCCGGCCTCACGGCCACGCTGATCCTCGGCGACCTCGACGGCGCCAGCTCACCCGGCACGGCGTACACCCCGATCGTCGGCGCCGACCTGGCCCTGGCCCGGGGCGCGGACGTACGCCTCCCTCTTGAGCGGGACTTCGAGTACGCCGTGCTGTCGATGTCCGGCGAGGCCCGCGTCGACGGCGTCCCCGTCCTCCCCGGCTCCATGCTCTACCTCGGCTGCGGCCGCGGCGAACTGCCCCTGCGTGCGGAGTCCGACGCGAACCTGATGCTCCTGGGCGGCGAGCCGTTCGAGGAGGAACTGATCATGTTCTGGAACTGGATCGGACGGTCGCAGGAGGAGATCGAGCAGGCGCGGCGGGACTGGATGGAAGGGACACGGTTCGGGGAAGTGAAGGGGTACGACGGGGCTCCGCTGCCCGCACCGGAGCTGCCGCCGGGGCCATTGAAACCGCGGGGAAGGCTGCGCTGACCTGGGCGAACGCGTCAGTGGTGGTGGCCCCTGGGTGGAAGGCGATCGGAAAATTCTCACTGCCTTCGACCTGCCTGCCAGAAGGCGTCCAAACAACACCTGGAGACTGGGACCTGAGGTTCCAGACGAAGTAGCACCAGGTGGGAAACAAGTACACGAAGCGGTACACCGAAGAGTCCAAGCGGGACGCGATCGCGCTCGTCGACTCCTCGGGCAAGACGGTCACGGCGGTCGCCCGGGAACTGGGCATCAGCTCCGAGTCCCTGCGCGGCTGGTACCGCAAGGCGAAGGCGGAGCAGGGCGAAGGCGCCCCCGGCGAATTGAGCAGTGCCGAGCGCGAGGAGCTCAAGCGGCTGCGGCGGGAGAACCGCGAGCAGTAGCAGACGATCGAGATCCTGAAAAAGCGACCCGCCTTCTTCGTGAAGGAGAACGACCGGTGAGCGAGTTGTGCCGGTTCATCCACGCGGAGAAGGCGAACCACCCGGTCATTCTGTTGTGCCGGGCGCTGCACGTCGCCCGCTCCTCCTGCTACGCGTGGCGCGAGGGCGAGGCCGCCTGGACGCCCTCGACATGGCCTACGGCCGAGGGAACCTGGAGCCCGGCTGGGTGATCCACAGTGACCGCGGCAGCGAGTACACCTCGACTCAATTCTGCGCGCGGATACGTGACTTGGGGCTGCGAAACAGCTGCGGACGCACGGGATCATGCTTCGACAACGCGGCCGCCGAGAGTTTCTGGGCCCTGCTAAGGAAGAGATCGGCACCCGCATCCGGCCCGACCGGGCCACCGCCCGCGCCGAGGCCTTCACCTTCATCGAGACCTTTTACAACCGCCGCCTGCGCAAGCGCAAGACCTTCGGCTGCCTCACCCCGGCCGAGATCAGGCAGCGGCATCAACACGCCCTCACGGCATAACCAACGAGTGTCCAAGGTTACGGGGAAACTTCACCTTCGCCCTTGACCCAACCGCCGGCCGGGCGGCGGTCGACCCACTGGTCGAGGAGGGCGAACGCCGCGGCACCGTCTTCGTCATCAGCCAGGACAGCTCGCTCTTCGTTCCTGTGACTCCTTCGTCCGAGCGTGAACGCCCGCCGGTCAGGCGGTCGCTCTGTACTGGGCCTGCCGTACCGGTCGAACACTTGGGCCCCTGCCCACCGGTCGGCCATGCTGCCATGGCCTTCGTGCCTGCGTGTGCCGGGCTCCTCAGAGCGCTTGCCAGACCCGGGTCAGCGCCGACGTGGTGAGGACCTGGTCCGGATGCCCCTGCCCGGCGAGGCGGCCGTCCTGGAGCAGGAGGCAGGCGTCCGCCGCGCGCGCGACCTCCAAGTCGTGCGTTGCCTGGACGACCGTCACGCCGTCGGCGACGAGCGCCGTCAGCAGTGCCCCGATCCGATACCTTGCCTCCGGATCCAGGCCGGTGGTCGGCTCGTCGAGAAGCAGCAGGTCCGATTCCTGCGCCAGCCCCTGGGCGATGAGCGCACGTTGACGCTGCCCGCCCGACAGCTCGCCCAGTTGACGTGAGGCGAGGTCGCCGATGCCGAGCCGGTCGAGCGCCGCGTCCACGGTCGCGTGGTCCCGTGCGGTCAGCCGGCGCCACGGCCCGCGCTCGCCCCAGCGCCCCATCTCAACGGTTTGCCGAACGGTGAGCGGGAGGGTGTCGCCGACTGCTCCGCATTGCGGTACGAAGGCGGGCGGTCGATCGCCGGTGCGGAGGAGATCGCCAGATGTCGGCTTGATCACACCGGCGAGCACACCCAGCAGGGTCGACTTGCCGCTGCCGTTCGGACCGACCAGCACCGTCGTGGTCAACGCGGTTATCTCCGCGCTGACTCGATGGAGTACTGGGCGTCCTGGATAGCCGGCGCACAGCCCCGAGAAGCGGAGGTGAGCGGGCCGTTCGATGGGAGGGCCGGGAGAGGGGCGCGGTGTTTTGAACATGATTTTCATTGTAGTGTCCTGGGTATGGAATGGTTGACGGTCCCGTTCGAGGTGACCTTCGTGCAGCGGGCCCTTTGGGGCGGGATGCTCGTCTCCGCCATCTGCGCGCTGGCGGGCACCTGGGTGGTGCTAAGGGGGATGGCCTTCCTCGGTGACGCCATGTCCCACGGGCTGCTTCCGGGCGTCGCGGTGGCCGCGCTCCTCGGGGGGAATCTGATGGTGGGCGCGGTGGTCAGTGCCGCCGTCATGACGGCCGGTGTCACCGCGCTCGGCCGTACGCCGAGGCTGTCGCAGGACACCGGCATAGGGCTGCTGTTCGTCGGCATGCTCTCGCTCGGAGTGATCATCGTGTCGCGCTCGCAGTCCTTCGCCGTCGACCTGACCGGGTTCCTCTTCGGTGACGTCCTCGCCGTCAGGCAGCAGGACCTCCTCGTGCTCGCTGCGGCGTTGCTCGCCGCGCTGGTGGTGTCGGTGCTCGGTCACCGTGCCTTCCTGGCCCTGGCGTTCGACTCGCGCAAGGCCCACACCCTGGGGCTGCGGCCGCGCCTGGCTCACGCCGTGCTCCTCGGCCTGCTCGGTCTGGCGATCGTCGCCTCGTTCCACATCGTCGGAACGCTGCTCGTCCTCGGACTGCTCATCGCACCACCGGCGGCCGCCCTGCCCTGGGCCCGCTCCGTGCGCGGGGCCATGGTGCTCGCCGCCCTGCTCGGCGCCTTGGCCACATTCGGCGGCTTGTTGATGTCCTGGCATCTGAGCACCGCTGCCGGAGCGACTGTCTCGGCCCTCGCGGTGAGCCTGTTCTTCCTCTCCCACGTGCTGTCCGGGCTGCGTGACCGCCGTACGCGTCACGCCCACGCCCCCGTACTCGAAGCCAACTGAAAGAAGCCAGAGGCGATCGTCATGACCGTCCGCAGAAACGTCACTCCGTGGGCATCGGCCGCACTGGTGCTCACCGCGCTTCTCACCACGAGTTGCGCGGGAGAGAAGAACAACGCTCCACGACCCGCCGCGAGTTCCCCGTCCGCCACCCCGCACGGGTACGTCGAGGGAGCCCAGGAGGCCGCCGAGCAGCAGTCACGGCTCCTCCTGAACGACCCCGACAGCGGAAACACCAGGATCCTCGACCTCGTCACCGGCAAGGTGCACAGGACGGCCCAGGTGAAGGGCGCCGTTCGGTTGGGGACGGACGGCAGGTTCGGCTACCTCCATGCCCCAGGCGGCACGCAGGTGCTCGACAGCGGCGCCTGGATGGTGGACCACGGGGACCACGTCCACTACTACAGCGCGGCGACACGGGACGTGGGTGAGCTCCCTGCGGGCAGCCGAGCCCAGGTACGCAGCGACATCGCCGTGACCGCGGTGACCGGCGAGAACGGTCGCACCGTCCTGTACGACCGCAGCAGGTTGGAGAAGGGGGAGATCACATCTCCTCGGACGCTGCAAGGCACTTACGACGGTGCCGTCCTGCCGTACGAGGAACACCTGCTCGCCTTCGAGAACAAGGGTGGCACCACCGAGCTCGTCGTCCTCGACCGCAAGGGCGAGCGCGTCGCCTCCCCGGACGTGACGTGCGAAGAGCCGCGAGGGGACGCCGTCACCCGACGCGGCGTGATCCTCGGCTGCGCCGGCGGCGCCCTGCTCGTCCGGGCGCAGGGCGGCTCCTTCACCGCCGAGGAGATCCCCTACGGGCAGGACGTCCCGGCGCAGGAACGAGCCACCGCCTTCCGCCATCGACCCGGCAGCGACACCCTCACCGCCCCGGCCGGAGACGACGCGGTCTGGGTCCTCGACGTGACGGAGCGGACCTGGAAGCGAGTGGACACCGGACCGGTCGTCGCGGCCAACACAGCCGGAGAGGGCTCCCCGCTGCTCGTTCTGGAGAACGACGGCTCGGTGCACGGCTATGACATCGCAACCGGAAAGCAGACGGCACGGACCAAGTCGCTGCTGACGGAAGAGGAAGGGGCCGGCGCAGACGGCAGGTCCCCCGTCATCGAGGTCGACCGCAGCCGCGCCTACGTCAACGACCCTGAGGGCAAGAAGGTGTTCGAGATCGACTACAACGACGGCCTGCGCATCGCGCGCTCCTTCGACCTGGACGTCAAGCCCGTTCTCATGGCGGAGACCGGACGATGAGCCGAACCGAGGTGAAGCAGCGCGCGAGGGTGGGCATCGCACGCCTGCGGCATCTGCTCGCGGGCATGCTCGCCCTCGTGACAGCCGTGACCGCCACCGCATGCACTACCGGCGATGACCGGCCCAGCATCGTCGTCACGACCAACATCCTCGGCGACGTCACCCGCGAGATCGTCGGCGACGAAGCCGACGTCACCGTCCTGATGAAGCCCAACGCCGACCCGCACTCCTTCGGTCTGTCGGCGGTGCAGGCCGCCGAGCTGGAGCAGGCCGACCTGGTCGTCTACAACGGCCTGGGTCTGGAGGAGAACGTACTGCGACACGTGGACACCGCCCGCGAGTCCGGTGTCGCCACCTTCGCGGCCGGCGAGGCGGCCGACCCGCTCACCTTCCACGCGGCCGACGACGGCGGCCCCGAGGGCGAGAAGGGGCAACCCGATCCGCACTTCTGGACAGACCCCGACCGGATGCGCAAGGTCACCGGTTTGCTGGCCGACCAGGTCATCGAGCACGTCGACGGCGTGGAGTCCGGAACGATACGCGCCAACGCCGACCGCTACGCGAAGCAACTCACCGGCCTCACCGCCTGGATGGAGAAGTCTTTCGCCCGCGTTCCCTCAGGCAAGCGGGCCCTGGTCACCAACCACCACGTCTTCGGCTATCTCGCCGACCGCTTCGGCTTCGAGGTGATCGGAGCGGTCATTCCCAGCGGCACCACGCTGGCCTCTCCCAGCTCCTCGGACCTGCGCTCCCTCACCGAGGCGATGAAGACAGCAGGCGTACGCACCGTCTTCGCCGACTCCTCCCAGCCCAAGCGGCTCGCCGAGGTACTGCGAACGGAGATGGGCGGCGGGGTTCGCGTCGTCGAGCTCTACTCGGAGTCCCTGACGGCGAAGGGCGAGGGCGCCGACACCTACCTGCGGATGATGCGCGCCAACGCCACCGCCATGGTCACTGGCCTGGCCGGCGACTGACCCTTCGAGTCCCCCGGCACACCGGTCATCGGGCGCCGCCCGCCATACCACCTCAAACCGCCACTGCGCGGTGCAGAAAGGAACATACTGATGAACAAGTCGATACGCGGCACAGCCCTCACGGGCACGGCACTGGCCTTGGCGGTCTCCTCGGTTCTGACCGCCTGCGGCGGAGAGGGCTCTTCCTCCACCGATACCAAGTCCGACGGAACCGCGAGCGCCACGCCCGCGGTGGCCGTCAAGGATCCGCTGGTAGCCACCTTCGACGGCGGCCTGTACATCCTCGACGGCGAGAGCCTGAAGCTCGCCAAGACCATCGACCTGCCCGGCTTCAACCGGGTCAACCCCGCGGGCGACGAGGACCACGTCGTCGTCTCCTCCGGCAGCGGATTCCGTGTCCTGGACGCCACCGACCAGGCCCTCACCGATATCGAGTACAAGGGCGCCAAGCCCGGTCACGTTGTACGTCACGCCGGAAAGACCGTGCTCTTCACGGACGGCACCGGAAAGGTCAACGTCTTCGACCCCACCGCCCTGAGCAGTGGCAAGAAGCCGGAAGGGCGTACCTACACCTCTGCCGAGCCGCACCACGGTGTCGCCATCGAACTGGCCGACGGCAAACTCGTGAGCACCCTGGGCACCGAGGAGAAGCGCACCGGCGCGCTGGTGCTGGACAAGAACAACCAGGAGGTCGCGCGCAACGAGGACTGCCCCGGTGTCCACGGCGAGGCCGCCGCCAAGAACGAGGCCATCGGCATCGGCTGCGAGGACGGCATCCTGATCTACAAGGACGGCAAGTTCACCAAGATCGACGCCCCCGACGACTACGGCCGCATCGGCAACCAGGCCGGCAGCGACGCCTCGCCGATCCTCCTGGGTGACTACAAGACCGACCCCGAGGCCGAGCTGGAGCGGCCCACCCGCATCTCGCTCATCGACACCGACAAGAAGAAGCTGCGCCTGGTCGACCTGGGCGCCAGCTACTCCTTCCGTTCGCTGGGCCGTGGCCCGCACGGCGAGGCCCTGGTTCTCGGGACCGACGGCGCCCTCCACGTCATCGACCAGAACACCGGCAAGATCGAGAAGAAGATCCCCGCCGTGGGCAAGTGGCAGGAGCCGCTGGACTGGCAGCAGCCCCGGCCCACCTTGTTCGTCCGCGGGCACGTCGCGTACGTCTCCGAGCCCAGCAAGAAGGTGCTGCACGCGATCGACCTGGAGAAGGGGAAGAAGATCACCTCTGTCACCCTGCCGGAGAGCACCAACGAGCTGTCGGGCGTCGTCCCCGGACACTGACTCCTCCACGTCCCCTCGCAGCCGTGGCCTTCGCGCCGCGGCGGCGAGGGGACACCGCTACCACCCGCCCCGCGGGACCGGAATCGGCAGCCGGCCACGACAGGAGAAGCGGCGTACGGACCTATGTGTGGCGCGGTACCGGGCAACGGGCAACGCCCCTGCGGGCGGCGGCCCTTCCCGCCGCCTGGAGTGTGCCGGCCCGCACAGGCCGTCACCGCCCCACGGGATCGCCGTCGGCACCGTCGTTCCGGACGCGCAGTGTCATGTGGCCGCCGTGATGCAGAGGTGTGGTCAGCCGCGGACGGGTCGCCTCGTGGCCTGTCTCCGCGTCGATGATGTGCACCTCGCCGTGGCCGCCCCGGGTGACGGCGATCCAGTCGGAGCCCGGTGAGGCGGCCACCGCTCGGCGTTGGACCCCTTCCCAAGGGGTGCCACCGCGACGCGGAGCGCCGTCCATGGCCGGCAGGGGACAGCGGCGCACGACGTCGGCGCCGACAAGGATCAGTTCGTCGCCGTCGGGGTGGACACGGGTGAAGGCGGTATGCCGCCGGGCGAGGGCCAGCCGGAAGACGAGTCCGGGACCGAGGTCCGTGAGTACTGTGCGGCCGGTTGTCGGATCGTGGTGCCATGCTTGGTTGGTCCAATCCGGCCATCGCAGCGGGTCCGGGTCGCCGCCGCGCAGCGTGGTCCACAGCGACTGTCGGCGGGTGTCGAGCCGGAGGTACCAGCCCCGGGCTGGCGATCCCCAGGGAATGATCGCCTCGGCGGCGAGCGCGTCGCCCTTCCTCCGGGCCCGGTGCACTCCTTCGCTCGTGGCTGCGAACACGCGCTCCGAGGCGGGTGCTTGTGCGTCCCCGTGTCCGTCGTCCGGCAGCGGCAGGAGCGCGTGAGGTGTGACCGGAGGGCAGCCGGGTGGAGCCGCGAGGAGATCCATGAACCGGTGAACCGCCAGCGCACCGGGCTCCCGGTGCCGCAGTACGACCAGCGGGTCGCCCTCGCCCAGGACCGTCACGCCCGGTTCACCGACGCGCGTGCGAACCCGCGCGGCTTCCCCGGTGGCCAGGTCGAGGACCGTCAGCAGGTCCGTCCACGGTTCGCTGTTCTTGCCGAGGCCGGTGGTGACGGCCAGTCGGCGGCCGGACGGGTCGCAGGCGAGGTGCTCGGCCGGCACGGCGACCGGGACCGTACGCTCTACGAGCTTCTCGGCGAAGGGGTCGAGCACCAGCAGTTCCCCGCGGCGGTCGTCGACGCAGGCCACCCGCCCTCCCGGGAGTGCCAGGAACCCGGCGTGCTCGGAGAGATGACGGCCGGTGAGGCGTCCTGCGACGGCGCCGTCCGGCACGGTCAGCAGGTGTACTGCTCCGGCCACGTGGTCGGAGACGAGCAGGACGGGTGTGGCAGCAGGCATGAGTCCTCCAGAAACCGGTCTGGTGAAAACGATTATCATGTATCTTCGGTGCGTTCCCGGTACCTGAAAAGAAGCGAGGGCATCGATGCTGCGCTCATCGTCGAGATTTGTTCGCAGTTGGATCGCCGTAGCGGCGGTGGGTTCCGTTCTGGTCGGCTGCGGCTCGTCCTCCGAAGAACCCGCGAGCGACAAGGCCAAGCCCGCGGCGAAGACGGAGGTGACCGTCGAACCCATCAAGGCGTCGACGGAGTTGACCGACACCAACGGCGTCAAGGTCTCCTTGAAGAAGGAGCCCGAGCGGATCGTCTGCCTCTTCGCCCTGTGCGACGACATCCTGACGGAACTGGGCATCGTGCCCACGGCCACCAACAGCGCGTTGCTCGCCCACCCGGACTTCCTGGGGGAGGAGAAGGCCAAGGAGGTGGACGTCATCCCCGGCGGATTCATCGCCCCCGAGGTGGAAGCGATCCTCTCCCACAAGCCCGATCTCGTGATCGGCCTCGGGGACACCCACGGCAAGCTAGCCCCGGCGCTCAAGGGAGCCACCACGTTCTGGGCCATGCAGCCCGAGACGTGGCAGGACAGCGTGGGCTACCTGCGCGACGTCGCCGCGCTCACCGGCCGCACCGCCCAGGGGGAGAAGGCGGAGAGGACCTTCCGGGCGAAGCTCGCCGAGGCCGAGGAGGCCCCGAGCGAGAAGACCGCGCTCATCATCTACGGCAGTGATGAGAACTTCGGCGTCGCGACGCCGGAAGGTGACGTGGCCGCCAGTTTGTTCCCCAAGATCGCCGACTACCCGTGGAAGTCCCGCGGTGTGGAGGGCAGTTACAGCCTTGAAGAGATCCTCGCCAGGGACGTCGACGTGCTGTTCGTCGAGACGCTGAGCTTCGGCGACGCGGACGGCAAGCTGTCGGAGAAGCTGGCCGAGAATCCGCTCTGGGGCAAGATCCCGGCCGTGAAGAACGGTGACGTCCACGAGGTGAACTCAGAGGTGTGGGCCAAGGGGCGCGGCACCCGCTCGCTGGGCATCGTCCTCGACGAGGCCACGGCCGCGCTGCGGTGAGGAAGTCTCTCCCGGTGCCCGCCGCGGCCGATCGCGCCGCGGCGGGCGGAGAGCGGCCGTCGGGCGGTGCGCGGAGGTGGCAACCGCCTCTGGTGGTCGTACTGCTGGCCGTCTTCTCGTTCTGCGCGCTCAGTCTCGGCACCCCCTACGTCCCACCGCACCGGCTGGTCGCCGCGGTGCTGGACGGGGACACCACCCTCGCCGGGATCGTCGTGACCGAACTCCGCGTGCCCCGCCTGCTGCTGGCGTTGGTCGCCGGAGCCTGTCTGGGGGCGGCCGGACTGGTGCTCCAGGAGGCGCTGCGCAATCCCCTGGCGGTGCCGGAGATGCTGGGAGTGTCGTCCGGGGCCGCGCTGGGGGTGGCCGCGCCGCTGGTGCTGAGCCTGTCGTTGCCCGCCGCCGTCCAGCCGCTGCTGGCCATCGGCGGGGCCGCGCTCGGAGGCGGGCTCACGCTGCTCGTCGCCGGGCTCGGCCGCAGTCCGTCCGCGGTGCTGCTGACCGGCGCGGCGGTGGCGGCCGCGTTGCAGGCGGCGTTGCTCGTCCTGATGGTCATGGCCGACCAGCTGGATCTCCAGCTGATCTACCGCTACCTACTCGGTTCGCTCTCCGCCCGGACGTGGGAAGACGTGACGGGCCTGTGGCCGTGGCTGCTCGTAGCGGTGCCCGCTCTGGTGCTGTGCGCACCGGTGCTGTCGGTGCTGCGGCTGGGTGACGAGGACGCGGAGGCGCTCGGTGTGCGAGCTCAGCGCGCCCGGCTGGCCGCGCTGGCCATCGCCGTGGTGCTGATCGCCCCGGTGACGGCCGTGTGCGGGCCCGTCGCGTGGGTGGGGTTCCTCGCCCCACACCTCAGCCGCTGGTTCGATCCCTCGGCCGGGGCGGTGCGCTGGCTCCCGTGGTCCGCGGCCTGGGGCGCTGTCGTCGTAGTGGTCGCCGATGTCCCGGCCAGGTTGGCGCTGGCACCCGTGGAGACGCCTGCCGGCGCCTGGACCGCCCTGCTGGGGGTGCCGGCCGGCGTCGCGCTGATGCGGTCGGGTGGCCGCCGCCGGGCGGTCCGGCGGGGACCGGCCGCTCCGGCCGCGGCGCGCGAGCCGCTGCCCGGACCGCGGAAGACGGCTTCCGGTGCGGCGGACGAAGTCCCTCACGCCAGCGCGTCGAATCACCTTCGCCGGGACGACCCCGGGTGCGGCGGGCCCGGCGACACCTCCGCGCCACCTCTCAGGACGACCAGTGCGGAGGACGTACGGTGACCCGGCGTTTCACGGCGCTCGCGGCACTGGCCGTCGTCTGCGCCGGAGTGGAAGTGGTGGCCGGGCGCGGCATGTCCCCCGGTGTGGTCTGGGACGTCCTCAACGGTGGCGGTGACGCGACGGAACGCCACATCCTGTTCCAACTGCGCCTGCCGAGGCTGCTGGTGGCCCTCGGCGCGGGCGCCTGCCTGGCCGTGGCAGGGCTGGTCCTGCAGTCCGCCCTGCGTAATCCCCTGGCGGGGCCGGAGGTGACGGGCGTGACCCCGGGGGCGGTGCTCGGTGCCGTCACCGCGACCGCTCTGGGACTCGCCGGGTGGGATTCGCCCCTGGCCGTGGTCCTCGCCGCGTGCGCGGGCGGGTGTGCCGGAGCGGCGCTGCTGTGGCTGCTCGCCGGCCGCGGGCGCGGTGATCCCGCGCAGACCGCCGTGCACGGCGTGCTGGTGTCGGCGGTGCTCGGCGGGATCACCGCCATGGTGCTGCTGGTGGAGCCGGGCGAACTCGGCAGCGTGGTCCAGTGGCTGGTGGGCACCACGGAGGGCCGGGTGTGGGAGCACTGGCACCTGCTGTGGCCGTGGGCGCTCGTCTGGGTGGTCGCGGCGTGGCTGCTGGCCGGGCCGTTGACCCTGCTGCGTTGTGGCGACGACATAGCCCTGGCCGCCGGCCTGGCCGCCCGCCGGGCCCGGACCCTGGCCCTGCTGTGCGCGGTTGCGCTGACGGCGGGCGCGGTGGCCGCCGTCGGGGCGCTGGGCTTCGTGGGACTGCTCGTTCCCCACCTGGCCGTGGCCGTCTTCGGCGCGGACCTGCGCCGGAGCCTTCCCGGCGCCGCCCTGGTGGGCGCGGTGGTGGTGTGCGGGGCGGACGCGGCGGCGCAGTTGTCCTCGCGGCTGCTGGCGACGGCGCTCGACTCCGGGCGGCTCACGCTGCCGGTCGGAGCGCTCACCGCGTGCCTCGGCGCCGCGTTGCTGCTGGTCGTCGTGCGCCGCACGCCGAGCCGTACGTTCTGACGTCGAATTGAGGACAGAGCATGACCGAGTCCGTGGGGATCCACGTCGAGGGGGTCCACTTCGGCTACCCCGGACGGCCCGTGCTGCGGGGCGTCGACATGACCGTCCGGCCGGGCGAACTGACGGCGCTGATAGGCCTGAACGGCTGCGGCAAGTCGACCCTGCTGCGGCTGGCCGCCGGGCTGCTGCAACCCGGCCAGGGGCGTGTGCTGCTCGGCGGCGACGACCTCGCCCGGCTCTCCAGACGCGCCACGGCACGGAGGGTGGCGTTGCTGCAGCAGTCCGCCCCGAGCGTCCCGGGTATGACGGTCAGCCACCTCGTCCGGCAAGGACGGTACGCGGCACGCGGCCCGCTGGGCATGCTGCGGGAGGGCGACGACCCCGTCGTGCGCCGGGCGCTGCGCGACGTCGGTGTGGAGGAGTGGGCCGACCGTGACGTCGACGCGCTGTCCGGGGGCGAGCGGCAGCGGGTCAGGCTCGCGATGGCGCTCGCTCAGGACACCCGGGTCCTGCTGCTCGACGAGCCGACCACTTACCTGGACCTGCACCATCAACTCGACGTGCTGCAGACCGTGGTGCGCCTGCGCGAGGAACGCGGGCTCACCGTGGTGATGGTGCTGCACGACCTGGCTCACGCGGCCCGGTTCGCCGAACGCATCGTCGCCCTGCGCGACGGCCGTGTGGTGGCCGACGGGACGCCGAAGGAGGTCGTGACACCGGGATTGCTGGCGGACGTGCTGAAGGTGGCCGGCCGGGTCGGTCAGGACCCGGAGGGGGGCTGGCCGGTGTGTTACCCAGATCACCCTCTCCCCGCTCTAGAATATGAAAATCAGATTCATTAGATTGTGGCCACGGCGCTCATCCGAACGCCGTATCTCCCTGCTGATGAAGGAGAGTTCATGGACAACGAGCAGGTCTTCACGCCCATCGCCGACCCGGGCCAGCTGGCTCACGACTCGGCCTCTCACTCCAACGCGCTCGTCGAGAACCCCTTCGAGGACACCGAGGAGTAAGCAAGGGCCTCACCGCCCTCGACCGTGGGCCCGCCCGATGCCTTCCGGGCGGGCCCACACCCGTCCCAGATCCCGTCGACAGGAGGAACGCCGTGTCCCGCAGCCGACTAGTCCCCGGTGCCGAGGTCGTCGCCGTGCCCGGGCGGGGGCTCGCCGTCCGTACCCCGGAAGGGGAGTTCTTCAGCGTCAGGACGGCAGACGCGGACGAGGACGCCCTGCTCTCCCTGCTCACGGGCGGGACCGCAGCCCCGGTGGACGAGGGACTGGAGCGCGTGGTGCGGGCGTTCGAGGCGGCCGGCTATCTGGCGGAAGGGCCGCGGCACTCGCTGTGGCCCGCCGCTCGCCGGGACATCCGGATCCTCGGCGACCCGCTGCTGACCGAACCGCTCGCCGTCCAGCTGGCCGCCCTGGGTGCGCGGCCGCGCACGACTTCGGCCGTGACCGCCTCCGACAGATCACCGGTGGGTATCGAGGACCTGCTCGACGGAAACCCCTCCGCGGTGGTGTGGTGCCTGGACGGGCCCGTGCCGGACGGGTTGTGGGACGCCGCCGACCGTTTGCCCGAGCACGGCGTCGCGTGGCTGCGCTGCCACCGAGAGGGCTGGCAGGCGTATGTCGAGCCGGTGGCCGCCGCTCCTGGAGACGTCACCTCGGCGCACGTCCGGTCCCGTCGGCTCGCCGCCACGCCCGCTCACCGCGAACTGGCCGCGTACTGGAGCGGACCGCGTACGTCCGGTGCACCGGTCCGGCTCGCCGTGCCCGCCGCAACGCTGCTCACGGCACTGCTCTCGGACGATCTCAGCCGGTGGGCCACCGACGCCCCCGCTGCGGCCGGCCTCCCGGCGCGGCGCCGTCTCCGACGGGTGGACCTGCGCACGCTCACCGTCACCGAGCACCCCGTCCTCCCGGTGCCCGACGTCGCACCGATGCCGAAGAAGGACGGATGACGGCGTTCAGTACGGCTGCGGGGGAACTCGCCACGGACGTCCGACTCCCGGCCGGCGACGGCCCCTTTCCGGCCGTCCTGGTGCGCACCCCCTACGACCGGGCCCGGCACAGGGCCGAGGCGCGCGGCTGGGCCCGCCGCGGGTTCGCCGCCGTCGTCCAGGACGTGCGGGGCCGGTTCGAGTCGCCGGGGGAGTGGCGCCCGTACGAGAACGAGGCCGTCGACGGAGCGGCGACCGTGCGCTGGATCCGGCGGCAGCCGTGGAGCGACGGCCGGCTGGTGGCCGTCGGAGCCTCCTACGCCGCCCACTGCGCCCTCGTCCTCGCCCTCGACGTGCCCGAGGACGCCCGGCCCGACGCCGTCATCGCGGCCGTGCCCGCCCTCGGGCCCGCGGAGACCGCGCGCGAGGCGTCCGGAGTGGAGCGGCTGCTGTCCCGCGCCGGATGGTGGGCCGCCCACGGTGACCGGCGGGACTCCGACGAGAGCGCGCTGGACAAGGCCCTCGCCGCTGACCCGGGACTGCTCACCCATCTGCCGCTGACCGCCCTTCCCGAGCGGCTGGGCCGCGGCCTGCCCTCCTGGGCGGGCCTGTGGCGGCACCGCGACCGCGGCCGTCTGGTATCGCGGGCGGTGCGCGCCGCCGTGCCCCTGCTCGCGGTGGGCGGCCACCACGACCACTTCACCGAGGACACCGTCGCGCTGTGGCATTCCTGGGGCGGACGCTCGGCCCGGATGCTGCTGGGCCCCTGGAGGCACGGTCTCGTCACCGCGCCCGGCCCCGACGCCGGTCCGGCCCACCGGTTGAACCTCGGCGAGCTGTACGTGCGCTGGGCCCGCCGGGCCCTGACCGGCGAACTCGCCCCCGGCCACCATGGCGCCCAAGGGCTGGGCGGCGCCGACCTGTGGCTGCCCGCCCGCACCGAGGGCGAACCGCGCACGCCACGCACGCGACTGTTGCACGGCTCCGTCTTCACCGCCGACCCCGGCAAGCCCGTCCGTTCCGACTACCTGACCGTCCCCACCGACGGCCCGCCCGACCGCTGCCTGCTGGTCACGCCGCCGCTGCCGCGTCCGCTCGACGTGATCGGCCCCGTGAGCGTGCACCTGCGGGCCACGGCCCACAGCCCGTCCGCCGACTGGGCCGCCCGGCTCGTCGCGCTCACGCCGGAAGGGAGCGCCGAGCAGCTCGCCGTCGGCGTCGTCCGGCGCGCCGAACCGGCCGGTAGTGAGGCCGAGTTCACCGTCGGCCTCGGCCGGCTCGCCCGTCGGCTGCCGGGCGGAACGCGGCTGCGTCTGGAGATCGCCGGCCACCATTTCCCGGCCCACGTCCGCAACCCCCACACCGGGGAAGACCCCGTGACGGCCGGCCGGCTGCTCGCCTCCCGGCGGCAGGTCGACCCGGACAGCGTGGTGCTGACACTGCCTGTGCTCCCGTCCCGTCC
>NZ_POUC01000740.1 GCF_002891435.1 Streptomyces cahuitamycinicus
GGCGGGGAGCGAGTGGCCTTCGGGCCATCGGGGGAGGTGCTCGGGCATGCGCCCCAGTAGACACCACGGCCCGGGATCATTGTCCCGGGCCGTGATTTTCGTGATCTATCTCGCAGGTGGCATGAACGGTTCACACGCCTCGAAAGGGGCGAACCTCCAGTCGCTTCACGCCGCGACGGGCTGCTTCGTCTCCGCCGCCCGGGCCGCGCCGCCCCCGCCGGAGGCCGCTGCGGCACCCTCGACCGGCTTGCGCAGGCCCTTGAGGACGATCACCAGGGCCGTCGTGACGCAGACGCCGGCGGCGATGGCGATGAGGTAGAGGAACGCGTTGCCGATCAGCGGGACCACGAAGATGCCGCCGTGCGGGGCGCGCAGAGTGGCGCCGAAGGCCATCGACAGGGCGCCGGTGACCGCGCCGCCGGCCATGGAGGCCGGGATGACGCGCAGCGGGTCGGCAGCGGCGAACGGAATCGCGCCTTCGGAGATGAAGGAGGCGCCGAGCACCCAGGCGGCCTTGCCGTTCTCGCGTTCGGTCTGGGTGAAGAGCTTGCCGCGCACGGTCGTGGCCAGGGCCATGGCCAGCGGCGGGACCATGCCGGCCGCCATCACCGCGGCCATGATCTTCATCGCCGAGTCGCTGGGGCTGGCCACCGCGATACCGGCCGTGGCGAAGGTGTAGGCGACCTTGTTGACGGGGCCGCCGAGGTCGAAGCACATCATCAGGCCGAGGAGGGTGCCGAGCAGGATCGCGTTGCTGCCGGACAGCCCGTTCAGCCAGTCGGTCATGCCCTTCTGGGCCTCGGCGATGGGCTTGCCGATGACGACGAACATCAGGAACCCGACGACCGCCGAGGAGATCAGCGGGATCACCACCACGGGCATGATGCCGCGCAGCGCCGCCGGGACGTTCACCTTCTGGATCGCCATCACCACGCCGCCGGCGATCAGACCGGCCGCCAGGCCGCCGAGGAAGCCGGCGTTGATGTTGAACGCGATCATGCCGCCGACGAAGCCGGGGACGATGCCGGGCCGGTCGGCCATGCCGTAGGCGATGTAGCCGGCCAGGACCGGGACGAGGAAGCCGAAGGCGACACCGCCGATCTGGAAGAACAGGGCCGCCCAGCTGTCGGTCTGCATCCACATGAAGTGGTCCATCACTGACGGGGCCTTGTCGACCTTGTAGCCGCCGATCGCGAACCCGAGGGCGATCAGCAGACCGCCCGCGGCGACGAACGGCACCATGTAACTGACGCCGGACATCAGCCACTTGCGCAGCTTGGTGCCGTAGCCCTCGCTGGAGTCGCCGGAGCGGTCCACCGGGGAGGACGGGGCGGAACCGGAGGTGACCTCGCCGCGCGCGGCCTTCTCGCGGACCTCGGCGATGAGTTCGGCCGGTCGGTTGATGCCCGCCTTCACACCGACGTCGACGGTGGCCTTGCCGGCGAACCGCTCCTTCTCCCGTACGGGCACGTCATGGGCGAAGATCACGGCGTCGGCCGCCGCGATGACCTGCGGGTCGAGCCGGGTGAAACCGGCCGAGCCCTGGGGTTCGACGGCGAGTTCCACGCCTGCCTCGCGGCCGGCGTTCTCCAGGGACTCGGCCGCCATGTAGGTGTGGGCGATGCCGGTGGGGCAGGACGTGACGGCGACGATGCGGAACGGCCGCTCCTGCGCGGGGGCGGTGTCGTCGGTGACCGTGGCGGCGGCGGGAGAGGCCGCTCCCGCCGACGCCACGGTGTCTGCGGAACCCGCGGGTGCGGGTGCGTCCGGCTCGTCGCCGCGGATCAGGGCCGCCGCGGCCGGCGCGTCGCCCACCGCGCGCAGGGCGTCGGTGAACTCGCTGTTCATCAGCTGCCGGGCCAGCGACGACAGGATCGTCAGATGGGCGTCGTCCGCACCGGCCGGCGCGGCGATCAGGAAGATCAGGTCGGCGGGGCCGTCCGCGGCGCCGAAGTCGATGCCGGCGGCGCTGCGGCCGAAGGCGAGTGTCGGCTCGGTGACGTGCTCGCTGCGGCAGTGCGGGATGCCGATGCCGCCGTCGAGGCCGGTCGGCATCTGGGCCTCGCGGGCGGCCACGTCGGCGAGGAAGCCGTCCAGGTCGGTCACCCGGCCCAGGGCCACCATGCGCTCGGCGAGGGCTCGCGCCGCCGCTTCCTTGGTGTCGGCGGGCAGGTCGAGATCGACCAGGTCCGCCGTGATCATGTCGCTCATCGCGGGCTCCTTAGCACGCGTATCGCCCGGTGGGAGGGGTGGGCGG
>NZ_POUC01000741.1 GCF_002891435.1 Streptomyces cahuitamycinicus
TACACCCTAGGGTTCGTCGGCAGCGTCAGATGGGTATAAGAGACAGGGCTCGGACCGGGCCCTGGCCGCGTTGGAGAAGCTCGCCGCCGAGCAGCGCGCCGCCGGCGTCGAGGCGGTCCCGGTGCCGCCCGGCCGGCTCACCGAACTGGAGCCGTACCTGGCCCCCGGCCTCGCGGGCGGCGTGCACTACCCGCAGGACGCCCAGGTGATGCCCGCCCTCGCGGCGGCGCACCTGCTGCGCGCCTCGAAGGCCCGGGTGCTCACCGGCCGGGAGGTGACCGGGGTCCTGCGCGGCCCTGGCGGCGCGGTGCGTGGCGTGCGTACCGACCGGGATGACCTCCACGCCCCCGCGGTCGTCAACGCGGCCGGCACCTGGGGCGGCGAGGTGGCGGCCCGCGCCGGAGTGTCGCTGCCGGTGCTGCCCCGGAGGGGTTTCGTACTGGTCACCGAGCCGCTGCCGCCGCGCATCCGGCACAAGGTGTACGCCGCCGACTACGTGGCCGACGTCGCGAGCGACTCGGCGGCCCTGCAGACCTCCCCGGTGGTGGAGGGCACCCTCGCCGGGCCGGTCCTCATCGGCGCCAGCCGTGAACGGGTCGGCTTCGACCGGTCGCTCTCGCTCCCGGCACTGCGCGCCCTGGCGGCCGGGGCGACCGCGCTCTTCCCGTTCCTCGCCGGCGTCCGGGCGATGCGGACGTACGCCGGCTTCCGGCCGTATCTGCCGGACCACCTGCCCGCGATCGGCCCCGACCCGAGGGCGCCCGGGCTGTTCCACGCCTGCGGGCACGAGGGCGCCGGCATCGGGCTCGCCACCGGCACCGGGCATCTGATCGCCCAGGCGCTGACGGGGCGCACGCCCGATCTGGACCTCGGCCCGTTCCGGCCCGACCGCTTCACCGAGGAGGCCGGGTGAACCCGCTGGAGCTGGCCGGGGCCCGGCCCGGCCCCGCCTTCACGGTCACGTTCGACGGGCGGCCGGTCGACGCGCTGCCCGGGCAGACGGTCGCCGCCGTGCTGTGGGCGGCAGGGGTGACGTCGTGGCGAGCCACCCGGGTCGAGGGCCGTCCGCGCGGGGTGTTCTGCGGGATCGGCGTCTGCTTCGACTGCCTGGTGACCGTCAACGGCCGCCCCAACCAACGGGCCTGCCTGGTGCCGGTGCGGCCGGGCGACGCGATCGGCTCACAGGACGGCACGGGCCGCGGGGAGACCGGCGCAGGGGACCGGACGGGTCAGGAGGAGGCGCGCCATGCGGACTGACCTCGCCGTGATCGGTGCCGGACCGGCCGGGCTCGCCGCCGCCCTGGCGGCTTGCGCGCGCGGCGTACGGGTCACGCTCGTCGACGCCGCGACGCGGACCGGCGGGCAGTTCTACCGGCAGCCCGCCGCGGAACTCGGCGCCAGGAGGCCCGAGGCGCTGCACCACGGGTGGCGGACCTGGGAGCGGCTGCGGGACGGACTCGCAGCCGGTGCCGTGCGCGTCCTGACGGACCACCATGTGTGGTGCGTGGAGCGCACGCCGGACGGCTTCACCCTGCACACCCTGCTCGGGCCGGAGCAGGAGGAGCCCGTCGAGGTGCGCGCCCGCACCGTGCTCCTGGCGACCGGCGGCTACGAGCAGGTGCTGCCCTTCCCCGGCTGGACCCTGCCGGGCGTCGTAACGGCCGGGGGAGCCCAGGCCATGCTCAAGGGCGGGCTCGTGGTGCCGGGGCGCCGAGCCGTGGTGGCCGGTACCGGGCCGCTGCTGCTGCCCGTGGCGACCGGGCTCGCGGCAGCCGGTGTCGAGGTCGCCGCACTCGTCGAGTCCGCCGATCCCCAGCGCCTCGCCCGGCATGCCCCCGCCCTGGCGCGCAAGCTCCCCGAGGGCGCCGGATACGCCGTCGGGCTGCTGCGCCACCGCGTCCCGGTCCTCACCCGGCACACCGTCGTCCGCGCCCACGGCGACGACCGGCTGACCGGCGTCACCGTGGCCGCACTCGACGCCGACGGGCACGTCCGGCCCGGCACCGGACGGCACCTGCCCTGCGACACCCTCGCCGCCGGCCACGGCATGCTCCCGCACACCGACCTCGCCGAGGGCCTCGGCTGCCGCCTCGACGGGCTCGCCGTGGCCGTCGACACCGAACAGCGCACGGACGTGCCCGGCGTGTGGGCGGCCGGCGAGGCCACCGGCATCGGCGGCGCCGCCCTGGCCCTCGCCGAGGGGCACATCGCCGGCTGCTCGGCCGCCGCCCACCTGCACGGCACCGCCCCCGGCC
>NZ_POUC01000742.1 GCF_002891435.1 Streptomyces cahuitamycinicus
CCCCACCGACCGGCCACGCCCCCCCGTACGCTCGTCAGCCGGTGCGGTGTACGGCTTCGACCTGCCCGCCGAAACGGTCGCGGGGTTGAAGGACCTGGCCCGCGAGCGCAACGCGACGTTGTTCATGGTGCTGACGGCCGCGGTGAAGGCGGTCTTCGCCCGCTGGTCCGGCCAGGAGGACATCGCGCTCGGCACGTCGTCCGCCGCCCGCGGGCACCGGGAGCTGGAGCAGCTGGTCGGCTTCCTCGTGAACACCGTCGTCCTGCGTACCCGGGTCGAGCAGGACATGACGTTCGCGGGGCTGCTGGGCCGTGTCCGGGACACCGTCCTCGACGCGTTCGCCCATGAGGACGTCCCGTTCGACAAGCTCGTCGAGACGCTTCAGCCCGAGCGTGATCCGAGCCGCACCGCGCTCGTGCAGGCCACGGTCGTCCTGCAGAACGCCCCGGTCGATTCCCTGGCCCTGCCCGGCACGACGGTCTCCCCGTACCCGCTGGAGCGCGACGCCTCCCTGTTCGACCTCACCTTCGAGTTCGAGGAACGGGACGGGCGGCTGCGCGGCCTGGTCGAGTACAGCACGGAACTCTTCGACGAGCGTACGGTCGCCCGGCTGGCCGGGCAGCTCGGCGTGCTCCTGGCCGGTGCGGTGGCCGACCCGGACCGGCCCGTGGCGGCGATGCCTCTGCTCACCGACGAGGAGCGCCGGCAGGTCGCCGTGGAGTGGAACGCCACGGAACTGCCGGTGGGCGACGGCCCTTTGATCCACGAGCGGGTGGCGGCGCAGGCCGCCCGCACCCCGGACGCGGTCGCCGTGATCGCCGAGGACGCCACGCTGACCCACCGGGAGCTGGACGAGCGGGCCAACCGGCTCGCCCACCACCTCGTGTCCCTCGGCGCCGGGCCCGGCTCCCTGGTGGGTCTCAGCCTGGAGCGCGGCTCCGCCATGGCGGTCGGGCTGCTCGGCATCCTGCGGGCGGGCGCCGCGTACGTGCCGCTCGACCCGGGCTTCCCGGCCGACCGCCTCGCGTACATGCTGGCGGACTCGGGGGCCCGGATCGTCGTCGGCCAGTCAGCGGTGCGCGACCGTCTGCCCGCCGGCGACGGCCTGCGGATCGTCGATGTGGACGCGGAGCGGGACACCATCGGGCAGCTGCCCGTCACCGCGCCGCGCACCGCCGTCACCGCCGGGGACCTGGCCTACGTCATCTACACCTCCGGATCGACCGGCGAGCCCAAGGGCGTGGCCGTCGAGCACGGCAATGTCCGGCACATCCTCACCGCCTGGGACGAGCGGTACGGACTGGAGGAGATGCAGCCGCGCTTCCTGTCGGTGTCCAGCCTCTCCGTCGACCTGTTCTTCGCCGACCTCATCCGTTCCGTCCCCTTCGGCGGGGCACTGATCATCGCGTCGAAGGACGTCACCACCGAACCGTCGGCGCTGCTCGACCTGATCGCCGAGACGGACGCCACCGGCCTGGAGATCGTCCCCTCGCTCCTCAACGCCGTGCTGCAGGAGGTCGAGCGGCGCGGTGGGGTGTTTCCGCCGCTGCGGCTGATCTCGGTCGGCTCGGAGGGGTGGCGGGTCGAGGACTGCCGTGCCCTGCTGCGCCGCATCCGTCACGACTGCGTCGTCGTCAACGCGTACGGCGGCACCGAGGCGACCGTCGACTCGACGGTCTTCGCCCCGGACGAGGAGAGCCTGCGCGGCCGCGTGTACGTGCCGATCGGCCGGCCGCTGCCCAATACCCGGGTCTACGTGCTCGACGCGCGCGGCAGTCTGGTCCCGCCGGGTGTGCCGGGCGAGATCTGGATCGGTGGCGCGGGTGTGGCGCGCGGTTACCACGGGCGTGCGGAGCTGACCGCCGAGCGGTTCGTCGACAGCCCCTTCGTGCCGGGCGACCGGCTGTACCACACCGGTGACCGGGCGCGCTGGCTGGCGTCGGGGGATCTGGAGTTCCTGGGCCGGGCCGACGACCAGGTCAAGATCCGGGGTTTCCGCATCGAGCTGGGCGAGGTGGAGAGCGCGCTGCTGACCCACCCGGACGTGCGTGACGCGGTGGTGCTGGCCTGGCAGGACGACAGCGGCCGGCGACGTCTCGTGGCGTACGTGGTGGCCGAGGGAGCCGACGCCGGCGCCCGGGTTTCCGAGCTGCGCTCGCATCTGTCGGGTTCCCTGCCCGACTACATGGTGCCCGCGCTCTACGTACC
>NZ_POUC01000743.1 GCF_002891435.1 Streptomyces cahuitamycinicus
GCCCAGGCTGGGGCAACCAGCCCCCCGGCGGCTACGGCCCCGCGGGCCACGGCGGATACGGCGCGCCCGGAGCTCACGGCGGCTGGGGAAGCGGCTGGGGCGGCCCCCCGCCCGCCGCCAAGCCCGGCATCATCCCGCTCCGCCCACTCGGCGTGGGCGAGATCCTCGACGGCGCGGTCTCCACCATGCGCACCTACTGGCGCACGGTCCTGGGCATCTCCCTGACGGTCGCCGTCCTCACCGAGGTCATCGTCGTCCTGTTCCAGGGCCTCGTCATGGACGACTCCAGCACCGACGCCCTCAACGACCCCAGCGCCACCCTCAGCGAGCTGAGCCGCGCCATGGGCGACGCCATGCTCAACTCCAGCGTCGTCTTCGTGATCTCCCTGGTCGGCACCGTCATCGCGACCGCCCTGCTGACCACCGTCACCAGCCGCGCCGTACTCGGCAAGCCCGTGACCATCGGCGAGGCCTGGCGGGACGCCCGCCCTCAGATCCTCAAACTGTTCGGCCTCATCTGCGTGTTGCTGCTCATCACCGTCGGTGTCGTCACGGTGGGAGCCCTGCCCGGCCTCCTCGTGACCGTCGTCGGCAACAACGGCGCAGGCGTCGCACTCACCGTCCTCGGCATCATCGGCGCCGGCATCGTCGCCCTGTGGCTGGCGATCCGCTTCTCCCTCGCCTCTCCCGCCCTCATGCTGGAGAAGCAGGGCATCAAGAAGGCCATGAGCCGCTCCGCGAGGCTCGTCCAGGGCACCTGGTGGCGGATCTTCGGCATCCAGCTGCTCGCCACGCTCATCGCGAACGTCGTCGCCTCGATCATCGTCATCCCCTTCACCTTCCTGGCCGCGGCCCTCAGCGGCGACAGCCTCACCGGCTGGCTCAGCACCGGTGTCGGCAGCCTCGGCTGGACGTTCCTCATCATCAGCGGCATCGGCTCGGTGATCGGTTCCATGATCACGCTCCCGATCACGGCCGGCGTCACCGTGCTCCTGTACATCGACCAGCGCATCCGCCGCGAGGCTCTCGACCTCGAACTGGCCCGCGCCGCCGGCGTCCAGGGCTACGGCTCCACCGCCCCCGGCGCCACCCCGGGGAGCTGATGCGGTGAGCAGGGCGGGGGAACTTCTCACAACGGCGCTGCCACGCGCCGGCATACGGACGCTGCTGAGCGCCGGCGACACCTCCCTGCTGTCGTCGGCCCGCTCCGCCGACGAGCCACCCCTCACCACCCCGCGCGACCCCGCGCGCGAGGCGGCCCGGCGCGAGCTGTCCAAGCGGATGTACCACGAGGACGACCCCAGCCTGTTCCAGCGCGCTCTCGACGCCTTCTGGGACTGGCTCGGCAAACTCCTCAACGCCGCCTCGACCGCCACCCCCGGCGGCACACTCGGCCTGATCGTCATCATCCTGGCCGTCATCGCCGTCCTGGCCGCCCTGTGGTGGCGCCTGGGCACCCCGCGCCGCCAACCCACCTCGTCCCCAGCCCTGTTCGACGACCGCCCCCGCAGCGCCGCCGACCACCGCGCCGCCGCCGAGGCACACGCCGCCCAAGGCCACTGGAACCAGGCCGTCCAGGAACGCATGCGCGCCCTCGTCCGCGCCCTGGAGGAACGCGCGCTCCTCGACGTCCGGCCCGGCCGCACCGCCGACGAGGCCGCAGCCGAAGCCGGCCGGGCCCTGCCCGCCCACACCGACCGGCTCCGCACCGCCGCCCGCGACTTCGACGACGTCACATACGGCGGCCGCTCGGCGACCGAACAGTCGTACCACCGCCTCGCGGAACTCGATCGCGACCTGGAACGCACCAAGCCCCAGCTCGCGACGAGCAGCGCCGCCACGGCCCCCAACACTCGCCAGGGAGCCGCCGAATGACCACCGAGGCCGCCTTCACGCCCACCTCGGCCTCGCCCACCGCCCGCCAGGTGTGGACCCGCGCCCGCGGTATCGCACTCGCCCTCGTGGTACTCCTCGCGGGAGCCGTCGCGATCGCCGTCATCCGCTCCGACGCCCGCCACGGCGAACTCGACCCGCGTTCCGCCGACCCGGGCGGCAGCCGCGCCGTTGCCGAACTCCTCGCTGACCGGGGCGTGGACACCCGCGTGGTCACCACCCTGGACGAGGCAGCCACCGCGGCCGGCCCGGACACGACCCTCTTGGTCGCCGCCCCCGACCTGCTGACCCCCACTCAGCAGACC
>NZ_POUC01000744.1 GCF_002891435.1 Streptomyces cahuitamycinicus
GGCAGCCAGGTCCGCGTAGGCCCGGTAGGTCTGCGCGAGCAGGTCGAACGTGGACCAGCCGTCGAGCAGGACGTGGTGGAAGGCGCACACCAGCCGCACCGACGTGTCCGTCAGCCGGACCAGGGTGAGCCGCATCAGCGGAGCGCTGGTCAGATCGACCGGCCGGGCGTGGTCCTCGGCGAGGAGACGGCGCACGGCCTCGTCCCGCCGGTCGGCGGGCAGGGCACGCCAGTCGAGGTGGGTGACGGGCAGCTCGGCCCTGCGGCGGACCACCATCAGCGGTCGCTGCACGTCCCGCCACTCCAGCGCGGTGCGCAGCATGCCGGTGTGGTCGGCGACGGTCTGCCAGGCGCGGGCGAGCAGTGCGGGGTCGGTGACGCCGTCGAGCTCGAAGGACATCTGCTCGGTGTAGGCGCCGGGGTCGGAGAGGGTGTGGAAGAGCATGCCGCTCTGCATGGGGGTGAGCGGGAAGATGTCCTCGACGTCCCGGCCGTCGCCGGCGATCCGGTCCACGGCCGCCTGGTCGAGACCGGCGAGCGGGAAGTCGGACGGGGTCGCCCCGCCGTTGCCCGGTCGCAGGCAGTGCTCCACCACCTCGCGCAGCGCTGCGAGGAACGCGTCCGCGAGCCGCCGCACGGTGCCGGTGCGGTGCACGGCGGGCGCGTGGATCCAGTCGACGCGCAGTTCGCCGTCCCCGGTGGCGGCCACGACGTCGATGACGTGCGGCCGGGGCTGCTCGGGGGCCTGGTCGGCGCCGAGCGCGGCCAGGCGGGCCCGCACCAGGCCGTCGTCGCTGGTGGCGCCGTCCCATTGACCGAGGTAGTTGAAGCTGATCTCGGGCTGCGGGGCGGTCGCGAGGGCGGCCCGCGCGGGACTGCCCGGCTCGGAGAGGTGACGCAGCGCCCCGTACCCGATGCCGCGGCCCGGGACGGCCCGCAGCCGTTCCTTCGTCGACTTCAGGGCCTGCCCCCAGTCGCCGTCCGGCACGTCCAGTGTGACCGGGTGGATGGTGGTGAACCAGCCGACGGTCCGGGACAGATCGATGTCGTCGAAGAGTTCCTCGCGGCCGTGTCCTTCGAGGGCGACGGTCACCGGCTCGCCCGCCCAGTCGCGCAGGACCCGGCCGAGCGCGGTGAGCAGCACGTCGTTGATCTGCGTGCGGTACGCGGCGGGGACCCGGTGCAGCAGCGCCTGCGTCTCGGCGCGGTCGAGCCGGACGGACGTCACCGCCGCCCGGCCGAAGGTGTCGGCCCCGTCGTCCCCCTGCCCGTCACGCGGCAGCGGGCGGACCGCGGCGGCCGTCTCCTTCCAGTGGTCGAGCTCGTGGTCGAGGGCGCCGGAGCGGACGTGTGCGCTCAGGCGGTCCGCCCACTGCTGGCAGCTGCTGGTCCGGTGGCCCAGGTCGGCCGGGCGCCCGTCGGCGAGCTGCGTGTACGCGGTGGACAGGTCCTCCAGGACGATCCGCCACGACACCCCGTCCATCACCAGGTGGTGCACGGCCAGGAACAGGCGCGGCAGCCGCGACGGACCCAGGCGGAAGAACACGCCCTTGACCAGGGTGCCGCTCTCCAGATGCAGGGAGCGCTGCGCGGCGAGGGCCGCCTCGTGCAGTTCGGCGTCCCGCTCCTCGGCGGCCACCGCGGACAGGTCCCGTACGGTCAGCCGCAGCGCCGTGGCGTCGGCGATGGCGCCGTACTCCTGGATCCAGGTGCCGCCGTCCCGGGCGTAGCGCATGCGCAGCGCGTCGTGGTGGGCGACGACAGCGCCGAGCGCCCGCTCCAGCAGCGCCGTGTCTGTGTCCGGGGCCAGCTCCACCTGCAGGGACATGCCGTAGTGGCCGGGGTTGACGGTGTGTTCGGTGAAGAACCAGTCCTGGATGGGCGTCAGCGTGACCCGCCCCGACACCTCGGCGGGTGCGTCCGCGGACGCCTCCTTGCCGGTGGTGACGTGGGTGGCGAGGGAGGCGATGGTCTGGTGGAGGAAGAGGAGGCGGGAGGTGAGGTGGAGGCCGTGCCGGCGGGCGCGGGAGACGGCTTGGATGGCGAGGATGGAGTCGCCGCCGAGGTCGAAGAAGTTGTCGTGGATGCCGATGTGTTCGATGCCGAGGATGTCGGTCCAGATGGTGGTGAGGGTTTCCTCGGTGGGGTTGCGGGGTGGGGTGTGGTCGGTGTCGGTGTGTGTGGTGGAG
>NZ_POUC01000745.1 GCF_002891435.1 Streptomyces cahuitamycinicus
GCGCCGGCCAGGGGGCCGGTGTCGCGGGTTGCGCTTCTGGGGTCGTTGTTTCGCGGGTCGGCGGGCCGGCCGGTGTGTGGTCCCGTCTGCGTGGCGTTCATGATCGTCTTCCCCTCCGTGCATCCCCCCGGGGGTCACAGACTGCCAAATGCCGTGGCTGCTGCGGAAGCTGGGGCGCGGCGACACGCCCGGAGCGGGGTGTGCCGTCACGGTGGGGTGACGGCTGGTCACGGAAGCGGAGGGGGGTGCCGGCCGGTGCCGGTGACCGGTGTCGTCGTACCGCATAGGCTGTCGGCACCGCGGGCGATGCGGTGATCCGTTCGGGGGTCGATGCAGTGAACCGGAGGGTGATCCGTGGGGTCGGCGTGTGCAGTGAGGTGCGGTGTAGTGCGCCGAGGTGCAGTGCAGTCGGGAAACAAGACGTGACAGTCGATACGGGTCGTAGTGTGCCGAGGGTGGTCAATACGGGTCGTACAGAGTGCCGCAGGGGGCAACCGCCATGACGACAGGTCGGCTCGGGCAGCAAGCCGCGCCGCCGAACGCGGCCTACGCCGGGCAGGTCGTGCATTTCCCGGATCCGGTCCGGGCGGCCCGTCACCCGAGAGGGGTACGGGTCGACGAGCATGGTTACCCCGACTTCTCGGCTTACGCGCGTGCGGCCGCGGAGATCGCGGAGCCGCCGGAGGGTTTCGGCGTCGACGAGTTGCGGCTCACGGATTACGTGTCGGCGAACACGGCGTTGTCGGCGTCCGGGCACGAGCTGTGGGACACGGTGCCGGCGGTGGCGACGCCGCACGGCTGGACGTGGCACCACGTGGTGGGGTCGCGGCGGCTGGAGCTGGTGCCGGTCGAGGTGAAGGCGCTGCTGCGGCATCACGGGGGTGTGGCGACGTCGGGTGTCGACCACTCCAAGCGGGGGACGCGGCCTTTGCAGGAGACGCGTCCGGCGCACTTCGGGTTGCCGAAGTCGGGTGTGGCGGTGACGGAGTCGCAGGTGCAGGGCGTCGAGGAGGACCTGGGCTACCGGTTGCCGGGTGCGTACCGGTCGTTCCTGAAGGCGGCGGGTGGCTGTGCGCCGGTGGGTGCCGCGCTGGACGCGGAGCTGGGGCTGCTGGTGGACCAGCCGTTCTTCACGGTGCGTGACGAGGCCGCGGTCAATGACCTGGTGTACGTCAACAAGTGTCTGCGTGACCATTTGACCAAGGACTACCTGGGGGTCGCTTTCGTCCAGGGCGGGTTGCTGGCGGTGAAGGTGAGGGGCGAGCGGGTCGGGTCCGTGTGGTTCTGCGCGTATGACGACGTGCGGGACGTGGATCCCTCGGTGCCGCCGGCGGAGCGTGTGGAGCGGCTGCTGTTGCCGTGCGGGGACGACTTCGATGTCTTCCTGTCGCGGCTGGCGGGCAATCCGCCGGAGTTGGAGACGGTGGCGAACCTGATGGTGGACGGCGGGTTCGCGCGTGTGGTGCCGGTGGGCGCGGTGTCGTCCTCGGCCGTGGGGGAGTGAGGTCGGCGATGGTGACCTTCGCGCAGGCGCAGGAGCGCGCGGAAGAGTGGATCAACGGGGATCTCCCGGCGTACCAGCATCGTGAGGTGCGGGTGCGGGAGTTCGACCTCGGGTTCGTGGTGTGGGCGGAGGACCGGGCGGACGGGCCGCGGTCGGACGGTGGTGCGCAGCGGCTGGTGATCGCGCGGGACAGCGGTGAGGCGACGTTGTGGCCCGGGCTGCCGGTGGGCGAGGTGATCCGCCGGTACGAGGAGGAGTACGGCCGTCCGGACGCGGCGGAGGAGCCGGCACCGGCGGCGCCTGCCGCGCGGGTGGATCTGAATCAGACGTCGTTCCTGCTGACTCCGCCGGAGTGGTTGCAGGATGCGGCGGACAAGCTGGGGATTCCGGATCGGCGGGGTGCGGGGTCCGGTGAGACGGGTTCGGCTCCTGTGGGTGCTGCTGGTGGTTCGGGGTCTTCGGCCTCTGTGGGTGCCGCTGGTGGTTCGGGGTCTTCGGCCCCTGGGGCTGCCGCAGGTGGTCCGGCTCCTGCCGGTGGGTCGGCTTCCGGTGCTGCTTCCGGTGCTTCGGCCGGGGGTGTGGTGACTCCTGCCCAGGGGGCGCCCGTCGCGCCGGGGAGTGGTACGGCTGTCTCTTATACACCTCTGACGCTGCCGACGAACCCTAGGGTGT
>NZ_POUC01000746.1 GCF_002891435.1 Streptomyces cahuitamycinicus
CCCCCGACCCGAGCTCAAGCGACTCGGTGTACCCGGGCACCGCCCATGCGTTCATGTCCCGTCCCCCCAAAGCGGCCGCTCCCCAGCGGCCGGCCACGCTCGGACACCCATGATTCGGCCACTGCGGTCGCGTGGCCAGAAGTACGCGCCAGGCGTACCCGGACCGTGACAGAGGCCGGTACGGCTGTGACGGACAGCGGGCCCGGCGGGGCGACGACGCCCCCACGGAGCGGGCAGGAGCCGGCCTCTCCTGCCGTGCGCGTCCCGCCGGCCGCTACGCTGACCGCCGAGCCGACGGCGGGGTGCGCGCGCTCCGGCGCCCTGCTCACCGCGGCGCACCCCGCCCGGCCCCGCGGCACCACCCGCCGGACGGCGGGCAGGTTCCGCCGCACGGCGGCGCCCGCTGCCGGGGCCACCGGGCCGACCATGGCCGTCCGAGCCGCCGCGACCTCGCGTGAGGAGACGCCATGACGCACGTACCGCCCCCGTTCGACCCCGAACTCGCCGCCGCCCTGGAGCTGATCAAGGACATGATCAGCCCGGGGCTGACCCTCGACGAGATCGCCGAGGTGCGCCAGGGCCCGGGCATCCGGATGCTGGCCGATCTGGATCTGACCATGGGCGGGGCGTTCGAGGTGGAGGACCGGCAGGTGCCGGGGCCGGAGGGCGAGCCGGACATCTCACTGCTGATCTGCCGCCCGGCCTCGGCGGGGTTCGCCGGGCCGCGCCCCGTCATCTACCACGTGCACGGCGGCGGCATGGTCATCGGGAACAACCGGGTCGGGGTGGACGTCCCGCTGGCGTGGGCACAGGCGCTGGACGCGGTCGTGGTGTCCGTGGAGTACCGGCTGGCGCCGGAGCACCCGCATCCCGCGCCGGTCGAGGACGTGTACGCCGGGCTGCTGTGGACGGCGGATCACGCGGCCGAGATCGGCGCCGACCCCGAGCGGATCGTCATCGCGGGTGCGAGCGCGGGCGGCGGGCTGTGCGCGGCCCTGGCCCTGCTCACCCGGGACCGCAAGGGGCCGCGGCCGATCGGGCAGGTGCTGATGTGCCCGATGCTCGACGACCGCAACGACACGCCCTCCACCCGCCAGATGGCGGGCCTCGGAGTGTGGGACCGCACCGCCAACGAGACCGGCTGGACCGCGCTGCTGGGCTCGCGCCGCGGCGGCCCCGACGTACCGGCGTACGCGGCTCCGGCCCGCGCCAAGGACCTGACGGGGCTGCCTCCGGCCTTCCTCGACGTCGGCTCGGCGGAGACCTTCCGGGACGAGGTCGTCGCCTACGCGTCGCGGATCTGGCAGGCCGGCGGAGTGGCCGAACTGCATGTGTGGCCGGGCGGCTTCCACGGTTTCGACGGGTTCGCGCCTCAGGCCGCGGTGTCGCAGGCGGCCCGCGGGGCGCACGTGGCCTGGCTGCGGAGGCTGCTCGGGATGTGAGGGCCGGGGGCGGCGGGCCCGGGTGCGGCAGCCCCACGCCCACGGCCGCACACCGCACCATGGGCGGCACATATGGCCCGGCACGTCGCTCGCGACCCGAGGACCCAAGGCGGAGAACCCCGGTGCGGCAGCCCCACGCCCACGGCCGCAAGGACGGCCGCATACCGCACTATGGGCCTATGAAAGAGCTGGCCGGGCGGCTGACCGCCCTCGATCCGGATGCCGGTGCGGCGGTCCGGGTCATCGCCTACTTCGACCGCCTGGCCGAGTCCAGGGCCGGGGTGGAGGCACTCGTACGCGGTGCCGCGGTCCTGGCCGGCTGCCCGGCCCGGCTGGTGGACCCCGAGCGGCGCGTACACGTCCGGGTGGAGGCCGACGGCACGCGGCATGACACCGGAACCCCGCCGGACCCGGCCTGGCCCTCGGCGGAATTGAGCCCGGGCGGCGCGGGGGTGCTGTGGCTGGAGCGGGGACGTGACGGAGCCGAGTCCGGGGGCCCCGCGCCGACGGGGCGGGACGCGCGCTACGGCACGCCCGCGCCCGTCGCCCCCAGCGTCGTCGACGCCGTGATCCTCGAACGGGCCGCCGGTGTCCTCCGGCTGGTTCTCGACCGCACCCGTGGGCGGGCCCCCGCAGACGACCCGGCACTGGTCGAAACCCTCCTCGACGCCACGGCCCCCGAACAGGCCCGCCTGCACGCCGCCCGCCGCCTCGGACTGGAC
>NZ_POUC01000747.1 GCF_002891435.1 Streptomyces cahuitamycinicus
CCGCTGGACGACCCCCGCCACGGGCCCTGGCGGGAGGCCCCGCCACGAGCCCCGCTGGATGACCCGTGGGATGGCCCCGCTAGAGATACAGCCCCGCGTCGACGCCCCCGCGCGGCTCCGGGAGGGCGGTCGGGGAGGTGCCCCGGCGCAGTGCGTACAGCTCGGCCAGCGTCGCGCCCTCGCGGCCGATGCCGTCCTCCCCGCCCAGCCAGTTCGCCGCCTCGGAGCGGGTCAGCGGACCGACCTCGATCCGGGCGAGGCAACGGCCCGGGCGGACCACGGCCGGGTGCAGCCGCTCCAGGTCCTCGTTGGTCGTGACCCCGACCAGGACATTGCGGCCCTGGCCGAGCAGTCCGTCCGTCAGGTTCAGCAGCCTCGACAGGGCCTGGCCCGCCGTGTGCTTGGCCTCGCCGCGGATCAGCTCGTCGCAGTCCTCCAGGAGCAGCAGCCGCCAGCGGCCCTTGCCCGTCGCGTCCTCCTCGCCGATGGCGATGTCCATGAGGTAGCCGACGTCGGAGAAGAGCCGCTCGGGGTCCAGGACGCAGTCGACCTGGCACCAGTCGCGCCAGGAACGGGCCAGTGTCCGCAGCGCCGACGTCTTGCCGGTGCCCGGCGGGCCGTGGAGCAGCAGGAGACGGCCTGCGATGTCCTCCGGGGTCGTCTTCATCAGGCGGTCCATCGCGTCCGCCACCGGCGCGGTGTAGTTGGGCCGGACCTCCTCCCAGGTGCCCGCCGCGATCTGGCGGGTGGTGCGGTGCGGGCCGCGGCGCGGGGAGACGTACCAGAAGCCCATCGTGACGTTCTCCGGCAGTGGTTCGGGCTCGTCCGCCGCGCCGTCCGTGGCCTGGTCGAGGACCTTCTTCGCGAGCTCCTCGCTGGTCGCCGTCACCGTGACGTCGGCGCCGCGGTTCCAGCGGGAGACCAGCAGCGTCCAGCCGTCGCCCTCGGCGAGCGTCGCGCTGCGGTCGTCGTCCCGGGCGACGCGCAGCACCCGGGCGCCGGACGGCATCAGCGTCGCCCCGGACCGCACGCGGTCGATGTTCACCGCGTGGGAGTACGGCTGCTCGCCCGTCGCGAAGCGGCCGAGGAACAGCGCGTCGACGACGTCGGACGGGGAGTCGGAGTCGTCGACGTTGAGCCGGATCGGCAGTGCCTCGTGCGGGTTTGCAGACATGCCGCCATGATCCGGCACGGGGACGCCGCGTGCACCCGGTTTCCAGGTGCGCGCGGCATGTTGACCCTGTGCAGGTCAGCCCATGGAGCGGGAGGCCAGCCGGTGGGCCTGCCGAACCCTGCGGACGACGGCGTACCCCTTGGTCAGGGCACGGTCCCCGGCGAACGTACGGGCGATCGCGCGGGCCTCGACGACCCGTTCGAACTCCTCGATGCCCGTGCTGCGGCGCACCGTCACCCGCCGCAGCGCGTACGGCCCCTGCGCGCGCCGCGCGAGCCCGTTGCCGACGGCGAGGGCCTGGGCGTAGCCCGTCTCGCGCACCGCCTGCCGGACCCGGCGGCTGGAGTAGCCGTAGGGGTAGGCGAACGAGGCCGGGACGGTGCCCAGCTGGTCCGAGACGACCTCCTTGCAGTGGATCAGCTCGAAGCGCAGCGTGGCGTCGGAGACCTGGTCGAGCTGCGGGTGAGTGTGGCTGTGCCCGCCGATCTCCACGCCCCCCGCCGCCAGTTCGCGGACCTGGTCCCAGTCCAGCATGGTGTCCAGGCCGCCCCCGGTGTCGTACGGCCCTCTGAGCCACCCGGTCGAGACGAACAGGGTGGCCGGGAAGCCGTGCTTGGCGAGCGCGGGGAGGGCGTGCCGGTGCACGCCCTCGTAGCCGTCGTCGAAGGTGATGAGGACCGGCCGCTCGGGCAGCGGCCGGCCGGAGCGCCAGCACGCGGCCAGTCGGGCCGTGGTGACGGGCGTGAGGCCCCGGTCGGCGAGCACCGCCATCTGCTCGGCGAAGGCCTCCGGGGTCACCGACAGGGCGCGGGTCGCGTCGTTCGGGTCGGTCGCGACCGCGTGGTACATGAGGATCGGTACGCGGGCGTCACTCACGGGCCGCCACCTCCACCTGCGGCACCCGGAACGTGGTTCCGCCCCGGCGCGCCCGGACGCTGCCGACGACGTAACCGCCCGCCGCCGTCAGCACCCCGGCCA
>NZ_POUC01000748.1 GCF_002891435.1 Streptomyces cahuitamycinicus
CGCTCCGCCTCCCCGTTCCTCACTCCCCGCTGAACGCCCTAGGACGACGATGTCTCGACGGACAGGTGCCCGGCGCCGCCTCGGTTCCATACGCCTCTCCCTGGTGCTCCTGGCCCTGGTGCCCAGCGTCACCCTCGCCACCATGTGGGGCGTCACGACGATCCAGATGTTCTCGGAGGGACTCAGGCTGCGCGACCAGACGGAGCTCAGCCGGTCGACCGGCGCCATGGGCACCGACGCGACGCTCGCGCTGCAGCGGGAGCGTCAGCTGTCGGCCGCCTGGATGGCCTCACCGAGGGGCTCCAGGGCCGCCCTCGACGCGCAGCGCGAGGAGACCGACAAGGCGGTCGCCAAGCTGGTGGGGCAGGCGGACGCGATCGAGAAGGCGCCGTCCCGCATATCCGACCGGCTGTACTCGGTGCTGGGCTCGGTGGGCAGCCTGGAGTACTACCGGGACCAGGTGGACGACCCGACCGACATCACCCCGCAGCAGGCGCTGGACCAGTACTCCTCGATCATCGACGACCAGATCCACGCCTTCCAGGAGCTTTCCCAGGTCGACGACGGCGACCTCACCTCGCAGGCGGGCCCCCTGGTCGGTCTGGAGCACGCGGCGGAGCTGGTCTCCCGGGAGGACGCGCAGCTGACCCTGGCCTGGCCCACCGGGCATCTGGACGACGAGACGTGGACGCAGTTCACGGAGCTGGTGAACACCCGGCGGTGGCTGGTCAAGGACCAGGTCCTGCCACAGCTGACGGGCAGCGCCAAGGCGCAGACCGAGCGGATCCTGGCGAGCCGGGACTGGCAGACGCTGCAGGCCGTCGAGGACCAGGTGCTGGCGTCGCGCAACGCGGGCGCCGCCTCCGACCGGATCGCCCTGCCGGACGCGCAGCAGCGGTGGTCCGGCGCCATGGACACGTTGTCCGAGCAGTACGAGGGGCTCATCCAGCAGCAGACGGCGGGGCTGTTGCAGCGCAGTGCCGACAACTCGGACGCCCTGCTGCTGAAGGCGGCGCTGCTGAGCGCCGGCGGTCTGCTCGCGCTGCTGGTGTGCGTCGGCATGTCGTGGCGGATCACCCGCTCGCTGTCCCGGCGGCTGCGCGGCCTGCGCCGGGCCGCCGTCAGCCTCGCGCAGGAGCGGCTGCCCGACGTGGTGGCGCGGCTGGAGCGGGGCGAGACGGTCGACCCCGAGTCGGCGACGACCGAGCTGGACTACGGCCACGACGAACTCGGCCAGGTGGCCCGGGCGTTCAACACCGCCCAGCGCACGGCCGTGCACACCGCGGTCGAACTCGCCGACACCCGGCGCGGGTTCCAGAAGATCATTCTGGGCATCGCGCGGCAGAGCCAGAACCTGGTCAACCTCCAGCTGAGCAAGCTCGACACGCTGGAGCGCGAACACACCGACCCCGACATCCTCAAGGGCCTGTACGAACTGGACTCCACGGCCAGTCAGTTGCGGCGCTACGAGGAGAACCTCGTCATCGTCAGCGGCGAACGGCCCGGCCGCAGCTGGGCCGAGCCGGTCGCGCTGATGGACATCCTGCGCAGCGCGGTCGGGGAGGTCGCCGAGTACCAGCGAGTGGAGGTGCTCACCGACGAGGAGGTGTTCGTCGCGCCGCCCGCGGTGGCCGACGTCATCCATCTGCTGGCCGAGCTCATCGACAACGCGACCACGTACTCCCCCGCCCCGAGCCCCGTGACGGTGCGGGCGGGGATGGTGGCCAAGGGCCTGGCCGTCGAGGTGGAGGACCGCGGCCTCGGCATGTCGGAGGAGGACTACACGTCCTTCAACGAACAGCTGGCGATGCCGCCGCAGTTCGACGTGGTGGCGCTCGCCGACGACCTGCGCCTCGGCATGTTCGTGATCGCCCAGCTGGCCCACCGGCACGGCATCGCCGTCACCCTGCGCTCGTCACCGTACGGCGGGACCACGGCGATCGTGCTGATACCGCACGAGATCGTGGTGCGGGAGGCTCCCGGCGGCGGTGTGAAGGACGACGACGCCCCGCAGGACGAGAAGGCGGCGGTGGACGGACGGGGTTCGACGGACGCCGAGCGGAGTGAGGCGCCCCGGGGAGCGGAGCACGGCGCCGCGCCCGATCCCGAGCCCCGGCCTCTGGTCACGGCCCGCACCGCCTCCGCCGCCC
>NZ_POUC01000749.1 GCF_002891435.1 Streptomyces cahuitamycinicus
CCATCCCACCCGCCCGTCGTGCCCACCGGCTGAGGTTGCGTTTCCCTGATGTCGAGTCACCACACCGCGCCCGCGCGGGAACCAGCACGGCTACCGTCGTACGAGGAGTATGAGAAGTACGACCGGTACGAAGTGTTTCCGCACGACGTCGAGGGGGCGTACGCGGCATGAGTCTCGGTGACGACCACGAGCCCTCCGGCGGCTACGCCGGCACGGGCCAGACCCGCACCCGCCTGCCCGACTCCGGCGACGCCTTCGGCGACCCCCGCCGCCGCTCCTCCCGCAGCCTGGTCACGGTGGTCGGCGTGGTGGTCCTCCTGATCGCGGCGATCGCCTTCGCGAACCGGGGGGACGGGGACGCGTCCTCTTCGACGGACAGTTCCTCGGGCAAGCCGGAGACCTCGGCGACGGCCCCCTCCGGCAAACGCCCTGTCACGGCCAAGTCGGCCGCCGGCATCCCGTCGGGCTTCGCCCAGGACCAGGAGGGCGCGGAGAGCGCCGCGGCGAACTACGCCGTCGTCCTGGTCTCGGCCGACATCCTCAAGCCCGCACGGCGGCCGGAGATCGTCCGCCAGGTGTTCGACGCCGACAAGGTCTCCGAGCTGGAGAAGAACCTCGACCGGGTCTACAGCAAGGAATTCCTGGAGAAGGTCGGCCTGGACGCGAACGGCGACGCGCCCAAGGGCAGCACCTACGTCTCCCGCACGATGCCGGTCGGCACCAAGGTCACCGACTATGCGGGCGGCACCGCCACCGTCGAGGTCTGGTGCACAGGTGTGTTCGGGATGGCCGGGGAGAGCTCGCAGAGCCCGGTCACCAACGACTGGTTCACCATGACCCTCCAACTGCGCTGGACCGACGGCGACTGGAAGGTCGACGGCTTCTCCCAGAAGGAAGGCCCCGCGCCGGTCAACGGCGACAACAGGGTGTCGACGTCGGACGCCATCTCGAAGGCCGTCGAGGAGTTCGGAGGGTTCACGTATGCCCGGTAGCCCGCGCCGCGCCGTCAAGGTCGCCGCAATCCTCACCGCCGTGCAGACCGCCCTGGTCCTGCTCGCCACCCGGGCGGCAGCCGCTCCCACGCCCTCGCCCAGCCCCAGCAACGACAACTGCTCCCTGCTCTCCGGCCGGGCCCGGGAGGTCTGCGAGGGCGACACCGGCAGCGGAAGCGGCAGCGGGACCTCCCGGCTTGACCCCGCCTCCACCCTCGACCCCCTCTCCTCCCTCGCCAAGGGCTGCGCCGACGCCGCCTCCTGGACCGTCGACAAGCTCAGCGAGGCCGTGAAGGAGACCGCCAACGTCGACTTCACGAACCCCAAGTTCCTCCAGCAGTACGCCGTCGTCTTCGCCGCCTCGACGATCCTCACGCTCCTGCTCTGGCTCCTGGCCGTGGCCAAGCGAGCCGTCCGAGGCGTCCCCCTGACCACCGCCCTCTCCGAAGCCATCGGCTTCCTGTGGCTCACGGTGCTGGCCTCCGCCTTCACCCCGCTGATCCTCTACACCGTCGTCTCCGCGACCGACGGCATCACCGAGGTCCTCGCGAAAGCCACCGGCGACCAGACCGACGCGTTCTTCGGCACGTTCTCCGAGGCCCTCAAGAAGGGCGAGGACATCGGCGGCGGCCCGATCATGCTGATCGTCGTCTCCCTGGTCAGCATCCTCGCCGCCGGTGTCCTCTGGCTGGAGCTCGTCATCAGGGCCGCCCTGCTCTACGTCGGCGCCCTCCTCGGCACCGTCGTCTATGCCGGCCTCGTCGACAAGAACCTGTGGGGCCACGTCCGCCGCTGGGCCGGCATCATGATCGCGGTCATCCTCATCAAACCGGTCATCGTGATCGTCCTCGGCCTCGCCGGCGCACTCTCCGCCGACGACGGCCCGAACGCCTTCTCCGCCGTCGTCTCCGGCCTCGCCATCATCCTGCTCGCCATCTTCGCCAGCGCGATGATCTACCGCTTCGTCCCCGGCTTCGGCGACGAGATCGCCGGCTCCCGCAACAACCGCCTCATGCAGGGCGCCGAGAGCAAGGCCGCAGCGGTCATCAGCTCCCCGGCCAGCCTCGTCGCGCAGGGCATCAAGACCCACAGCTCCCGCACCGACAACAACGGCGGAGGCAGCCAGTCCTCCGCCCCCCGCCCCAGCAACCC
>NZ_POUC01000074.1 GCF_002891435.1 Streptomyces cahuitamycinicus
GACAGGCCCACGCCTGGACCCTCGCCCGCCTCCTCCAGAACACCCTGTGGGACACGGAGGACGGCCGCCCCGTCGACGACGCCCAACTGGAGATCGCCCGGCGGCTGCGCGGCCATGGACGCTGACGGTGCAGCCGCCGTCCACCGACCTGCAGGCCCCGGCAGCCCGGCCCGGTCGGTCGGTCGGTCACCGAGCCGGGACCTCCCACTGGCCGGTGTCACCGGCGAAGCCACTGCTCATCGTGAACTGGACCTTGGCGATCCGGGAGCCGACCGGGACCTCGAACGTGATGAACCCCAGGACGCTGTCGCCCGGTGCGGCTGTGACGCTTCCGGGAAAGCCGGGACCGGCGGCTGTGTCCTCGTATGTGGGGTCGAAGCTCTGGCCCTGGGCGTCGACAAGCCGGGCTCCGTTGCTCGGGGAGTCGGAGTAGGCCGCGGTGCCGGTGTTCTTCAGCCGGAACTGGACGGCCACGAACCGCTTCCCGGCGTCCGGGGTCGAAAAGTCGTTCTCGGCTCGGGCCGGGTCGACCACTTTCACCACCGTGACGGCGAGGGACTCGCCGTCCTCCAGCCCGGTGAGATCGAGGCTGTCGCCCACGGCTGCGGAGGCCGGCCTGGACGACGCCGGGCTGGCCGCCTCGGAGGTCGGGGCCTGCGCAGTCGGCGCGGTGGTGGCCGGCGAGCTGGTAGCCGGGGCGGTGGTGACTTTCTCGTCGCGGGCACAGCCGACGGTGACCGCGAGCAGAACGGCGAGCGCTGAACCGAAGGTGCGACGCATCGGTACCTCCCCGGGAGCTCCACCCGCACGACACCCACCATGCTTCGTCCCACAGACGGCATGCGCACGCCGAGGCCCCCTGACGCCATACGACGCATGGGCGAGTCCTCCGTTCCCGCGCCCATCACCGCGGATCGGGGCCATGGAGACCAGCACTGAGACCACCGACGACAAAACCCCAGGTCAGATACGCCTGACCTGGGGTTTCAGCAGAGCCCCCTGTCGGATTCGAACCGACGACCTACGCATTACAAGTGCGTTGCTCTGGCCAGCTGAGCTAAGGAGGCGGGTGCCATGCGCCGTGTTGCCGTGCACGAGGGCGGCACCACTGTACACAGAGCCCGTTACGCCGAGCCACGAAGTTCCGTGCGGCCGGACCCCTCCGCCACCTCGTAGGCGAAGCGGTACGCCACCGCCGTCTCACCGTGCCGTGCGGTGAAGTCGCCCTTTCCGGCCAGGCCGGTCAGCTCCCCGCTCCCCGACCCCGGCACCACCTCGAAGGTGCAGCGCACGGTGCCGTCCTCGTCGAAGAACCCCCGTTCCTCCACCGCGAAGCTCCCCTCACGGCCCTCGACGCGGCCGGTGAGGAGTTCCATGCCGCTGAAGGAGCCGGTCTTCGCGGTGACGTAGACGATCGTGTACTCGCAGATCGTCCCGGCCGCCTCGATGCCGCCCGTGAAGGCGTTCCGGACGGAGGCGTGGGCCAGGCGGGGGGTCGCGTCCTCGCCGGGGCCGATCACGCGTTCCTGCCAGTCGGCGAAGGTGAAGTGACCGGTGGTGGTGCGGGTGCCGGGCATGGGTGGTCCTCTCGGTCGGGCTGATGTCCTCCACCAGCCTGGACGCCATACCTGACATCTCCTGTCAGGTACGGAGACGTCCGCCGCGACAATGGCCCCCATGCGCGCCGACCGGCTCCTCTCCCTGCTCCTGCTGCTCCAGAACCGCGGGCGGATGACCGCCCCCGAGCTCGCCGCCGAGCTGGAGGTGTCGGTGCGGACGGTGTACCGGGACGTCGAGGCGCTGGGGGCGGCCGGTGTGCCGGTGTGCGCCGACCGGGGGCCCGAGGGCGGCTACCGGCTCGTCGACGGGTACCGGACGCGGCTGACCGGTCTGACCGACGCCGAGGCCGGTTCGCTGTTCCTCGCCGGGATGCCCGGGCCCGCACGGGACCTCGGGCTGGGGGCGGTCCTGGCCAGCGCCCAGCTCAAGGTCCAGGCGGCCCTGCCTGCCGGCTTGTCCTCGCAGGCGCGACGGGTCCAGGAGCGGTTCCACCTGGACGCGCCCGCCTGGTTCCGGGAGGCCGACCCCGTGCCGTGCCTCACGGCCGTGGCGGCGGCCGTGTGGGAGCGGCGGGCAGTGCGGCTGCACTACCGGCGCTGGCGCGGCGAGGTGCGCCGGGAGGTGCGGCCTCTGGGGCTCGTCCTGAAGGGCGGCATCTGGTACCTGGTCGCCCTCGCGGAGGAGGCCGTACGGACCTACCGGGTATCGCGCGTGCTGTCCGTGGAGGAGACGGGGGACGTCTTCGAGCGGCCCGCGGGGTTCGACCTGGCCGCCTACTGGGCCGAGGCCTCCCGGCGTCTGGAAGCCGCCCTGCGGCAGGACACCGCACGGCTGCGCATCTCACCCCGCGCGCGGCGGCTGCTGCCGATGCAGTTCGGCGCGGCGGGCGTACGGGCCCTGGACGGCGCGGGGCCGCCCGACGGGGACGGCTGGGTGGAGGTGGAGCTGACCGTGGAGTCGGAGGCGGTCGCCGTGGGCGATCTGCTCCGGCTCGGCACGGAGGCGGAGGTGCTCGGCCCGCCCGGACTGCGGCAGGCCGTGGCCCGGGCGGTGGCGGCGCTGGCCGACCGGTACGGGCAGCCGTGAACGGGCTCGGGCGGCCGTGAGCAGGCCGGGCAGCCATAAGCAGGTCCGATCAGCCGTAACGTGCCGCTTCGAAAATTTCCGCGAAGTTCACAGGCCCGGAACTACTGACAGACGTGTGAACGCCGGGTACCGTCCTGAGCCAGTTCACACGCGTGGACTACACCACAACGGCAACCACCGTCGTGGCACCGCCTTCCTACTCGGATCGTCCGGCACGTTCCTGCCGGTAGAAGGGGTTCATTCACCATGGCCACTGTCTCGTTCGACAAGGCGACCCGGGTCTACCCGGGTTCCACCAAGCCCGCAGTCGACGCGCTGGAGATCGACATCGAGGACGGCGAGTTCCTCGTCCTCGTCGGCCCTTCCGGCTGCGGCAAGTCCACCTCGCTCCGCATGCTCGCGGGCCTTGAGGACGTCAACGGCGGAGCCATCCGCATCGGTGACCGCGACGTCACGCACCTGCCGCCCAAGGACCGGGACATCGCCATGGTGTTCCAGAACTACGCGCTCTACCCGCACATGACCGTCGCCGACAACATGGGCTTCGCGCTCAAGATCGCCGGCGTCAACAAGGCGGAGATCCGGCAGAAGGTCGAGGAGGCCGCGAAGATCCTCGACCTCACCGAGTACCTGGACCGCAAGCCGAAGGCCCTCTCCGGCGGTCAGCGCCAGCGTGTCGCCATGGGACGCGCCATCGTGCGTGAGCCCCAGGTGTTCCTCATGGACGAGCCGCTGTCCAACCTGGACGCCAAGCTCCGTGTGTCCACGCGTACGCAGATCGCCTCGCTCCAGCGCCGCCTGGGCATCACCACCGTCTACGTCACCCACGACCAGGTCGAGGCCATGACGATGGGCGACCGTGTGGCGGTCCTCAAGGACGGTCTGCTCCAGCAGATCGACACCCCGCGCAACATGTACGACAGGCCCGCCAACCTCTTCGTCGCCGGCTTCATCGGCTCCCCGGCGATGAACCTCGTCGAGGTCCCGATCACCGACGGCGGCGTGAAGTTCGGCAAGTCGGTCGTGCCGGTGCAGCGTGACGCGATCGCCGCCGCCACCGACAAGACCGTCACCGTCGGCGTCCGCCCCGAGCACTTCGAGGTGGCCGGCGCGGACGCCGAGCTGGGCCTCGCGGTCACGGTGAACGTGGTCGAGGAACTGGGCGCCGACGCCTACGTGTACGGCACCGCCAAGGTCGGCAGCGACTCCAAGGACCTCGTCGTCCGCGTCAGCGGCCGTGACGTCCCGGAGAAGGGCAGCATGCTGCACGTCGTGCCGCGCTCCGGCGAGACCCACGTGTTCTCCACGTCGACCGGTGCGCGCCTGTCCGACTGATCAACCAGCAAACGCACAACCCCGGGTGAATCACCCAGGTTGACGAAAAGGGCCCCGCAGCACGCTGCGGGGCCCTTCCCGTTGTCGACAAATACCCCGGCAGACCGGACGTTTCGAGCTGTGTGCGTCAACGCCATACCCAGAAAGTGGCGCTCTCTCATCCCCCGAACCGGTGACTAAATGTCTACAAACCATTACCGGGCGCTACCCTCACACGCGTGAAGCACTCCATGAACCAACAGACGCGACGCGGCCGGGGCCCCGCCCGCCGGATCGGCCGCACCCTCGCTTTCGTCCTGCCCGTCGTCCTGGTGCTCTCCGGGACCCTCGCGGTCACCCGAGTCAACTGGTCGGGGAACTCCACCGATCCGGTGCTCACCGCCGCGGACACCTCCGTGGGCACCCCGCGGGCCGCCAAGCGCGCGCCCCAGGACATCCTGCGCGACAGGCTCCTGACCGAACTGCAGGAGGAGGACCCGGGCGTCGCCCTCACCCACCTCCAGCAGGCCGTCAACGGCCGCCCGTCGCTGGCCAAGCACTGCGCGTCCATCGCCCGCGCCCTCGGCCATGCAGCCGTCCGGGTCTACGGCCCGACCCGCGCCCAGTCCTACGCGCGCCCGGTCTGCGACACCGCCTTCGCCACCGGCGTCGCCGCCGCGCACAGCTGAGCGCACCGCCCTGCCACCGGGTGGGAAGTCCCTGACGGCTGACGCGGGAACGACCGTCAGCCGGTGTCCCGGGGCGGGACGCCACGTACAGTTCGTGTCCATGAGCGATCCGAGCGCCGCGTCCCGCCCCGTTCAAGCCGTCGTTCTGGCCGGTGGCCAGGGCTCCCGGCTGCGCCCGTACACCGACGACCGCCCCAAGCCGATGGTCGAGATCCCCGGGACGGGGACGCCGATCATCGGCCATCAGCTGTCCTGGCTCGCCGACGAGGGTGTGACGGACGTCGTGGTCTCCTGCGGCCATCTCGCCGAGGTGCTGCAGAAATGGCTGGAGACGGCCGAGTTGCCCGTGTCCGTCACGACGGTCGTCGAGCCGGAACCGCTCGGGCGCGGCGGCGGCCTCAAGTACGCCGCGGCGCATCTCCCTCACCCCGACCAGCCCTGGTACGCGACGAACGGGGACATCTGGACGCGGTTCTCGCTGCGGGACATGGCCGACTTCCACGCCGAGCGGGACGCCGTCGCGACGCTGGCGCTGGCGCGGCCCCGGCTGCCGTGGGGGGCGGTGCAGACCGACGGCTTCGGGCGCATCACCGACTTCATCGAGGCGCCCCCGTCGACCTTCGAGATCAACGCCGGCGTGTACGTCTTCTCCCCCGAGTTCTCCGGGCTGTTGCCGCACCGTGGGGACCATGAGCGGACGACGTTCCCTCACCTGGCCCGGGAGCGGCGGCTGGCCGGGTTCACGATCCCCCAGGGGTCGTACTGGCGGGCCATCGACACGGCGAAGGATCTGACCGAGGCGGCGAAGGAACTGGCGGCGTTGGGACGCTGATGGCTCCGCCGGTCGCGCCGGTTGGCGACGGGCCCGGCCTCCGTCAAGAAGCCGGTGGCGTCAGGCCGCTGAGGGCTCCGCCGGTTGCTCCCCGTCGGCGGCTGACCGTTCGTCGTGGCTTGTCGCGCAGTTCCCCGCGCCCCTGAGGTCCGTTGCCCTGAAGCCCTTTGCCCTGGAAGCCCGTTGGCCCCGCACCTGTCTGGTGCGGGGCCTTCTGGTGTTCGGGGTCGGTGCTAGCCCAGCAGGCCGCCCACCAGGCCCGGGCGGCCCGTGGAGGACGAGCCGCCGCCCGTGCCGCCGGTCGAACCCGTGCCGCCCGTCGCCGTGCCGCCGGAGGTGGGGCCGGTCGTGGTGCTCGGGGCCTGGTCGACCGGGGAGGACTGCTGGGGCGGGGCCTGGCCCGCGGTGCCCTGGGTCTGACTGGGTGTGCCGCCGGTGACGGTGCCGGTGTCGCGGGTGGCGTCCGGCCGGGTCGTGGTGCCCGCGCTCGGGCTCGCGGAGCCGGCCGTGGCGCCCTGGGTGGGCGAGGAGGAAGCCGACGGGGTCTGCTTCTCCTTGCGCTTGCCGGGCTCGCCGGGGAGCGGGGAGCCGGGCAGCTCGTTGCGCGGGGCCTCGCCGGGCCCCGGGACGACGACCCGGTCGGCGTCGCGGACGGCACCGCCGAGCAGCGAGCCGACGAGCAGGGTGACGCCGGTGGCGATGGCGGTGACGAGGGCGCCGCGACGCAGCACGTAGCGGCGCAGGTCCCAGATGTCGGCGCGGGGGCCGAGACGGCGCCACGCACTGCCGGCCAGACGGCCGTCGACGGAGTAGACGGGGGCGCCCGCGATGATCAGCGGCGACCAGGCGGCGAGGTAGATGATGTCGGGCGTCTCGTAGGCGGGGACGCTCTTCCAGCTGACCGTGACCAGCAGCGCGGCCGACAGCAGGGCGCCCAGGCAGGCGGCGACGCGCTGCCAGCAGCCCAGCACCGTCAGGACGCCGACGATGACCTGGGCGAAGGCGATGACCAGACCGGCGCCTACCGGGTGTTCCAGGGCGAACTGGCGCAGCGGCTCGGCGACTTCCCACGGGTGGAGGGTGTTGAGCCACTTGACCATCGAGCCGCGCTTGCCGCCCTCGAAGTAGACGGGGTCGCACAGCTTGCCCATGCCGGCGTAGATGGAGATGAAGCCGAGGAAGACACGCAGCGGGAGCAGGACGACGCCGAGGTTCATCCGGCGGCCCGGGTAGTAGGCGTGCCGGCCCGGGTCGTCGTCGTGCCGCTTGGCCCGGCGCCCGGTGTCGTCCACGTCGGGAGCGGGCTCCTCGAACTCGGGGTCCGCCGGTTCGTTGTAGGCCGGTTCGTCGTAGGCGCTGCCGACGGTGCGCATGGACGGCAGCAGCCGGGTGCCGTCGGCGGGTTCGTGGGTGCGCTGGGGGCCGACGACCGGGGTCTCGACGGTCTGGGTGAGGTCGTCCCCGTATCCGGCGCCGCCGTAGCCCGCGCCCTGGTATCCGGGGCCGTCGTGGCCCGGGCCCACGCGGGAGATGACCTGGGTGGCGCCCGTGTCGGAGGCGGGCTCGTCGGTGTGGCGGACGCTCTCGTGCCGCACGGCCTGCAGGAGCCGGTGCGCGCCGGTGTCGTCGGGAGCGGATCTGCCGCTCCAGACGACGGGCCGGCGGCGAGCGGAGGCCCCGTCCGCCCCGCCCCCCACCTGGGGGATGCGGGCGGTGTCCTCGGTGGCGGTCAGATGCCGAGCGACCCGGGGGGACTGGGCGCGGCGCGTCGATACGCCCAACTGCACGCGGAAACTCGCGTGATTGACGATGACCTGCGCCGGGTCGCTCGGCACCTTCACCATGCTCAGCGCGGGAGCGTCGTCGAGTCCCGACGAGCGGTCCCCCGTGGGTGTGCGGGGTGTTCTGGTGTCCACACTCATCTAACCGAGTGACGTCGCGTTAGGACACTGCTTTGACCCGCCGGAACTGTCCGGACCCCGTCAAGCTTGTCCTCGTCGCCCCGATGACACCGGAATTACCCCGTACGGGTGAAGTTTCGGATGCCTGTTCAGTGGCGTCGGCGGGCCGCCTCGTACAGCACGATCCCCGCCGCGACACCGGCGTTGAGTGACTCGGCGCCGCCCGGCATCGGGATCCGCACCCGGTGGTCGCAGGTCTCCCCGACCAGCCGGGACAGCCCCTTGCCCTCGCTGCCGACGACGATGACGACCGGGCCGTCCAGGGCCGGAAGCTCGCCGACCTCGGCCTCACCGTCGGCGGCCAGGCCGACGACCGTGATACCGGCCTTCTTGTAGGCCTCCAGCGCCCGGGTGAGGTTGGTGGCGCGGGCCACCGGCGTGCGGGCCGCCGTACCGGCGGACGTCTTCCAGGCACCGGCCGTCATGCCGGCCGCGCGGCGCTCGGGGACGATGACGCCGTGCCCGCCGAAGGCGGAGACGGAGCGGACGACCGCGCCGAGGTTGCGCGGGTCGGTGACGCCGTCGAGCGCGACGATCAGCGGGTCCACACCGTCGTCGTAGGCGGCGGACGCCAGGTCCTCGGGGTGGGCGTACTCGTACGGCGGAACCTGGAGGACCATGCCCTGGTGGTTCAGGCCGTTGGTCATCCGGTCCAGCTCGGGACGCGGGGCCTCCATGAGGTTGATGCCGCCACGCTCGGCGGCGACCTGGAGGGCCTCGCGCACCCGCTCGTCGTTGTCGATGAACTGCTGGACGTACAGCGTCGACGCCGGGACGCCCTCGCGCAGCGCCTCCAGGACCGGGTTGCGTCCGACGACCAGTTCGGACGTGCCCTTGCCGCCGCGGCCTCGCACGGTGGGCCGGCGTACGGCTTGCTTGGCCTTGGCGTTGACGATGCGGTTCTTCTTGTGTCCCTTGCGCATCTCGGCGGGCGGGGTGGGGCCCTTGCCCTCGAGGCCCCGGCGCCGCTGGCCGCCACTGCCGACCTGCGCGCCCTTCTTGCCGGACATGCGGCGGTTGTTCCCGGCCATTGAGCTACCTGTCTCCGTGAAGTGATGCGTACGTACGTCTGTGTACGGCTCTTACGTCTGTGCAGTGTGCCGCCCGGAGGCCCGGGCGGCACAGTCGAGCAGCCCGTGGGGCTTGTCTCAGCGCGGGCCGAGGCTCCATCGCGGCCCCTGCGGGCTGTCCTCGATGACCAGGCCGGACTGGCCCAGCTGGTCGCGGATGGCGTCCGCGGTGGGCCAGTCCTTGCGGGCCCGGGCGGCCTCGCGCTGGTCCAGCACCATGCGGACGAGCGTGTCGACCACGCCGTGCAGGTCTTCGCCGCGGTCGCCCTCCCCGGCCCACCGGGGGTCCAGCGGGTCGAGGCCGAGCACGCCGAGCATCGCGCGCACCTCGGCGAGCCGGGCCACGGCGGCTTCCTTGTCGTCGGCGGCCAGGGCGCTGTTGCCCTGCCGGACGGTGGTGTGCACCACGGCGAGCGCCTGCGGAACGCCCAGGTCGTCGTCCATGGCCTCGGCGAAGGCGAGCGGCACCTCGGGGGCGGGCTCGACGACGCCGGCCTTCTCGACCACGCGCTGTACGAAGCCCTCGATGCGCGCGAACGCCGACTCGGCCTCGCGCAGCGCCTCCTCGCTGTACTCGATCATCGAGCGGTAGTGCGGAGTGCCGAGGTAGTAGCGCAGCACGATGGGCCGCCAGCGCTTGACCATCTCGCTGACCAGCACCGAGTTGCCGAGCGACTTGGACATCTTCTCGCCGCTCATGGTGACCCAGGCGTTGTGCACCCAGTGCCGCGCGAACTCGTCGCCGTAGGCCTTGGCCTGGGCGATCTCGTTCTCGTGGTGCGGGAAGACCAGGTCGAGGCCGCCGCCGTGGATGTCGAAGGCGGTCCCCAGGTACTTGTGCGCCATCGCCGAGCACTCCAGGTGCCAGCCGGGACGGCCGCGGCCGAACGGAGTCTCCCAGCTCGGCTCCCCCGGCTTCGCCGCCTTCCACATGGCGAAGTCACGCGGGTCGCGCTTGCCGGTGATGCCCTCTTCCGAGGGCTGCCGCATCTCGTCGAGGTCCTGCCGGGACAGCTCCAGGTAGGAGGGCCAGGAACGGACGTCGAAGTAGACGCTGCCGTCGGCCTCGTAGGCGTGCCCGCGATCGATGAGGCCGCGCATCATCTCGGCCATCTCGGTGATGTGGCCGGTGGCACGCGGCTCGTAGGTGGGCGGCAGGCAACCGAGCGCGGTGTAGCCGTCGTTGAAGGCCCGCTCGTTCTCGTAGCCGATGGCCCACCAGGGGCGGCCCTGCTGCTCCGCCTTGCCGATGATCTTGTCGTCGATGTCGGTCACGTTCCGCACAAACGTGACCTCGTAGCCGCGGTACTCGAACCAGCGGCGCATGATGTCGAAGTTCAGCCCGGACCGGATGTGCCCGATGTGCGGGGCGGCCTGCACGGTGGCACCGCACAGGTAGATCGAGACGCAACCCGGCTGGAGCGGGGAGAAGTCACGGATCTGCCGGGCGCTGGTGTCGTACAGGCGAATAGTCACCACTCCAGGGTAGTGGGCCCCGGGGTGTGCATCAGGACCTTCACCTCGGGGCTCACATATTCGTGACATAGGCAACGGGTACGCCCCGAGCGCTTGCCCTCAGCCCGCGCGCACCACCAGCGCTGTGGCCACCGCCATCAGCCCTTCGTCCCGGCCGGGGAAGCCGAGGCCGTCCGTCGTCGCGCCCGACACCGACACCGGGGCTCCGGCCGCCTCGGACAGGAGCTTCTGGGCCTCGTCCCGGCGCTTGCCGATCTTCGGGCGGGGGCCCACCACCTGTACGGCGATGTTGCCGATCCGGAAGCCGGCCTCGCGCACGATGCGCGCGGCCTCCGTCAGGAGGGTGACCCCGGAGGCGCCCGACCACTCGGGGCGGCCGGTGCCGAAGTGCTGCCCCAGGTCGCCGAGGCCGGCGGCGGAGAAGAGGGCGTTGCAGGCGGCGTGGGCGACGACGTCCGCGTCGGAGTGACCGGCCAGGCCCGGGCCCTCGCCCTCCCACTTCAGGCCGGCGCACCACAGCTCGCGGCCCTCCTCGAAGGCGTGGATGTCGGTGCCGATGCCCACCTGGGGCAGAACGGGCTGGTCAGAAGCCATCGTTGAGCCTCCTGCGGGCCAGGACCGCCTCGGCGAGGACCAGGTCCAGGGGGCGGGTGACCTTGAACGCCTCCTCGTGGCCGGGGACGGCCACGACCGTGAGGCCGAGCTGCTCGACCATCCCGGCGTCGTCGGTGACCTCGCCGGTGACCGTCTCGTGCGCCCGGACCAGCGTGGCCCGGTCGAAGCCCTGCGGGGTCTGCACCGCCCGCAGCAGGGCGCGCTCCGGCGTGGCGACGACCGGCTCCGGCTCTCCGGGCGTACCGGCGGGCTCGACCTGCTTGACGGTGTCGGCGAGCGGCAGCGCGGGGACCACGGCCGGTGCGCCGTCGCGTACGGCCTCGATCACGGCGTCGACCGTGTCCACCGGCACCAGCGGCCGGGCCGCGTCGTGGACCAGCACGATGTCGTGGCCTGCCGGCAGCGCGTCCAGGCCGAGCTTCACGGACTCCTGGCGGCTTCGCCCGCCCGGGACGACGAGGAAGTCCGTCCGCTCGGGCAGCGCGTGCGCGTCGAGCAGCGTCTTGACCTCGGCGGCGCCGTCGGGCGGGGCCACGACGACGACCAGGGAGACGGCCCGGGAGGCGGCCATCGCGCGGACCGCGTGGATCAGCATGGGTGTGCCGCTCAGCGCGCGCAGCGCCTTGGGGGCGCCCGGGCCGAGCCGCACACCGCGGCCGGCGGCCGGGATCACGGCCGCCGTACGGGCCGCCGAGGGGCCGGCGGACGGCGAGGGACGCGAATCGTCAGACATCGGTTCCTGTCAGGTTTGTGTGCTGGCCTGGCGTGGGTATGGCCTGGAGGAGTGCCGGGTGCGACGCGCTCGACCGGACCCTTCCGTGACGCTGGTCGAGCCGGCTGCCCGGGCCCGGCACGCCAAACACCGGGGCGTGAGTGATAACACATCCCGGGGCGGCGGCGCATCGGCGTCGGAGAATGAACATGCCGCAGCGCCCGGCGACAGAGAATGCGTCATCGGGCACCGCGGCATTTCGATGTGCAGGCGCGCGTTTGATAAGCAGAGCGCTGAACGACCGGCTTCGCCTCAGGAGGCGAGAACCTCGTCGAGCAGGGCTTCGGCCTTGTCCTCGTTGGTGTTCTCCGCGAGGGCCAGCTCGCTCACCAGGATCTGGCGGGCCTTGGCGAGCATGCGCTTCTCACCGGCGGAGAGTCCACGCTCGCGCTCACGACGCCACAGGTCACGCACCACTTCCGCGACCTTGATGACATCGCCCGAGGCGAGCTTCTCCAGGTTTGCCTTGTATCGACGGGACCAGTTCGTGGGCTCCTCGGCGTACGGCGCGCGCAGCACCTCGAAGACCCGGTCCAGCCCGTCCTGACCGACCACATCACGCACGCCGACGAACTCCGCATTGTCCGCTGGCACACGTACCGTCAGGTCGCCCTGGGCGACCTTCAGCACCAAGTAGGTCTTGTCCACGCCTTTGATCTGGCGAGTTTCGATAGCCTCGATCAGCGCGGCCCCGTGATGGGGATAGACCACGGTGTCGCCAACCTTGAACGTCATGTGACAGGTACCCCTTCCGTGGCTATCCAGGGTAACACGGAAACTGCGGGTTCTGAATGACGTTTTCGCAGGTCAGGGCATATCTCGGGGCTTGACAACTCCGACAGGAACGTGCTTCGGACAGGGAGTGGAAGAAGGTATTCGCAGGTGGGAGCGGCTCTTCGGGGTGAGCGAAACGCGTACGTTACACGCATCCGGAGCATCCTCCAGAAGGATGAACATCCCCATATGTCCGGTTCCGTATGATCGACTTCCGCTACTCCGTTCGGCGGCCCGAGCCGGGTTCCGGTCGAATCCATAATTGATCACGAGGCGCCCGGACGGACCGCCGGTGATCAATTCCGAGGCACCCCGCGCATTCCTTCACGGAAAATCCGGGCTGCCGCCCGGGGCTCTTATCTGAATGCCGGACGAGCGCCACGCCAATGTGACGCGGCAGTCATGTGTGACTCAGGTGGACTCGGCGGTGACGGGGGGTCGGGTGCGGCCGGACGAGGGCGGCTCGGTAACCTAAGCCCCGCTGACAGACACTTAGGGCGGCTCTATCGGCCGCTCCGCTCGAGTCAAGGAGTTACCGCCGCCGTGAGCAGCAGCCTTCGACGCGGTGCCCTCGCCGCCGCCGTCACCGCGTTCTCGATCGCCTCGCTGGCCGCGTGCGGCGCCGGCAACAACGCCCAGACGCTGGAGATCAAGCCGGACAACGCCGCCACCAGTGTCGGCGACATCGAGATCCAGAACGCGGTCGTGATCACGCAGCCCGACCTCGAGTCGACCGGACCGGCCGCGATCTCCGCGACCTTCTTCAACTCCGGCAGGAGTGCCGAGACGCTGGAGTCCATCACCCTCCCCGGCACCGGCAAGACCGCCCAGCTGAAGCCCGCCAAGGGCGGCAGCCTCAGCATCCCGCCCGGCGGCTCGCTGATCCTGGGCGGCCGGAACAACGCCACGGCCATGCTGCCGAGCAGCCGCGAGGCAGTGCAGGACGGCAACGCCCAGAAGGTCACCTTCACCTTCAGCAAGACGGGTGCCGTGAGCCTGCGCGCGTTCGTCGTCCCCGCCGAGCACTACTTCAAGGAGTGGGGCCCAACGGAGGTTCCGGCCGCGCCGGGCGCCTCGTCGTCCCCGTCGGGTTCGCCGTCCGGTTCCCCCGCCGAGGGTGAGCCGGGAGCGCCGGAGAACCCCGCGGGCGGTGAGACGCCCGGTGACCCCGGAGCGTCCGGCACGCCGACCGACGCGGCCTCGGCGGGCGCCGGCGCCGGACACTGAGCCGGTCGCAGTACGAAGAAGGGCGGGGCCTCTCCCGGGAGAGGCCCCGCCCTTCTTCGTACTGCCGTCGTGCGCGGCCGGTCTACGGCTCGAACTTGTAGCCGAGGCCGCGGACCGTCACCAGGTAGCGCGGGGCGCCCGGGTCCGGCTCGATCTTGGCGCGCAGACGCTTGACGTGGACGTCGAGGGTCTTGGTGTCACCGACGTAGTCGGCGCCCCAGACCCGGTCGATGAGCTGCATGCGCGTCAGCACGCGACCGGCGTTGCGCAGCAGCATCTCCAGCAGGTCGAACTCCTTCAGCGGCAGGTCGATCTTGGTGCCGCCGACGGTGACGACGTGCCGGTCGACGTCCATACGGACCGGGCCGGCCTCCAGGGCCGCCGGCGTGACCTCCTCGGGCTCGCCTCTGCGGCGCAGCACGGCGCGGATGCGGGCGACCAGCTCGCGCGAGGAGAACGGCTTGGTGACGTAGTCGTCGGCTCCTATCTCCAGCCCGACGACCTTGTCGATCTCGCTGTCCTTGGCGGTCACCATGATGACGGGGACGTTGGAACGGCCGCGCAGCTGACGGCAGACCTCGGTGCCCGGCAGGCCGGGCAGCATCAGGTCGAGGAGGACGAGGTCGGCGCCGTTGCGCTCGAACTCGTCGAGTCCGTCGGGCCCGGTGGTCGCGACCGCGACCTCGAAGCCCTCTTTGCGGAGCATGTACGACAGGGCGTCGGAGAAGGACTCCTCGTCCTCGACGACGAGCACACGGGTCACGGAAGGACCTCCGGGGCGGGAAGCGTTTCGTACGCTGTTGATTCGGGGGATGTGGGGGTGGACCGCCCGGCCTCCACGTCGAGGCCCGCGCCTCCTGCGCGTGTCTCTCGGGCGGGCTGCTGATGTGCGCGGTCGCGGGCCGCACCGGCCTCCGGCAGCCGCAGGGTGAAGGTGGAGCCCTGGCCTTCGGCGCTCCACACCGTGACCTCCCCGCCGTGCGAGGCGGCCACGTGCTTCACGATCGCCAGCCCGAGTCCCGTACCACCGGTGGCACGGGAGCGGGCCGGGTCGACGCGGTAGAAGCGCTCGAAGATGCGCTCCTTGTCCTTTTCGGAGATGCCGATGCCCTGGTCGGTGACGGCGATCTCGATGTGGTCCCCGCCGGACGCGTTCACGCTGCGGGCCGCTATGCCGACGCGGGTGCGGGCGGGCGAGTAGTTGACCGCGTTCTCGACGAGGTTGCCGAGCGCGGCGGCGAGCTGGCCGCGGTTTCCCCAGACTCGCAGGTCGGCGGTGCCGCCCGCCCGTCGCCCGCCACCACCCTGCTCCGGCCCTTCGGGCGCCCAGATGTTCGAGGCCATCGTGATCTGTTTGGCGCCGGCCTGGTGCCGGCAGCGGTCGACGGCCTCGGCGACCAGCTCGTCGACACGGACCGGCTCGGCGTCCTCCAGCGGGTCGTCGTTCTGCACCCTCGAGAGGTCGATCAGCTCCTGCACCAGGCTGGTGAGCCGGGTGGCCTCGATCTGCATGCGCCCGGCGAACCGCTCGACGGCCTCGGGATCGTCGGAGGCGTCCATCACGGCCTCGGAGAGCAGGGAGAGGGCGCCCACGGGCGTCTTCAGCTCATGGCTCACGTTCGCGACGAAGTCACGCCGGACCGCCTCGATGCGGCGGGCCTCGGTCAGGTCCTCCACGAGGAGCAGCACCAGCCGGGAGCCCAGCGGCGCGACCCTCGCGGAGACGGCCAGGGCCTCTCCGCGTCCGGTGCCGCGCCGCGGTAGATCCAGTTCGACCTGGCGTATCTCGCCGTCCCGCCGGGTGTCCCGGGCCATCTGCATCATCGGCTCGACGGCGAGCTTGCCGCCGCGGACCAGGCCGAGGGCGTAAGCCGCCGAGCTGGCCTTGACCACGGCGTCCGCCTCGTCGAGGACGACGGCGGACGACCTGAGGACCGACAGGACGGTGTCCACGCCCGGCGGAAGCACCGCGTCCGTGTGCAGCGAGCTACGGGTGGGGCGCTTCTGCTCGCGCTCACTCCAGCGGAACGCGAGCATGGCGATGACGCCGGTGAGCACCCCGGCGATCGCTGCCACTGCGGCGACCGCCGCGTTCACGTCCATGCACCCAGGTTAGGCATGGCTCGGGCACCCTCCACAGCCGTCGGGGTGCGAGCTCGAACACTCGTCGCCCAGAGTTCACCTTGGAGCCAGTATGGGTTCATCCGGGATGCCGGAAACGGACGCGTACGGGGCGGAACGTGGGAGCGTGGGGTTCGGACCGCCGGTAATACGACGGTCGTACCGCCGGTTGTCCGGTGGCCCCGGCCCTTGGACCCCGACTGAGACGCACGAGAGGGAAAGCCTGATGCGGGACGCGTACCACGAGGAACTGGACTCGATCGGCGACAGTCTGGTGGAGATGGCCCGGCTGGTCGGGTCGGCGATCGGGCGCGCCACGACCGCCATGCTCGACTCCGACCTGAAGCTCGCCGAGAACGTCATCGAGGCCGACCAGAAGGTCGACGAGCTCCAGCACGACCTCGAGGCCCGGGCCATAGCCCTGCTGGCGCGGCAGCAGCCGGTGGCGACGGACCTGCGCATCGTCGTCACGTCGCTGCGTATGTCGGCCGACCTGGAGCGCTCGGGCGACCTCGCCCAGCACGTGGCGAAGCTCGCCCGCCTGCGCTACCCCGACCGCGCCGTCCCGAGCGACCTGCACGCCACCATCCTGGAGATGGGCCAGCTCGCACAGCGCCTGATGGCGAAGGCCGCCGAGGTGATCATCACCAAGGACGTCGACCTGGCGCTCCAGCTGGAGCAGGACGACGACGAGATGGACCTGCTGCACCGCACGCTCTTCCAGCACCTGATGGACGACCGCTGGAAGCACGGCATCGAGACGGCCGTGGACGTCACGCTGCTCGGCCGCTACTACGAGCGGTTCGCCGACCACGCCGTGTCGGTCGCCAAGCGCGTGGTGTACCTGGTGACGGGCGAGCACGCGGACGAGCTCCAGGCGGATGCGCAGCCGGAGATCCAGGCGACCCCGGGGGCGGAGAGCGCCTGACGGGTTCTGCCGGGGGTGTGCCTGGGGTCGCGCCTGGGGGTCAGCCCCGGGGGTCAGGCCCGGCGCGCGGGCGAGCTCCAGGCGGATCCGCGGCCGGAGATCCGGGCGGTCCCGTGGGCGCAGAGCACCTGACGGGGCGTGCCCCGGAGGCCGGACCCGGGCGCGCGGGCGCCTCAATGCGCCGTTGATGCGCCCAGGGCCATGGGCATCCAATGGGCACAGGCACCAGCCTCTAGGAGGGACCCATGGCCGAATCCCCCAGCACGACGCCCGACCCCGCCCGCCAGCGCGAGACCGAGCAGCCCGCCGAGATCAGGAGCCTGCCCCTGATCGCCGCGTGCGGCTGCGGCTCGGGCTGTGGCTGCGGGTGCCAGTCGGGCAGCGCCTGCCAGTGCGGCTGACGCCGACGCAGTGTTCTCGGTACGTCCTTCAGGGCCCCGGCGGTGCCTCTTGGGTTCAAGGGGTCGCCGGGGCCCTGCGGCGTAGAGCCCGGGGTCGCCGGGATCGCCGTACGGGCGGAGCATGGGAGGGAGGCGAGGCGGCGCGGGCCGCGCCGCCGCCTGGAAGGAGGCGCGAGGCATGCCCAAGTTCATGGATGTCCACAGCGGCATGAAGGGCATCACGGAGGAACAGCTGCGTGAAGCCCACAACGCGGACCTCGCGATAGAGAAGGACGAGCAGGTCCACTTCGAGATGGCCTGGGCGGACCCGGAGTCCGGCCACGTCTACTGCCTCTCCGAGGCGCCCTCGGCCGAAGCGGTCCAGCGCATTCACGAGCGCGCCGGGCACAAGGCGGACGAGGTGCACCCCGTCCCGTTGACCGTGCGGTGACCTGTCGCACGCGGCCCGTCAGCGGCGCCGGCCGGCGTTGAGGCGGGCCGCCTGCCGGGTCAGGTAGTCGCGTTCGGCGAGGTTGAGAGCCTTGCGGGCCGCCTCGGCGTACAGGCGGGCCGCCGTTTCCGGGTCACCGTCGCGCTCGTGGAGGTACGCCGCCACCGCGGCGTACCGGGGCAGTGAGTCGTCCAGTGCCGCGAGCGCCGCGAGCCCGGCGCGCGGTCCGTCGGCCTCGCCCATGGCCACCGCGCGGTTGAGCCGGACGACCGGACTGTCGGTCAGGCGCGTGAGTTCGTCGTACCACTCGACAATCTGCACCCAGTCGGTCTCACCGGCGGTGGGCGCGTCGGCGTGGAGCGCCGCGACGGCGGCCTGGGCCTGGAACTCGCCCAGCCGGTCGCGGGCGAGGGCCGCCTGCAGAATCCCGACGCCCTCGGCGATCATCCGCGTGTCCCACCGGCCGCGGTCCTGCTCGGCGAGCGGCACCAGGCCGCCGTCGGGCGCGGTCCGGGACGCCCGCCGCGCATGATGGAGCAGCATCAGGGCGAGCAGCCCCGCCACCTCGGGGTGGTCGATCGCGGCCGCGAGCTGCCGGGTGAGCCGGATGGCCTCGGCGGCGAGGTCGACGTCGCCGGAGTAGCCCTCGTTGAAGACCAGGTAGAGCACGCGCAGCACGGTCGCGACGTCGCCGGGCCGGTCGAACCGCACGCCGGAGACGGTGCGCTTGGCCCGGCTGATGCGCTGGGCCATCGTCGCCTCGGGCACGAGGTAGGCCCGGGCGATCTGCCGGGTGGTCAGCCCGCCGACGGCGCGCAGCGTGAGCGCGACCGCCGACGACGGCGTCAGCGAGGGGTGGGCGCACAGGAAGTAGAGCTGGAGCGTGTCGTCCACGCCGGGCGCGGGCCCGGGCGGCGGCTCCTCCTCGACGAGGTCCTCACGTCGGCGGCGGGCGCTGTCGGCCCGCGCCCGGTCGAGGAACTTGCGCCAGGCCACGGTGACCAGCCAGCCCCTGGGGTCCCGGGGCGGCTCGGACGGCCAGACGCGGAACGCCTCGATCAGCGCGTCCTGAACGGCGTCCTCGGCCGCCGCGAAGTCGGCTCCGCGGCGGACGAGGACGGTGAGGACGCCGGGCGTGAGGCTTCTGACGAGGGCCTCGTCCATCGGTGAGGTCACTCCGTGGTGGTCGGGTGGGCGGCCAGGAAGGGGCGCACCTCCAGCCACTCGTGGATCGGCTTCCCGCCCGCCCCGGGGGCGGCCGACAGTTCCCCGGCCAGCTCGACGGCACGCTCGTAGCTGTCGACGTCGATGATCATCCAGCCGGCGATGAGGTCCTTGGTCTCGGCGAACGGGCCGTCGGTGACCGGCGGGCGCCCCTCACCGTCGTACCGGACCCATGCCCCTTCGGGGGCGAGCGCCTGACCGTCGACGAACTCGCCGGTCTTCTCCAGCCGGACCGCGAAGTCGTTCATGTACTGGATGTGCGCCGAGATCTCCTCGGGCGTCCACCGGTCCATGGGCACGTCGTTGACCGCTGCCGGAGCGCCGCGGTAGTGCTTGAGAAGCAGGTACTTGGCCATGGTGACTCTCCTCGGTGCCGTTGCGACCCATCTTGGCCGCCTTCACCCCGGGGACGGAGCGGGGCACGGGTTCTCGACATCGCCGCCGAAGATTTTTTCTGGGCAGGTGCTCACTGCCCGACGCGGCCGTCGATCCGTTCGCGCAGGAGGTCGGCGTGGCCGCAGTGCCGGGCGTACTCCGCGATCTGGGCGACCAGGATGTCGCGGATCTGGATCTGCCCGCCGGGTTCGGGGCCGTAGTCGGAGTGGCCGGCGTTGCGGGTGGAGAGGTCCGTGATGCCGGCCAGGTAGCGGTCGGTGCGCTCGGTCTCGGCACGCCACTGCCGCCAGGCCTCCTCCACGACCACCGGGTCGGCGACGGCACCGTTGAAGTCGCCGTCCCGGTCCTCCTCCGTGCGGTACAGCTTCGGCGCGTCCTCACCGGCCATCACCCGGCGGAGGTGCCGCTCGTCCTCCGTCAGGTGCCGCACCAGTCCGAGCAGCGACATCGTGGACGGCGGGCAGGACCGCCGGGCCATCTGCCCGGCGTCCAGGCCCGCGCACTTCATCTCGAAGGTGAGGCGGTAGTTGCGCAGGTAGTCGAGGAGGATGCCGCGTTCGTCGACCGGCTGGGCGTCGGTCTCGCGAGGGTCGTCGTCGGGGTCGACCCACATGTCGGGGTAGACCGTCGCCTTCGTCCACCGCGTCGTCTCCGAGTCTGCTGACGCGGTGGACGTTGCTCGTTCGCCGGTGTGCTCGCCTGAGACCATGCGGGCATGGTGGACCGGGTGGGGCGGGGACGCCACCGAATATCGGCCCCGGACGTGACAGGGGGCGGCGGCCGACGTCGACGACCGGCCCGCTTTCGAGCCACGGGGGCTATCGTGCCGCCGTGACCAGCGTGACGGAGCGTCCCCTGCTCCATCGCGTCGACCCGGTCGCGGGCCTCGTGGCCGCCGGCTTCCGCGCCCTCGCGGCCTGGCTCCGTCGACCACCTGCCCCCCGTCCCCTCCGCTACGTCCGGTCCAACGCCGTGAAGACGGCCAGGCACAGGGTGAGGCTCGCGGCGAACGCGATGCCGCAGCGGGACAGGGCCGTCGGCACCGCGGCCCCCTCCCAGCGGGCGAGGGCGAAAGCGATCGCAGCGGCGACGAGGGAGAAGAGGACGGCCACCGCCAGCGCGAGAAGCAGCAACGCCGGGAAGGTGTGTTTCATGGAGGCACCGCCTGGGTCGTGTGGTGTCGATGACGAATTACGACGATCCCCGGGCGGAACCGCAGGTGGGACGGTTGGATGTGTTCTCCGGTGACAACAGGGGGTTGTCCGGCGAACAAACCGCGGGGGAGAACGAGTGGCCGGCCAGAGGAAGCGTGCGGGACGACCGTGGGGACCGGCCCGGGGCTCGTGCGTCGAGATCAACCAGCTGGTCGCGGTGGTCCGGTCCTGGCTCGACGAATCGGCGGTGTCCGTCAGGGAGTTGCACGCGCGGCTCACTCCCGAGCACTTCGTCACCGGGTCCGTGCCCGAGTTACGCCGGTTGCGTGACCGGCTGTCCGGCGAGTCGCTGGAGTGGGATCTCGTCGAGGCCGTGGCCGACGTGTGCTTTCCCGACGAACAGGCCGACCTCTCCCGGCGCCGCCTCGGGGAGGCGAGGACACTGTGGGACCGGGCGGGCACCGATCCCACAGCCATCGCGGAGGCACAAGAACTGGTACCCGCCCGGGAGTTGCTGGAGGCCAAGGACCGCACCATCGAGGTCCTCCAGGAGATGCAGCGCGCCCGGCAGGCCTACGAGGCCGGCGAGCACGGGCGGCAACAGGCGCTGTCCATCGCCACGTTGCTGTTCGTCATGCTCGGACAGGCCCAGGCGAAGGTCGCCGAACTGAGGCGCCGGCTCGACGCGCTGGAGTCGGTGACGGCCGAACTCCCCGATGGTCAAGGGGTAGTGGAGCTGCTCTCACGGGCGCAACGGCAGGAGACGGATCTGCGCGAACAGCTGGTGCGCGCCGAGCGGGAGCGGGGCATCGCCCAGCAGGTCGCCGACCACGCGGCACGCCGTATCCACGAACTGGAGGACGAACTCGCCGAGCTGCGGCTCCGTATGGGGGAGGACGGGCCCTCCCGGACGCAGGAGGCGGCGCCACTGCTGTCACACCCCGACCTGCACGCCCTCGACCCCGACGACGCCGCGCTCAACGACGTGGACCGCGCGCTGGAGAAGGCTCGCGCCGTCCTCGACGAGGAACACGAGGCCGTTCAGCAGGCGGCCGGCGAAGTGGGTTACTGGTCGTCCTCGATTCCCTCGGCATCTCCGGCGGCGGAAGCCGGCGTCTCCGGGCCCGGACAGGTCGGGCGGAACCTGGGGGGACAACCCTCCGAGTTGTCCGGAACAACCCCGAACAACCCGCCGACCAGCCACGAGGCTTCCTTCCCCGTACTTGAGTCCCCCCGGTCTCCGGCCGCCGACCCCGAGGGCGACATCTCCGAGGCGGCCCGCGGGATCACCCGGGGCAGGGACCCGGAGGACATCGTGACGCGACTGTGCCGGGCCGTCGTCCCCACCGTCGCCGACGCGGTCCTGGTCTATCTGCGGGACCCGATCCCGACGGGCGACGAAGAACACGTGGGCCCGCTGGTCCTGCGGTTGCAGCAGGTGCACCCGCTCCACGCCGGAGGCGGTGCCACGCTGTGCGAGGTGCGGCCCGGCGGCGCGCTCTTCGACGTACTGAACGGGGCACTGCCGGTCACCACCGACTCTCCGGTCGGTGGCGCCGCGCTGCCGGAACTGCTCGGTGAGGGCCATGGGACACCCGGCGGAGGCCACACCGTCCTCGTGCCCCTGCACGGTCGCCGGCGGATCATCGGCACGGCGGTCCTCCTGCGCCACGCCGCCGAGCGGGCCTTCCAGGACGCCGACCTGTCAGTCGCCGCCGAGTTCGCCACCCGCAGCGCGCTCGCCATCGACAAGAGTCACAATCTGCAGGCCGCGGTCCAGGGTCTCCATCTCGCCCGCAGTCTCGCGGACACCCTGCAGGTCGTCGCCGACGGAGTGGTGACCGGTCTCGGATACGAGCTGGCGTGCGTCAACCTCGTCCGCCCGGACGGCGATCTCGTGGTCGCCTCCTTGGCGGGCAACTCCGCCGCCGACGCCCTCCTCACCGGCCGTGTCGGCTCGCGCGAGTCCTGGGAACGCAGGTTGAGCATGGGCCAGCACTGGGGAGACCTGGTGTTCATACCGCACACCGAGGGCTGGGTCCTCGACGACGACGACGTCCCGCAGTGGCACACCGACGGCCCCGCCCCCCGCTTCGAGGACGAGTGGCACCCCTCCGACCGCCTCTTCGCGCCCATGTACGCGCGGAGCGCTTCCGGTGCCTCGCACGGCGAGCTGGTCGGCGTGATCTCCGTGGACCACCCCCTCACCCGCCGCCGCCCCCGGCCGGACGAACGCCGGGACCTGGAGGAATACGCCTTCCAGGCCGCCATCGCGATCAGCAACGCGCGGCTGCGCACGAACATGCAACGCGCACTGGTCAGACTGGACAGGGAGCAGCAGACGCTGCGGGCCAGCGAGGAGTCCTTCCGGCAGGCCTTCGAGTACGCGCCCATCGGAATGGCCATCGCAGAGATGGGCGGCGACCAGAACGGCCGCATCCTCCGGACGAACGACGCGCTGTGCCGCATGCTGGGCCGCCCGGCCTCCGCCATGCGCCGCTACGCGTTCTCCGACCTCGTCCACCCCGAGGACATCGGCATCCTGCTCCGCACCAGCGCCGAGGGCGGGCGCGCGGAACTGCGCCTCGGGCGCCGCGACGGGACGTTCCTTTGGGTGTCGATGCGCAACAGCGTGGTCGCGGACGAGGCCGACGGCCCCCGCTTCCTGCTCACTCACGTCGAGGACATCGAGGAGCGCAAACAGCGCGAGTTCGATCTCGCCCATCGCGCCTCGCACGACGCTCTCACCGGCCTGCCGAACTCCGCCGAGCTGCACGCCCGTATCGACGCCCGGCTCTGCGCACTCCGGGAGCACGGGTCCGACGCCACAGAAGGGGTCGACGACCCTTACCTCGGCCACGCCTACCCGGCCACGACCTCTCACACTCACACCCACGTCCGGGCCCCCGTGGGCGACGACAACGCCCATGGCCTGGCCGTGCTGTTCTTCGCCCTCCGCGACTTCAAGGCGATCAACACCCGCTTCGGGCACGACGCGGGGGACGGCGTCCTCGTCGAGGTCGCCCGACGGCTCGGTGAGGCCGTGCGCGACGGCGACACGGTCGCGCGGTACGGCGGTGACGAGTTCGTCGTCCTGGCCGACGGTCTGGACCCCGCCGACGCGCACACCGCCGCGGTGTGGATGCAGGAACGGATCCACCTGCCGATCCCCCTGGGCGACCAGACCGTGCGCATGCACTCGGGTGTCGGCATCGCATGGGCCCAGTGCGGGACGGCCCCTGGTGACATCCTGCGGGCGGCACGCGGCTTCTCGTCCTGAGTGCAGGACCTCAAGGGCCGGTGTCCTCGCCCCGCCGCCGCGAATACTTGGCTAGCCACATGATTGCTGCTACGTTCAATATGTGGCCAGCCACACTTCTGGCGGCCAAAGGAATGGAGTCATCATGAAAGCGATCGTTTTCGGTCAGTTCGGCGGCCCGGACGTGCTCCACGAGGCGGACATAGAGGTCCCGCAGCCCAGCCCCGGCCAAGTCCGGGTCCGCGTGAAGGCAGCCGGGCTGAACGCGCTGGACGGCAAGATCCGTTCGGGGATGCTGGAGGCCATCCGCCCGACGACCCTCCCCGCCGTTCCGGGAGGCGAGCTCGCCGGCGTGGTCGACGCCCTGGGTGAGGGCGTGAGCGAGGTGCAGGTCGGTGATGAGGTGCTGGGCTGGTCGGACACCGGCTCGTACGCCCAGTACGCGCTGGCCACCACCGTCGCCCTCAAGCCCGCCGGCCTCGACTGGCAGCACGCGGTCGCGCTGCCGGTGGCGGGCGAGACGGCCGAGCGGGTCCTGAACCTGCTGGGCGTCACCGCCGGGGAAACCGTGCTGATGCACGGCGCGTCCGGAGCGGTGGGAACCCTGGCGGTCCAGCTCGCCACGGCCCGAGGAGCACGCGTGATCGCCACCGCGGGCCCGTCCAACCAGGGCTACCTCGCCTCGCTCGGCGCCACCGCGACCGTGTACGGCGAGGGCCTGGTCGAGCGGGTGCGTGCGCTGGCCCCCTACGGCGTGGACGCGGTGTTCGACCTGGCCGGGAAGGGAGCCCTGGAGGACTCCATCACCCTGCGGGGCGGCACCGAGCGCATCGTCACCATCGCCGACTTCGGTGCACGCCGGCTGGGCATCACCTTCTCCCAGGGGTCCCCGGAACGCTCGACCGTCCGCTTGGCCGCCCTGGCCCAGGATGCCGCGGCCGGCAAGCTCGTCACCACCGTCACCGCCTACCCCCTTGCCGAGGCCGCCACGGCCCAGCAGGTCAGCGACGCCGGCCACGTCAGGGGCAAGCTCGTCCTGACCGTCGACTGAGCACGACCGCCCGCCCCGCACACATCTACCCGCTGCCTCCGGTGACCGGCCGGTCACCGCCATGTCGAAGGACCCCTCATGCTGGATTCCCTCTGGACGCCGACCACTCTCGGCGGCATGTCTCTGCCCCATCGCCTGGTCATGGCCCCCATGACCCGTGACCGCTCAACACCGGAAGGCGTACCCACCGAGCTGAACGCCGAGTACTACGCCCAGCGGGCCTCGCACGCACTCGTCATCACCGAGGGGACCCAGCCCTCCGCCGACGGCCAGGGCTACCTCCTCACCCCCGGCATCCACAAGGACGAACAGATCGCCGGGTGGCGCATGGTCACCGACGCCGTACACGACGCCGATGGCCGCATCGTCATCCAGCTGATGCACACCGGACGCATCGCCCACCCCGACAACACCCCCCACGGCCGCCGGCCGGTCGCCCCTTCGGCAATCCGCCCACAGGGCGCGATGTTCACCGCGTCCGGGCCCCAGGAGATGCCGACCCCCCGTGCTCTGTCGACGCAGGAGGTCGCGGCGACCGTCGACGACTTCCGGCGGGCCGCGGCGGCCGCCATCGCGGCCGGCGCCGACGGCGTGGAGATCCACGGCGCCAACGGCTACCTGGTGCACCAGTTCCTGTCCGACAACACCAACCAGCGCACCGACCGCTACGGCGGCTCCCTCGACAACCGCCTCCGCTTCGCCGTCGAGGTCGCCGCCGCAGTGGCCGACGAGATCGGCGCCGAGCGCACCGGTATCCGCATCTCCCCCGCGAACCCCTACAACGACATCGCCGAGTCCGACACCGCCAAGCTGTATCCGGCGCTCCTGGAGGCCCTGTGCCCCCTGGACCTGGCCTACCTCCACGTGATGCACACCGGCGACGAAAGGCTGCTGGGAACCCTGCGCGCGCTGTGGCCGACCACGCTGATCCTCAACCGGGGCGGCACCGACCTGTCCGCCCGCGCCAAGGACATCGACAACGGCACGGCCGACCTCGTCTCCGTCGGCGCCCTCGCGCTCGCCAACCCCGACCTGGCGGCGAGGCTCCGCGCCGGCGCGCCGCTGAACACCCCCGACCCTGCGACCTTCTACGGCGGCGGAGCGGCCGGCTACACCGACTACCCCACCCACACCGGCTGAGGAGGAAACCCAACCATGCCCACTCCGGACCCCCGCATCCCCACGACGGCCGACGCCGGACCGATGAGCTACGCGATCTTCCAACTCGCCCGCGCCCACCGCGCCTACGCCGCCACCCTGCTGCGCGAGATGGACCTGCATCCCGGACAGGAATTGCTGCTGATGCACCTTCTTGACCGGGACGGCCAGTCCCAGTCCGAGCTGCTCGAATGCCTCGGCGTGGACCACTCCACCATCTCCAAGGCGCTGCGCCGCATGCAGGACGCCGGCCTGGTCATGCGCGAGCCGGCCGCACATGACCGGCGCGTCATGGTGGTCCACCTCACCGACAAGGGCCGGGCGATGCGCGAGCCCATCGCGGCCTTGTGGCAGGCCCTGGAGGAGGCCTCCGCCCGGAATCTGTCGGAGCAGCAGGCGGAGTCCTTCGTCCGCACCGCATACGCCATCACGGAGGCGATCAGCAGCCGCGCGCTGCCGGAAGAGGGGTCTCCGTGACTCCCCGGTGTGCACCCCATCCCCGTACGCCACACCACAAGTGACAGGGGGCACCAGGCCCGGGGTGCACGCCGCCCCGCTTGCGGCGCGACCACTTTCAGGCCGGCCCTAGCACCCACCCCGTCGCGGCTGCTTTCGGACGCGGCACGTTCCGGCGGCGAAGCACACTGCGGACCCGCCCCCACGGCCCGCATCCATCGACCCGCCCGGCACGCAGGTGCCCAC
>NZ_POUC01000750.1 GCF_002891435.1 Streptomyces cahuitamycinicus
CCTCTGTCTCCGGAGCTGTCGCCGGTAGTGCGGACAGGGTGTCCCGCTCGGCGTCCACGTCGACGATCCGGATGTCGTCGGCCGGCAGGCCGCTGTTCAGTCCGTGGTGGGTGACCAGGATCGTGGCTCGGGAGTCTTCGAGCATGTAGGCCAGTCGGTCGGCCGGGTAGGCCGGGTCCAGGGGGACGTAGGCGGCCCCGGACTTGAGGATGCCGAGCAGGCACACGGCCATCTGGGTACCGCGTTCGACGGACAGGGCGACCAGGTGGCCGGGCCCCGCGCCCAGTGACATGAGGTGGTGGGCGAGGCGGTTGGCTGCCTCGTCCAGCTGGCGGTAGGTCATGTGCTCGCCCGCGCAGGAGACGGCGATGGCGTCGGGTGTGGTCTCGGCGCGTGCGCCGACCCGGTCGTGGATCGTGCCGTCCCAGGGGGCGATGCCGGGGGTCACCGCCCAGTCGGCCACCAGCCGCTCCCGCTCACCCCGGGTGAGCATCGGCAGCGCCGACACCGCCTGGCCGGGGTCGGCGACGGCGCCGGCGAGCAGGGTGTTCAGGTGCTCCCCGAAGCGCGCGACGGTCGGCGCGTCGAACAGTTCGGTGCTGTACTCGACGAGCGCCCGTAGACCCCCTTCGTACTCCTGGAATTCGACGGTCAGGTCGAACAGCGCCGAATCCCGTTCCAACGGGTAGTCGTCGACGTCGACATCGCCGAGGCTCAGCTGCCCACCGGGAGCGTTCTGCAGGACCACCATGGCCTGTACGAGCGGTGTGCGGCTCGTGTCCCGCTCCGGTTGCACCGCTTCCACCAGGCGCTCGAACGGCACGTCCGCGTGGGCGAACGCGTCGAGGACCGTCTCCCGGGCCTGACCGAGCAGAGCACTGAACGACGCGTCCGGGTCGATGTGCGAGCGCAGTACGACCGTGTTGACCAGGAAGCCGACCAGCTGCTCCAGGCCGGCGCCGCCCCTGCCTGCAGATGCCGTGCCGACGGCGATGTCCCGCTGCCCGGTGTAGCGGGCGAAGACCGCCTTGACGGCCGCCGTCAGCGCCATGAAGAGGGTCGCGCCCTGTGCGCCGGCCAGCTTCTTGAGCCCGTCGACCGTCGCGGCGGGCACATCGAAGCCCTGCACGCCGCCTGTGGACGAGCGTACGGGGGGGCGTGGCCGGTCGGTGGGGAGGTCGAGGGGGGTGATGCCGTGGAGTTGCTGGCGCCACCAGTCGAGGTGTTGGTCCAGCAGGCCGTCGTCTTCGAGGCGGGTGCGTTGCCATGCGGCGAAGTCGGGGTATTGGATGGTGACTTCGGGGAGGGCGGGTTGGCGGTTCTGGGTGTGGGCGGTGTACAGCTCGCTCAGTTCGCGGGTGACGACGCCCATGGACCAGCCGTCCGTGACGATGTGGTGCATGCCGAGGACGCAGATGTGCTCGTCGGTGGCGAGGCGCACCAGGAGCACGCGGACGAGCGGGCCGTTGCGCAGGTCGTACGGGCGGGCCAGTTCCTCCTGCGCCAGTGCGCGCAGCCGCTGTTCGGTCGCCGCCTCCTCGACGCGCCACTCCGGCTCCAGAACGGGGTGGACGATCTGCACACCGCGACCGTCGGCCACGTCGAACGTCGTCCGCAGTGCCTCGTGGCGGGCCACGAGGTCACCGACCGCCGCGCGGAGCGCGGCCGGGTCGAGGGTGCCGGTCAGACGCAGCCCGACGGCCGAGTGATACGCGGTACCACCCTCGTTGAAGTCCTCCAGGAACCACAGCCGCTGCTGTCCGAAGGACATCGGCAGCAGGTCGTCACGCGGCACCGCCGGGATGGCTGCCGCCTCCTCCGCCCGCTGTGCCTCCGGGGCGACAGCGGACGCGAGCTGCGCAACCGTCGGCGCTTCGAAGAGCAGCCGCGGCGAGAGTCCTCCCCCGAGCGCCTGTCGGGCGTGGGAGATGACCTGGATGGAGAGGATGGAGTCGCCGCCGAGCTCGAAGAAGTTGTCGTGGATGCCGACCTTCTCCAGGCCGAGGACGTCGGCCCAGATGGCGGCGAGGGCTTCCTCGGTGGGGTTGCGCGGGGCGGTGTAGGCGGTGCCGGGTTCTTCGGCTCGTGTGCTGCCGGGGTGGGGGAGTGCGCGGCGGTCGACTTTGCCGCTGGGGGTGAG
>NZ_POUC01000751.1 GCF_002891435.1 Streptomyces cahuitamycinicus
ACCCCGTTGCCCCCGAAGCCGTCGACGACACCGCCGCCGCACTGCTCAACTTCGACGGCATCTCCTACGCCAAGGGCGCCAGCGCGCTGCGGCAACTGGTCGCCTGGCTCGGCGAGAAGGACTTCCTCGCCGGCATCAACACCCACTTCGCCCGGCACAAGTTCGCCAACGCCACCCTCGCCGACTTCATCGACAACCTCGCGAGCGCCACCGACCGCGACGTCCCCGCCTGGGCCGACGCCTGGCTGCGCACCACCGGCGTCGACACCCTCACCCCGCGCATCACCCCCGGCGAGCACGGCACCTGCGCCCTCAGCGTCGACCGCACCGGCAGCCGCCCGCACCGCATCGCCGCCGGCCTCTACGACCGAGACCTCGGCGACGACGGCGGACAGCTCGTCCTGCGCGAAAGCCTCCACCTGGACCTCCCGCAGACCGACGCCCACCCCATCGGCAAACGGCCCGCCCTGCTCCTCCTCAACGACGGCGACCTCACCTACGCCAAGGTCCGCTTCGACCCCGAATCCTTCGAAACCGTCCGCAAGGACCTGTCCGGCCTGCCCCGGCCGCTCACCCGCGCGATCGTCTGGAACGCCCTGCGGGACGCCGTCCGCGACGGTGAGCTCACCCCCGGCGCCTACCTGGAGACCGCCAGGGCCCACCTCCCGCTGGAGACGGACCTCGCCATCGTCCAGGGCGTGCTCGCCTTCGCCTCCACCTACATCGCCGACCGCTACCTCACCCCCGAGGAGCGGCCCGCCGCACTCGCCACCCTCTCCGAACTGTGCCGCGACCTCATCCGCCGCACCGAGGACGGCGACAACCCCGGCCTGCGCCTGATCGCCGTACGCCACCGCATCGACGTGGCCGCCCACCCCGACACCATCGCCGCCTGGCTCGCCGACGGCACCGTCCCCGGCGGCCCCGAACTCGACCCCGAGCTGCGCTGGCGCGTACTCGCCCGGCTCGCCGTCCTCGGCGCGACCGACGAGGCCGCCATCGCCGCCGAACTGGAACGCGACCCCAGCGCCACCGGCCAGGAGGGCGCCGCCCGCTGCCGCGCCGCCCTGCCCGACCCGGAGGCCAAGGCCCGCGCCTGGGAAGCCATGTTCGGCTCCGACGACCTGTCCAACTACCTCTTCACCGCCACCGCCCGCGGCTTCTGGCAGCCCGAACAAGCCGACCTGGTACGCGGGTACGTCGCGCGCTACTACCCCGACGCGGTCGCCCTCGCCGACAGCCGGGGCCCCGCCATGGCCGAGGCGGCGGGCCGCTGGGCCTTCCCCGCACACGCCGTCGACGCGGACAACCTCCACCTCGGCGAGACGTGCCTGCACGACGCCGGCCCGACCCCCGCGCTGCGCCGCAAACTCGTCGACCAACTGGACGACTTGAAGCGGGCGTTGCGGGTCCAGGGAGCCCGAGAGGCCTGAAGGCGGCTCGGGGCGGGCTCGGGGCGGCGCGCCTTCGCCCTCGAGGCGGACCGGTCGCGCCTCCCGGCCCGGGGCCACGGAGACGCGACCCGGCCCAGGCCTGAGGGGCATGCGGCCGGGTTCGAGGCCCGACCTCGTGCACGGGTGGGTCTGGTTCGAGGCCCGACCTCGTGCACGGGTGGGTCTGGTTCGAGGCCCGACCTCGGCACGGGTGGGTCCGGGTTGACCGGGTTCGAGGCCCAACCTCGTGCACGGGTGGGTCCGGGTCGAGGGCCACGCGGCCGGGTTCGAGGCCCAACCCCGTGCACAGACCGGCCCGGCGCGAGAACCACGCCGCCGGGTTCGAGAACCCGCCCCCGCGCACAGAAGTACCTCCACCCGGGTTGGATCGTTGGGCTGTCCGGGCGTGCCGCCACCCGCGCCCCGGAGGTCAGCCCATGAGCACGCCGCCCCTCGCATCGGGCCCCGACGGCCCGCACGTCCTGCGGCCCTTGCTCCACACCGTGCTCGACGCGCTGGACACCGGCGCCCGGGCCCGCGGCGGGCCGCTGCCCGCGGGCGGCCCGGACCAGGTCGCGGCGCGGCTGCGGAACGCGGTCGGGGACCTTCTCCCCGACCAGGGCGACCCGCACGCCCTCCGCACCCTGGTCCACGCCTTCGCCGAAACCGCCGCCGACCCCGCACACCCCCTGTGC
>NZ_POUC01000752.1 GCF_002891435.1 Streptomyces cahuitamycinicus
GCCCAGGGCGAGGCCCAGCGGAGCGAGCAGCTCGAGCCCGACGTTCTGCACGGCGGCGGGCCAGAACAGTTCACGGTCGTAGACGGCCAGGCCGGACATCGTGGCCACGACGATCGTCCCGAGCCCGAGGAGCACGAAGGCGGCGAGCCGCGCCGGCGGCCAGGACCCGCCCCGCCGGCGCACCCGGACCACACCCCAGCCGTAGAGCCCGCCCAGCACGGCGACGAGCAGGAGGGCGGGGACGTCCGGCTGCCACGACCCCAGCAGCCGTCCGACGGTCGGTTCCGGCAGGTACACAGCCGACAGTTCGCTCACCAGCGGACGATAACCGCCGAACTTCAGGGCCGTGGAGGCAGGGTGGGCCGGTGGCCGGCCTCCGGCGGGCGGCTCGTCGTGACGTGCGGCGGCGCCCGGTAGCCTGGCCGTATGGCTCTGGCATGCAACGCCCTGCCCCACTGCTTCCTCTGACGCCGCGGTGAGGACGGCGACGTGGGTTGTCCACGTCGCCCTCCTCGGCGTTCCCGCCTCCGCTGCCGGTTCGCGGCAGCCGTCCGGCGGGCGCCGACGCACACCGTCCGCCGCCGTACGCGGCGCACCCGGCCGCCCGGCGGTGCGCCGCGCTCCGAGGACCACCCATGCCGTCCGACCGACTCCTGTCCGTCCTGACCTGCCCCCAGTGCCCGGCCGGTCTCGAACCCGTCCGCGGTGCCCTGCGCTGCGCCAACCGGCACACCTTCGACATCGCCCGCCACGGTTACGTCGGTCTGCTGACCGGCCACCGGCGCGCCCCGAGCGCCGACTCCCCCGACATTGTCCGCTCCCGTGCCTCGTTCCTCGGCGCCGGGCACTACGACCCGCTCGCCCGCACCCTCGCGCGCCTCGCCGGGGAGCTGGCCGCGCCCGACGCCACCGTGCTGGACGTCGGCGCGGGCACCGGCCACTACCTCGCGGCCGTCCTGGACGCCCTCCCCGGGGCTCTGGGGCTGGGACTGGACAGCTCCGTGCCCGCCCTGCGCGCGGCGGCCCGCGCGCACGCCCGTGCGGAGGCCGCCTGCTGGGACGTGTGGCAGCCGTGGCCCGTGCGCACCGGCTGCGCCGGCCTCGTGCTCAACGTCTTCGCGCCCCGCAACGGGCCCGAGTTCGCCCGCGTCCTCGGCCCGGACGGCGTACTGGTCGTCGTCACCCCCACGGCCCGGCACCTGCGCGAACTGCGCGATCCGGTCGGGCTGCTGGCGGTCGACCCGCGGAAGGAGGAGCGCCTGCGCCGGGCCCTGGGCGCCCACTTCCGGCCCGATCGCACCGAGCCGCTGGAGTACGCGATGTGGCTCACGGCCGAGGACATCTCCCGCCTGGTGAGCATGAGCCCGACCGCGCGTCACCTCACCGCCGCACAACTGCGCGGCCGGACCGAGCGGTTGAGTGCGCCGGTGCCGGTGACGGCGTCGTTCGCCGTGTCGGTGCACCGGCCGCTGCGGCCAGGTCAGTAGGCCCGGCCGGCGACGTGCTCCCGCTGCGCCGTCGTGAGCGTGTGGATCATGAGGGCGGCGGCCCCGGCCGCGACGACGATCACCAGGTCGGCGGCGAGCAGGGGCAGGACGCCGCTGTAGGCGCGGGCGATGACCTCGTCCGTGTCGTCCGAGTAGATGATCCCCACGCCGCCGGCCAGACCGGCCAGCCACAGACCCCACCACCAGTTCACGACGGCCGGCAGCCGCCGCTCGGGGAAGACCGAGCGGTGGACGTCCGCGACGACGCCCCGGGGTATCCACAGGTTCACGACGGGCAGGATCCAGCCCAGCCAGAGCCAGGGGTAGCCGTAGCGCGGGTCCGTGCCCGAGAGGGCCTTGGCGTTGTCCCGCATCCGGTCCAGCCAGAGCAGGAACACGATCACGCAGACGGCCGTGACGGCGCTGCCCACGGAGGCGACCAGGTGGTAGGAGTCCTCCAGGGCGTTCGGGGGCCGGTGCACGCCGTCGCCCTGGTCGAGCGGGCCGGACGCCGGCTGCCCGGCCACGGCGAGCCGGATGTGCCAGACCGCCCGGGCCACCCAGGCGGTCCCGGCGAGGGCGAGGGCGGCGATGGCGCAGCGGGCCGCTCCCCGGACGGGGCGCAGGGCGGGGG
>NZ_POUC01000753.1 GCF_002891435.1 Streptomyces cahuitamycinicus
GTCTACGTCTACGGCGACGCGCTGCGCGATCTGACCGACCGGCTCAACGGAGCCGAGTCACATGCGGATGCCGCTGCCCTGCTGCACCAGATCCTGGAACCCTCCGACGGCCTGCTGGCGCAGCTCGGCGAGTTCTTCGAAGCAGCCGGGGAGAAGGCCAAGGAAGCCGAGGAGGACGACGGCTTCGACCTGTCCTACGACCTCGCCGACGCCGCCGCGGAGATCCGCAACCTCGCAGAGGTCCTGCATGTGGCCGAGGACCGCATGCGGGCCCTCACTCCGCTCGCGCCGGCACCGCGACTGCCCTCTATCCCGGCCAATGCGTCGTCCCTTCCGCCACGGGCCCTCCCGCCGGCATCGCCGAAAGCCGCCCCAACGGCCAGGCGCACGCCCTGATTCCTTCCGCCCCTGCGAACCCTTGGAGCCTCCATCCGCACCGCCCGCCGTACCCTGCCGCTGTTCGTCGGCGCCGCCTGCCTCGCCTTGGCCCTCACCGGCTGCTCCGGCGAAGACGGCCCCGCCCAGGCCCGGCAGACGCCCAGCGCCAGCACCGCCCCGAAGCTCGTGCCAGCTCTCAGCATCGCCCAGGCCCGTGACGTCATCACCCGCTATTCCGAAATCAACAACGAGGCCAACACCGACCGCGACCGGCGCATGCTCGACACGGTCGAGGACGGGCCGCTGTACGCGATGTCCCTCTCGGACTACACCGAGACCGAAGGGCTTCCCGCCAAGGACCGCAAGCCGTACAAGGCGTGGTCCTACGACATCACCAGCGCCAAGTTGTACATCCCGCGCCTGGCCGATGGGCAGGAAGGCTGGTTCGCTGCCGCGCTCTCCAGCGAGAGGGGCAAGGCCCCCTCGCGACTGGCCGTGTTCGCCGAACGGCCCCAGCACGAGCGCTGGGAGATGGTGTCCGTCGTTGACCTCGACAGCCAGAAGCTGCCCGACGTCGCCCTCGACCGTGAGGGATACGCGACGGCCATGGCCGCCAACGACAACAAGCACCTGGCCGCCGACGCCGACGTTCTGCGTACTGCCGTGCTGGACAACTTCGCCATCGGAGGCACGAACAGCGGAAGCAAGGTCTTCGCGCCGACCAAGGCCAGCAAGCAGCAGATCAAGGTCCACGACGAGACCGGCACCCGCTTCGGTAACCAGGGCACCACCGTCTTCGACGGAGCCGACAACCGCCACAACGACGCCTACGCCCTCAAGACGGCAGACGGCGGCGCGCTGATCCTTTTCTCCCACACGCACACCCAGACCGACTCCGTCGCGCACTCCGGCCTGCAGATCAACCCCGGCAAGGACGACCGGGCCTGGCTCCACGACGTGCCCCGCACCTCCATCCGCTACACATTCGTGTGCAACGACGCCGCCACCGTCCCCGCGAAGGCCGAGCCCTCCCGCCTGATCGGCTACATCTGCGCGCGTACCGACGCCTCCGGTCCTCCGGTCCCGTCCTGGTCCGACCGCGCGTAGACGCACCCGCGCGCCACCGTGACGGCCGCCGAACCTCCCCCGCACCCCGCTCCCTCCGGAGAATCCCCTGTCCACACGCTCCTTCATCGCCCGCCCCACCCGCGGTACGGGATACACGGGCATCCACGTCCAGCTCGACGGCGTACCCAGCCACCACCTCCCCTTGCTCCTGGCCGCCTACCAGTACAAGTTCGGACGCAACATCGAGGCCATGTCCCGGCACCTCATCGACGACGTCGCCGTCGGCTGGGACGAACTCGGCACCGATCTCCTCGACGACGCCCCGCCCGCACTCGTGACCGCGCTGACCGGCGGCGAGCACTGGCCCAGCCGAACGCTCGATCACCTGATCACCCCGGACGGCTCACCGCCGGTACGCATGTCGGTCACCGACACGACCGTCGACGAGCAGGACATGCAGTGGGGGTACGTCCTGCACAAGGAGGGCGTCGAGGTGATCAGCCTCCTGCACGAGGACATCGGCCCGATCGTGAGCTGGTCCACCGACCCGCGCACCGCCTTCAACGACCACCCGGCGGCCTGGTCCGCCCTCGACTCCCCGCCCGCCATGCGGGCATCGCGCGGCAGGCAGCCCCAGAGCGCTCCTGCCGCAGCCCCGGCGAAGGC
>NZ_POUC01000754.1 GCF_002891435.1 Streptomyces cahuitamycinicus
ATAAGAGACAGCTACACGCTTGTTCGACGTTGCGCTCCCCTACCCGCGAGAATCGCCCCGGATCGCCGAAATTCCCCTCATACGAGGTTGACTCAGCCAAACGCGAACGGTCCCGTCCCTGAACAGGGACGGGACCGAAGGGAACCTCAGTCGATCACCAGATGATCAGCTCGTACCGAAGCCGACCGCCAGGTACTCCTTCTCCCTCACCGTCGACCGCTTGCTCGCGTACACCTTGGACATGTAGAGGTGCCCGTCGGCATACAGGAACTCGGAGTACTCCGGCGACATGCTGGTCTCCACGTCGCGTACGGAGTCCGTCGCGGGGTTCTGCAGCAGCGTCGTCTCCTTGAAGTCGGTGCCGGAGATGCTCACGACCTGTCCGCCCTTGTCGTACGGGGGACGCTTGTACGCGATCAGGTTGCCGCCGTCCATGCGCAGCGGCGAGATCGTGTAACCGTCGCCCGCGTCGGCCCGCTGCCCGGTCTGCTTGCCGGTGGCGAGGTCGAAGGCGACGATCTCGTTGGTCTGGCTGTACTTGCCGGTGCCGTCGTGCTCCTCGGTCGGCAGGTACAGCCGGTCGTTGCCGACGGCCAGCAGGTTGCAGGCCTCGACGCGGGTGATGCCCTCGCAGCGGGCCGCGAACTGCTCGCCCGGCGCGGAGATGCGCGTGCGCAGCTTGCCGGTCTTGCTGTCGATGGAGAAGAAGTCGGAGATGCCGCTGCCGTCGCCCGCGGAGTCACCGACGTCGGCGGCCACGACCAGGGGGTTGGTCGACACGATGCTCGCGTACTCGATGCCCTGGGTCATCTTGTACTCCGAGATCACCTTCCCGGACTTCGGGTCGATGGTCTGGATGTGCAGCTGCCGCTGGTCGTAGGAGCCGCACTTGCGCACCGCGACCAGCTTCTCGCCGCCGCCGTACCCGGCGTCGTAGCAGGAGTCGGCCGGCTTCGGGCTCCAGAGGAGCTTGCCGGAGACGTCGAAGGCGGCGCCGCCGCTGGTGCTGCCGACGGCGACGGTCTTCCCACTGAGGGTGATGTTGTCGAAGTTGATCAGCTGGTCACCGGTCTTGACCGTCTTGGTCCACAGCCTCTTGCCGGCGTCGAGGTCGATGAGCGCGATCTCGCTGCACCCGTGCGAGGGGTCGGCCTTGGTGGGCATCGCCGGCTGGTAGAGGATCGCCGTCAGGTTGTCGTCCGTGACGTGGCGGCCGGCCTGGCAGACCGGGCCGTCCAGCGGGATCTTCCACAGCTCGCTGCCCTTGTCACGGTCGTAGCCGATGATCTGGGCGATGCCGCTCTTGACGTACGCCTTGTCGGTGAGCCACGAGCCGGAGACGACGACCGTGCTGTCGTTCTTCACCTCGGGCGCCGGGACCTGGAAGAGGACCTTGGCGCTGGGGTCGGACGGCGGCTTCTCCTTGCCGGAGGTGGTGCCGCCCTTGTCGTCGTCCGTGCCGCCGGTGCCGCCGCTGGAGGAGGCGGTGTCGTCCTTCTTCCCGTCGTCCTTCCCGGACGAGGCGTACCAGACACCGCCGCCGATGATCACGGCGATCGCCACGACCGCGGCGACGATGATCAGCATCTGCGCGTTGAACTTCTTGCCGCCGCCCGGCTGTCCCGGCTGCGGCGGGTGCGGCATGGTCTGCTGCGGATAGCCGTAACCGGGCTGCTGCCCGTACCCCGGCTGCCCGTACCCCGGCTGTCCGAAGCCCGGCTGGCCGTACCCCGGCTGCCCGTGACCCGGCTGACCGTAGGGCGCCTGCTGCGGCTGCCCGTACGCCCCCGGCGGCTGGCCGGGGTAGCCGTAGCCGGGCGGGCCCTGCGGGGCCTGCGGAGGCTGGGGCGCCGGAGCGCCCTGCGGATACCCGTAACCCTGCGGAGGCTGGGGCGGGGTCTGCGGCGCGGCCCGCGGAGGCGCCTGCGGTGCCTGGGGTGACTGTGCCTGGGGTGCCTGGGGGTAGCCGTACCCCGGCTCCGGGGCCTTGCCGAGGTCCGGCCCGGCCGCGGGCGGCGGGGTCTGCGGCGGCTGGTCCTGCGGCGGCTGGTCCTGGGGCGGCCCGAAGCCGCCCCCCTGCGG
>NZ_POUC01000755.1 GCF_002891435.1 Streptomyces cahuitamycinicus
CCACCGACCTGCTCGTCCCGCTGGCGCCCGCACCTCCCGGCATCGCGGCCCATCGCCCGCACCGCGTCGCCGAACTCCTCCCGGTGCTGACCCACCGGGCCGCTCCCACCAGACTGCTCGGCTCACCCGCCTGAAGCGCCGCGCGGCCCCCTCGCACCCCGTCGCCGAATTCCGGCGGCGGGGTCGTTCGTTTCCCCGTCCGCCGCCTATTCGCACCGCCTGGCCGCTCACCCGATCGCCCATTCGCTCACACGATCACTTTTCCGCTCACGCGATCGCTCGTCCGAGCACCCAACGGCTCGTACGAGCCGGAATAGTCGCCGACCCGAGCGGACTAGCCCCATTCGGCCACTGCGAACCACCCGAAGGGACAGTGCAGTTGGGATGAACCGTCCGCGCGGGTGATGCGTCATGAACCTGTGAGAAGCGGTGCCGCGAAATCCCTGCGGATCGACGCCCGTAGGGCAACACTGGGTTCCGACGACTTATCACAACGGGGGGCGGCCATGAACGACACTTCTAGCCGCGGAACAGACACGACAGCCGACTCAGTCTCATCGTCCATCTCGACCCAGCGAAAGATCCCACCCATGTGCCAGCACCAGACCCAGTGCCCTTCAGCAGAATCCGCCGACCGGGAATCCGCCCGCCTCCTGGCGCACCACCCGGAGCAGGGATGGAGCCTGCTGTGCAACGGCGTGGTGCTCTTCGAGGACACCGGTGAGCTCCTGCCGGACGGCCGGGCCATCGCCCCGCACCGTCCGCTGGCCGGCCAGGTGATGACGGCCGCCTGAGGCCGCTGGGCGGGGCGACGTCCCGTCGGCACACATGAGGGGCCGGCCGCAGAACCCCTGCGAACCGGCCCCGACGCATGCCCGGGGGTCGTCACTCAGCGTCACCTCTCGCGACGTGCCGTTCCCGCCTCGTAACGCCTTCCCAGGGACGCCCGTTTTCCGGAAGACTCCTGGAAGTTTCGCCGTCACCCGTCGATGGAGGTGGGCAAGTGGGAGCACGTGGGGCCGACGCCGAGGGCAAGGTCACCATCACGGAGATCGCCCGGCAGGCCGGCGTGTCCATACCGACCGTGTCCCGGGTCGTCAACGGCCGGTCCGACGTGTCGCCGCAGACCCGGGCCCGGGTCGAGGACCTCCTGCGCCGCCACGGTTACCGCAGGCGTCCCGCGGCCCCGGGCGCCCGTGCCGCCCTGCTCGACCTGGTCTTCAACAATCTCGACAGCCCCTGGGCCGTGGAGATCATCCGCGGGGTCGAGGAGGTCGCGCACGCCGCCGGGGTGGGCACGGTGGTGTCGGCCATCCACGGGCGCTCGGGCGACGCCCGCGAGTGGATGCGCAACCTGAGGGCCCGCGCCTCCGACGGCGTCATCCTCGTGACGTCAGCCCTGGACTCCACGCTGCACGAGGAGCTGCGGATCCTCGGCGTGCCCTTGGTGGTCGTCGACCCGGCGGGCTCCCCCGCCCTCGACGCCCCCACGATCGGCGCGGCGAACTGGTCGGGCGGCATGGCGGCCACCGAACACCTGCTGTCCCTCGGCCACCGCCGGATCGGCCTGATCGCCGGCCCGCCCCGCCTGCTGTGCTCCCGGGCCCGTCTGGACGGCTACCGCGCGGCCCTGGAGGGCGCCGGCATCACGCCGGACGCGTCCCTCGTCGTCCCCGGCGACTTCCGCCCCGAGTCCGGATTCACCGCCTGCGCCGCCCTGCTCGACCTCCCCGAGCCGCCGACCGCCCTGTTCGCGGCCAGCGACCAGATGGCACTCGGCGCGATCGAGGCGCTGCGCCGGCGCGGGCTGCGGGTGCCGCAGGACATGAGCGTGGTCGGCTTCGACGACCTTCCGGAAGTCCGCTGGTCGGCTCCGCCGCTGACCACGGTCCGCCAGCCCCTCGCCGACATGGGCAAACTGGCCGTGCGCACGGTGCTCCGGCTGACCCGAGACGAGCAGCCGGACTCACCGCGGGTGGAACTGGGCACCGACCTGGTGGTACGGGCGAGCACCGCACCTTTGGCCTGACCTCGGCACGAGAAACGGCGCCCCGCCACCCCCTGTCGGGCAGGGCGCCGTC
>NZ_POUC01000756.1 GCF_002891435.1 Streptomyces cahuitamycinicus
CCTCCCGGCCCCCCGGCAGGCGGCACCGGTGCCGCCACGGCCCCCGGGGCCCCTGCGCCGCACAGCCGCGCCACCAGGGCCTCCCCGGTGGGCGCCTCCCACAGCAGCGTCGTCGGCAGCTCCCGGCCCGTGGCGCGGGACAGTTCACCGGCCAGGGCAACGGCATCCCGCGAGGCCATGCCGAGGTCCGCCAGGGGCCGGTCCATCGGGACGTCCTGCGGGGTGGTGCCGTTCCAGGCGGCCACCCGCTCGGCGATCAGCCGGCGCAGCGCGGCCTCGTCGACGGGCCTCATCCCGCGGCACCCGGCTGCGGCTGCCCACCGAAGGCGCCCTCCAGATACCGGGTGCGGGTCAACGCCCTTGACACCTTGCCGCTGGAGGTACGCGGCACCGTGCCCGGCGGCACCAGGACGACATCGGCCAGCCGCAGACCGTGCCGGGCGGAGACGGCACCGCGCACGGCACGCACCACGGCCGCCACGTCCAGCTCGGCGAGGCGCGCGGTGCGCGCGTGCTCCGCAACGACGACCGCACACTCGCCACCGGCGCCACCCGGCGCGGCGAAGGCGGCGAGCCGGTCCCGGCGGACCGCGCCGTGCGCCTCCTGAGCCGTCGCCTCGACGTCCTGCGGGTAGTGGTTGCGCCCGTCCACGATGATCAGGTCCTTCAGACGACCGGTGACGACCAGCTGCCCCTCCAGCACCGTCCCCAGATCACCCGTGCGCAGCCAGCGGCCCGGACCGGCCGCGGCGTCCGCGAACTCCGCGCCGAAGACGTCCTCCGAGTCCCGGTTCCAGTACCCGCGGCCGACGTTCGGCCCCTGCACCCAGATCTCCCCGACCTCGCCCTCCGACAGCAGGGCCCGTGACACCGGGTCGGTGACCCGGACCCGCTGCCCCGCCGGGGTGCCGCACCCCGCCAGCAGCACCGCCCGGGGATCGTCGGGCCGGGCGGGCAGGGCCTTGCCGGCGGCCAGGGCGTCACGGTCGAGCGCGAACCGGCTGAGCGGCTCGCCCGGCCGTGCCGCGCACACGAACACCGTGGCCTCGGCCAGCCCGTACGAGGGGCAGTGCGTCCCGGGCGCCAGGCCCTGGTCCGCGAACGCCGCGTGGAAACGGTCGGCCGTGCCCGGTCGGACCGGCTCACTGCCGTTGATCAGCGCGGTCACCCGGTCCAGCCGCAGCCCTTCCTTCTGGCCGGCGCTGACCGTCGCGACGCAGTAGTCGTAGGCGAAGTTGGGCGCGGCGCTCACGGCGTCGGGATGTGCGGCGAGCAGCCGCAGCCAGCGCACCGGCTCGTGCAGGAACGCCGCCGGGTCCATCAGCACCGACAGCGCCCCGCGTGCCACCGGGGCCGCGACACTGAGCACCAGCCCCATGTCGTGGTACAGCGGCAGCCAGCCCACACTGGTCATCGGGCGGGTGTCGAGGCCGTAGGCGGCCAGTGCCTGGCGGGCGTTGGCGACGACGTTGCCGTGGCTGATCTCCACCCCGGCCGGGGCACGGGTCGAACCGGACGTGTACTGCAGGTAGGCGGTCGCCTCGGCGTCCGGGTCGACCGGCTGCCGGTCCCGGCCCTCGTCGTCGGGCACCTCGTCCGCGACGACGACCCGCGGCCCGCCGGCGCCGAGGAAGTCCCGCACCTCGTCCCGCGCCCGGCTCGTGGTCACCACCACCGAGGGGCCCGCGTCGGCCAGGACGCCCGCGAGCCGGTCGGCGTGCCCCGGCAGACCCGGCGTGTACAGGGGCACGGCGACCAGCCCGGCGGCCAGGGCCGCGAGGAAGGCGGTCACGTACTCCGTGCCCTGCGGGCACAGCAGCGCGACCCGGTCGCCGGGGTCCGTCTCGTCCGCGAGGCGTGCGGCGAGTGCCCGCACCCGCACGTCCAGGCGGCGCCAGGTCATGGTGCGGTGGACGCCGCGCGAGTGCTGTGCCGGGTGTTCGACGAAGGTGAACGCCCGGCGGTCGGGGGTGGTCTCGGCCCAGTGCCGTACGTACTCCGGCAGTGTGGGGCCTGTCTCTTACACACATCTGACGATGCCGACGAACCC
>NZ_POUC01000757.1 GCF_002891435.1 Streptomyces cahuitamycinicus
GGAAAGAGGTACACCCGCATGCGTACACGCACCCTCCTCACCCTCACCGCCGCCGTCGCCGCCCTGGGCCTCGCCGCCCCCGCCTCCGCGGCTGACACTCCCGTTCTGACCACCGCCGACGGAGCGGCCGTCGCGGTCGGCGACGTCCTCGACGCGTCCCTGGCGAGCGGCACCGCCGCCACCTTCTACTCCAGCGCGACCGGCACCAGCGGCATCTCCTGCACCAAGTCGGCGTTCTCCGCCGCCGTCACCGACAACCCGGCCGCCCCCGGCACCGCCACCGAGTCCCTGACGTCGCACAGCTTCGACACCAGTGGCTGCACAGCCAACGTCATCGGGGTGCTCGGCGTCAGCGGCATCACCGTCGACAACCTGCCCTACACCACCAGCGTGTCCTCCGACGGCACCGTCTCCGTGACTCCGGCCGCGGGCTCCGCCGTCCAGTCCACGGTCAAGCTGCGCACCCTGCTCGGCACCATCACCTGCGTCTACCGGACCCCCGGCCTGACCGGCACGGCGAGCAACGCCGACAACAGCATCTCCTTCACCAACCAGCACTTCACCAAGGTGTCCGGCTCGTCGCTGTGCTTCAGCAACGCCTACTTCACCGCCAAGTACGCCCCGGTGACCAAGGGGGGCGTGGCCGTCGTGGTCAACTAGGGGCGGGTGACGGTAGTTCAGCGTCGCCGTAGCCGTACGGCCAGGGCGGCGCCGCCGGCGAGCAGCAGCACCGCCGCGGCGCCGCCCGCCAGCAGGGGCGCGGAGGGGCCGGAGGACGGGCCGGACGTGGTGGCCAGTGGCGTGTGGTCGTCCTGGGGCCGCGGGCCGGAGGAGTCGACGGCGGGGCTCGCCACCGGCTCCTTCTTCTCCGGCGCCCTCCTCTGTTCGGGCTTCCTCTTCTCCGGCTCCTCCGTCTTCCGTTCCGTGCGCGCCTCCTCCTTCCGCGGCTCCTTCTCCGTCTTCTTCTCCGCCTCCGGGAACACCACGTCCGAGCACGAGTAGTAGGTGTCCGGCGTGCTGCTGTTCTGCCAGACCGTGTACAGCACATGCCGCCCGGCCCGGTCGGACGGGACAGTCGCCTCGATGCGGTACGCGTCGTCCGTCAGGGCCGGGTCCCTCACCTCGGCGAACGGCTTCGAGGGCAGGTCGGACCAGGACAGCGGCCCGGCCGGGTCGTAGCCGGGCTTCGTCAGATACATCCGGAACGTGCCGGTGTGCGGGATCGTCGAGACGTACCGCATCGTCAGTGTCGCGCCGGGTGTCATCCGGGTCGACGGCCAGTCGGCGCGGGCGAGGTCGAGGCCCCGGTAGGCGGGCAGGCCACCGCTGCACAGCTTCCCGTCCGGGATCACCGAGCGGTCCCGGCCGTTCACGTTCGCCACCCGCAGGTTGTCCCACGCCGTGAAGGGCGTGCCGTTCGCGGCGACGGCCGCACGGCACGCCGCCGTGCCCGCCCGGTCACCGCCCTGTGGGGAACAGGCCACCACCCGGCTCACCGGGTCCGTCGGCGCCCCGTGCGCGCGGGCGGGTCCCGCCGTCCCGAGCGGCAGCAGCAGCGGGGTCACCAGGACCGCGGCGAGTGCGGTGCGGTGTGCGGTCGTACGAGGCATCCGTCTGCTTCTCCTCGGCCCGGCGGCGACGTTCGGTGTGCAGTACGGGAAATCGGCCCGACGCGTTCATCGCGTAACGACCCGCTGCAAAAGCGCCCATTGGGCGGCCAACTGCCCGCTGTCCGCCTGCCATAGAGGGTGGGGTGGCGAAGGGAACGAGGGTTTCCCCTGTATCCCGATGACCTTCCCTTTGCCTATCGTTCGAACGCAGCTGACCCACAGGTAACCCCGAACGGTCCGCTTCCGCCACACGCCTGGCCGGCCATCGCGTCGCTCTTCGCTTTTCGAACCACCCCCCTCCGCTTCGAGGACGAAGCGACCCCACCGCCGCTCCGCCCAGCCCGGAGTCCGGCCACGAAAGGCAACGACTGTGCGTATCTCCCCAGAGCTCAGACGGAAGCTGATATCCGTCGCCGTCGTCTCCACCGCCCTGCTGACCGCAGCC
>NZ_POUC01000758.1 GCF_002891435.1 Streptomyces cahuitamycinicus
TCGCAGATGCACGTGTCCCGGCTGATCAGCCGGTGCTGCGGGCGGGTGCGGGAGCAGGTCATGCGGGATGTCGCCTAGCGCCGCAGGGTTGACCGGTCGTGCCGAGGGCGTCGGCGGAGCAGACGTCGGCCAGCATCGGGAAGAGCCGGTTCTCCTCGTCGCTGACATGGGCCGTGACGGAGTTCTTCAGCCGCAGGATCAGCGTGTCGAAACGTCCGTCCCCGGGCCGGCAGTCTTCGAGCTCCTTGAGCATGCGTTCGACTTCGCCGTGGTCGGCGATCTCCTTGTCGGCGAGGTCGTCTCCCCCGTCGACGTACCGGCGCACCGCCGGGTACAGGTATTCCTCCTCGGCCACCGAGTGCCGGATCAGCTCCATGGTGAGCCGGTCCGCCAGTGCCCGTCGCTGCCCGTCCGCTCCCGGCAGGGCTTCGATCTGCGAGAAGAGTTCGTCCACCTCGCGGTGATCCGTGGTCAGTTCCTGGATGACGTTGCCGCCGTGTCCCATGGGGTTCTCCACTCCTTGTAGCCATGTCGTTTCCGTAACCGGGGGCCGACCGGCTCTGTCCAGTGCTCCGCCAGGCTCACCGCCCAGGCCGGCGCGGTCGGGGAGCGGTGCCAGCAATGCCTCACTGGTCACCGTCGTGAGGCCGAGTGCCCGAAGGGCGACGCCGGACACGCGGCAGGCTGCCGTGGGCAAGGGCACAGGCCGTCCCCGTTCTCACCAGGTCGACAGCCCGGCCCGCCGAGGACGGAAACGTTCGGTCATGTGAGGTGATGAGTTTTCACGCCCGAGCCCGTCACACCTACGACGGGACACGACGAGGCGGAAGGATGACGTGATGAGTGCGGACACACGGCTGGAGGAGCTGGGCGTGAGCGGGCTGGGCGAGAGCGACGAGTCGGCGTTCTCGGGGCTGGCGGAGCGGCACCGGCGGGAGCTGCACGTGCACTGCTACCGGATGCTCGGGTCGTTCGAGGACGCCGAGGACACCGTGCAGGAGACGTTCCTGCGTGCCTGGCGGCGACGCGAGACCTTCGAGGGGCGGTCGACGTTCCGCGCCTGGCTGTACGGGATCGCCACCAACGCCTGCCTGGACCTGCTCGCCAAGCGCCGCCCGGAGCCCGCGACCGGCGGTGAGGTGCTGTGGCTGCAGCCCTACCCGGACCGGCTGCTCGACGAGCTGCCCGCGGGCGACGCGGACGAGCCGGAGACCGTCGCCGTCGCGCGGGAGACGATCGAGCTGGCGTACGTGATCGCGGTCCAGCACCTCGCGCCGCGCCCGCGTGCCGTGCTGATTCTGCGGGACGTGCTCGGTTGGCCGGCGAAGGACGTCGCGGAGGCCCTAGGGGACTCCGTCAACTCAGTGAACAGCGCGCTGCAGCGGGCCCGCGCGGGCATGCGGGAGCATCTGCCCGCCGAGCGGCAGGACTGGACCGGCGGCGAGCAGGACGCCGGGACGCGCGAGCTGGTGCGCCGCTTCACCGATGCCAGCGTGGCCACGGACATCCCGGCGCTCGCCGCGATGCTACGGGACGACGTCCGCTGCTCGATGCCGCCCACGCCGGGCCTGTACGTCGGCCGCGACGCGGTGGTGAGCGACTGGGTCGAGAGCGGCTTCGAGGGCATGAAGGGCCTGCGCGCCGTCCCGACCTCAGTGAACCGGCAGCCCGCCGTCGCCTTCTACCTCTGGCGGGACGGGGAGGGCGCGTACCTGCCGCTGACGATCGATGTCCTGCGCGTCACCGGCGGAGCGATCGCCGAGATCGTCACCTTCCACGACGACCGGTTCCCAGGGCTCGGACTGCCCGAGCGGCTGACGGCGGACGGCACAGGACCTTTCGCGGAGCAGTCGGCACCGGAGTGAGTTCAGGTATCGCTCGGCAGACCGAGGCCGGTGAGGGCGCCGACCGGGTCCAGGTCGGGAGTGCCTCTCGGCCACCAGTCGTCGCGGCCCTGCCTCTTATACACATCTCCGAGCCCACGAGACTAGCGCTCAACTCGTATGCCGTCTTCTGCGTGAAAAAAAAAATATGTTAACGCTC
>NZ_POUC01000759.1 GCF_002891435.1 Streptomyces cahuitamycinicus
GCCCTCGCCCGGCTCGGCGGCGGCGCCGAGCTCGGCGAGGCGTTCCCCGACCCCACCGCCTGCGTCCCGGAACGGGCCCGGCCCGACGCCCAGCGCCGCCGCGGGTTCCGCATCGGCTGCACGGCCGACGGCCCCGCCGGCCCGGTCCGCCTCGACGTGGCCGTGCAGGCCGAGCCCGAACTGCGCGTCGTGGGCGAGCGGTTGACGGCCGACGGGCAGGTCCTCCTGGAGACCGCCCTGCGCGACCCGGGCAAGCGCGCCGTGCAGGCCGCCTGGCACACGGCCGGGCCGACGCCGGTGACCCGCGGCCCGCTCCCGGACGACCGGCTCGGCACCGCCCTGCTGCCGCTGCGCGTGGCCGGCCGGACACCCGGGCAGCGCAGGGTGCTGGCAGCCGCCGAGCAGATGGTCGTCGCCCTGCGCTCCGCCTTCGCCTGCGACCCCGAGCCCGCCCGCATGCGCGGCCCGGTGACGGCCGGCCCCGGCCGTCTGCTGGGCGGCTGCGCCAACCTCGCCGACGTGTTGTGGCGTACCCGTGCCGAGTGCGGGCGGCGGCACGCGCAGTTCGTGGCGGCGGTGCGGGCGGGCTGCGCGGGGCCGGTGGCGGACGTGCTCGCTCGGGCGGAGGGGGCTACGGGAACGATCCGCGCCGCCCTCGACCGGGGTGACGGCGTCCGCACGGACCTGCGACGGCTCGGCGACGGCGAACTGCGCTACGTGGCACTCGCGTTGGTGCTGCTCACCGGACCGGGCGTGCTGGAGGTCGACCCGGCCGGCGAGGTGCCCGCCGCGCTCCAGACGCTCACGGTCCTCGCCGACGGTTTCGACCGGGGCCTGGACGGACGGCAGCGGCTGGAACTGCTGCGGCTGGCGGCCCGGATGTGCGAGCGGGGGCACATCCGGCTGGTCGGCGCGGTCAGCGACGGCTCCTGGGCCGCCGGGACGGAGGGAGCCACGGTGGTACACCTGGACCGTGACTGATCCCCTGGACGTGGCCGGACTGCAACGTCGGCTGGCCGATTTCGCGGCCGTGCGGAACTGGCAGCAGTACCACACCCCCAAGAACCTGGCCGCCGCCCTCAGTGTGGAGGCATCCGAACTGGTCGAGATCTTCCAGTGGCTGACCCCCGAGGAGTCGGCCCGGGTGATGGCCGACCCGGACACCGCGCACTGCGTCACCGACGAGGTCGCCGACGTGCTCGCGTACCTGCTCCAGCTGTGCGAGGTGCTCGGCATCGATCCGCTGGCGGCGCTGGACGCGAAGATCGACCGGAACGAGCGGAGGTTCCCGATCTAGCGGCCCCGTCCCACCGCCTGGAGCGGATGCCTGGGGATGCCTCGAGCGGATGCCTGGAGGATGTCTGGAGGGGAGAAGTCCGTTTGTACGTTGCGTAATCGAATCACGGCTTGAATCCGAATCGTTGTCCGCAATTTTCCGCCTTCCTCTGGCTTTTCGTCTCACACCCCTTCACTCTGGGTAGTGAACAAGGGAGTGCGGGCAGACGGACGCGCGCAGCGCGTCGGACAAGACGGGGGCAGCGCATGGACGCGGTGCGGCTCATCGTGACGAGCAGGCGGTCCCTGGCGGCGGGCGGCGGCGCGCGGGAGACCCTGGCCGAGGTGTGGCAGGCGCAGGCCCTCGCGCAAGCCATAGGCAGCCGCCTCGCGGTCGCCGGGCCGCCCGAACTGCGCGGCGAGGCACTGGGGTTGACGGAGCTGGCGGGCCGGGGCTGCGGCGTCCTCGACCCGCCGGAACTGGCCCCCGGTGAGCTGCGGGCGGGCCAGCTGACCGAGTTGGGCGACGCCCGCCACACCCTCATGTACCTCGGCGGTCTCCTCGGCGAGGTCGGCATCGCCCTCGTCGCCCTGGCCAGCTCCGCCGACGACGAGGGCGCGTACTGGCAGTGCATGGAGGCCATCGACGCGGCGGACGAGTCCCGCGACCGCGTCCTGGAAATGCTCCGCAGACTCGCGGACCGGGAGGAGACCCTGCCGGAGAGGGAGGCGGGGTAGGCAGACCCGGCGGGCGTGCGGGCAAGGAG
>NZ_POUC01000075.1 GCF_002891435.1 Streptomyces cahuitamycinicus
GGTGCGGACGCGGGCGTTCCGTCCGCGCCGATCCGGTCGTAGCGTACGGTGGCGATGAACTCGCCGCCGATCGTGGCCGCGAGTCCCACCCGGTCCACAAAGTCGTGGTTCGTGAAGCGGTGGACGTCCTTGGCGGACAGGCGAGGGTACGGCGCGAAGAAGCGGTAGTACTTCGACTCGTCGGAGACCTGCTCGTAGAAGCTGACCAGGCGATCGGCGTCACCAACGGTGATGGGCCGGATGCGCGCGGTGCCTCCGTCGCGCAGCACCACGTCGGCTTCCCAGTGGGCGGGATACTCGTGCCGGTCCGGCGAGGTCTGCATGGGCCCCAGAGTACGGCTAGCGTCCGACAGTGGCGCGAGGCAGTCTGTGGAGGGCGTCAGTCGGGTCGAGGCCGCGATCCGACGGCACCCCGGGGCGGTCTTCGAGGGCCGCTCCGGCAGGCTTCACGATATGGGAAACTGGTCTAGACAACCCTGAACACCGAAGGGCAGCAACACATGGCTGAGCGCCGCGTCAACGTCGGCTGGGCCGAGGGTCTCCACGCCCGCCCCGCCTCCATCTTCGTCCGAGCCGCCACGGCCGCAGGCGTCCCGGTGACGATCGCCAAGGCTGACGGCAACCCCGTCAACGCGGCCTCGATGCTGGCCGTCCTGGGCCTCGGCGCCCAGGGTGGCGAGGAGATCGTCCTCGCCTCCGACGCCGAGGGCGCGGACGCCGCCCTGGACCGGCTGGCCAAGCTGGTCTCCGAGGGTCTCGAGGAACTGCCCGAGACCGTCTGATGTCCCGTGCGCCGATCCGGCGCACACCGAAGGGCTCGTCCGCATTCGCCGGGCGAGCCCTTCGCCATTCCCTATCGACGAGGGGCCGGATTCTGGAATTTCCAGTTTCCAGGCAAGGGAAATAGACCCGCACGAATTGGCTGCTCTTTGTATACGGCCGCCGTGTTAATGCCGCGGGCTCGCCGTGTTTACGGGATGTTGCGAGTTCCTCACATGGTCCGCGGGCTCCCTGCCGGAGGGGAAACGCAGTCGGTGCGCACCCCTCGCGCGCTCGGCGTGCAGCGCCGTTGCCGCCCGCGCGCGCTCGCCGTCCCCGCGCGCCACCGCGTCCACGATCGCGCCGTGCTCCGTCCAGGACTCCACCGGGCTGACCGGCGCGTCCACGGCGTACATCCACGCGATCTTGTGGCGGAGCTGGGTGAGCATCGAGGTCAGTGCGGGACTGCCGGAGGCCTGGGCGAGCGTTTCGTGGAACCAGCCGCCGAGGGAGCGCAGATCGTCGCTGCTGCCGCGGCGGGCCCGCTCCTGGCCCAGCCTGACCAGGCCGCGCAGGACCTTCAGATGCGCCTCGGTGCGGCGCTGGGCGGCGCGGGCCGCGCCGAGCGGCTCCAGGAGCATGCGCATCTCCAGCAGGTCGCCCGCCTCCTGCTCGGTGGGTTCGGCGACGCACGCGCCCGCGTGCCGGCGGGTCACCACGAAGCCCTCGGCCTCCAGAGTGCGCAGCGCCTCCCGGACGGGCACCCGCGAGACGCCGTAGCGGCGGGCGAGGAGTTCCTCGGTGAGCCGGCTGCCGCGTCCGTGGACGCCCGCGACGATGTCGTCCCGGATGGCCGTGCACACCGAGTGCGCGGGAATACGCATGACCGACCTCCCCTTAATTCCCGTGAAACGCCGACGAGCGGCGCCCGTTCCGTGACTCTATTGCAATGAGCCGGAATTTCCGACGGCAAGCGGGAATCCAGGGATATTTTTTGGACAGGCTGCCGCAGGAAACGCCGAAAGCCCCGGCTCGGGGAGCCGGGGCTTCGGGGACAGCGCTGAGGTTCCGGTCAGACGTTCACGCCGTGCGAGCGGAGGTAGGCGACCGGGTCGATGTCCGAGCCGTACTCGGGGCTCGTACGGGCCTCGAAGTGCAGGTGCGCCCCGGTGACGTTGCCGGTCGCGCCGGACAGGCCGATCTGCCGGCCGGGGGTGACCTGCTGGCCCACCGAGACGCCGACGGAGGACAGGTGGCCGTACTGGGTGTACGTCCCGTCGTTCATCTTGATCACGATCTGATTGCCGTACGAGCCGCCCCAGCCGGCCTCGACGACGGTGCCCGCGCCGACCGCGTGGACGGAGGTGCCGGCGGCGGCGTGGAAGTCGACACCGGTGTGGCTGCCGGAGGACCACAGGCCACTGCTGGCCTGATAGCTGGTGGAGACGTACGAGCCGGAGATCGGGGACACGAAGGTGTTGAGGCGCTTGCGCTCGGCCTCGCGGGCGGCACGCTCCTTGACCTCACGGGCCTCCTCGGCCGCCTGCTTGGCCTTCTTCGCCGCCTCGGCCGCGTGCTTGCGGGCGGCCTCCTCGGCCTTCTCCTTGGCGGCGGCCTCGTCGGCGGCCTGCTGCTGCGCGACTGCCTGGGCGTCGATCTGCTGGGCCACGGTGTCGCCCATGGTGACGACCGGGGTGAGGCCGGTCTGCTCGGCGCTGGGCTCGGCGGCGAAGGCCGCGGGGGCTGCCACGGTACCGATCACGCCGGTGGTGGCGAGGGCCGCGACGCCCGCGGCGCGGGCGGTGCCGCGCTGGATTTTGCTGGGACGACGGTGCTTCCCGGTGGCGCGAGTGAACGCCATGTAGTGGCTGGTCCTTTCCTTCCCTCTCGCCTACCGGGTTAGCTGACGGGTTCGGAGCAGGAAGGTCTCCTACGGACTCCCTCGCGGCTCGCGCGGGCGCCCGATTCACCCCAGGGACTTCGATGGGTCCCCGGCTCCCCTGGCTCGCGCCGTACGGGGACTCGGCGATGACTGTCCGGTGCCGCGGATGCGGCGCACTGCCTGACGAACAGCCCGGACGACGCTAAGCGGCGCCACTTTTAATTCCCAAACGAATCCCGGTGTTTGTAGCGCATCCCACAGGGCAGACAGGCAACCTCTGTATCAATTCGGGCATAAGGGAGCCCTGGTGCCTTGGAAGACAACCAGGGCCCCTACGCGCGCGTGCGGCTACTCGGCGGCGACGACGGTGACTTCGCCGATGCCCAGAGCCTCCACGGGCGCCTTGATCTGCGCCGCGTCACCGACGAGGACGGTCACCAGACGGTCCACCGGGAAGGCGCTCACGGCCGCCGCGGTGGCCTCCACGGTGCCGGTCGCGGCGAGCTGACGGTACAGCGTGGCCTGGTAGTCGTCGGGCAGGTGCTGCTCGACCTGGTCGGCCAGCGTGCTCGCGACCGCCGCTGCCGTCTCGTACTTCAGCGGAGCCACCCCGACCAGGTTCTGCACGGCGACGTCCCGCTCGGCGTCGGTCAGCCCCTCGGCGGCGAGGGTGCGCAGCACCGTCCAGAGGTCGATCAGAGCGGGGCCGGTGTTGGGCGTGTCGACGGAACCGCTGATGGCGAGCATCGCGGCACCCGTGCCGTCCGGAGCGGACCTGAGGACCTGGCCGAACGCCCGTACACCGTAGGTGTAGCCCTTCTCCTCGCGCAGGACGCGGTCCAGACGGGAGGTGAGGGTGCCGCCGAGGCAGTACGTGCCGAGCACCTGCGCGGGCCACACGCGGTCGTGCCGGTCCGGGCCGACCCGGCCGATCAGCAGCTGCGTCTGGACGGCGCCGGGGCGGTCCACGATGACGACCCGGCCGGTGTCGTCGGCGGTAACCGGCGGCACGGGACGGGACTCGGCCGAGGAGCCCGTCCAGGCACCCAGGGTGTCCCCGAGCAGGGCATCGAGGTCGATGCCGGTGAGGTCGCCGACGACCACGGCGGTGGCCGTGGCGGGACGGACGTGCTTCTCGTAGAAGCCGCGAATGGCCGCGGAGTCGATCGCGGCGACCGTCTCCTCGGTGCCCTGCCGGGGCCGCGACATGCGCGCGTCCGACGGGAACAGCTCCTTGGAGAGCTCCTTGGCGGCGCGGCGGGAGGGGTTGGCCAGCTCGTGCGGGATCTCGTCGAGGCGGTTGGCGACCAGCCGCTCGACCTCGCTGTCGGCGAACGCCGGCGCCCTCAGCGCGTCGGCGATCAGGTTCAGTCCTTTGGCGAGCCGGGAGGCCGGCACCTCGAGGCTGAGCCGGACGCCGGGGTGGTCGGCGTGCGCGTCGAGAGTGGCACCCGCGCGCTCCAGCTCGGCGGCGAACTCCTCGGCGGAGTGCTTGTCGGTGCCCTCGGAGAAGGCCCGGGCCATGATCGTGGCCACACCGTCGAGTCCGGCCGGCTCGGCTTCCAGGGGGGCGTCGAGCAGGACCTCCACGGCGACGACCTGCTGACCGGGGCGATGGCAGCGCAGCAGCGTCAGGCCGTTGTCGAGCGTGCCGCGCTCGGGGGCGGGGAAGGCCCACGGCTTGGCGTCGCCCGCCTGCGGCCGGGAGTGGAAGTCCATCGTGGCGAGCTCGGTCACTTGGCCGCCTCCTCGTTCTCGTCGCCGGCCGCGGCTGCGGTGTCCTCGGTGGCGTCCTCGTCGGTGACGGGCTCGTACACGAGCACCGCGCGGTTGTCGGGCCGCAGGCGGGCCTTGGCGACCTCCTGGACCTCCTCCGCCGTGATCTCCAGCACACGCTGGACGGCGGTCAGGGCGAGCTGCGGGTCGCCGAACAGCACGGCGTACCGGCACAGTTCGTCGGCGCGGCCGGCGACCGTGCCGAGCCGGTCCAGCCACTCGCGCTCCAGCTGGGCCTGGGCGCGCTCCATCTCCTCCGCCGTGGGGCCTTCCTCGGCGAACCGGGCGAGCTCCTCGTCGATGGCGGTCTCGATGACAGGAACCTCCACGTCACCGGACGTCTTCACGTCCAGCCACCCCAGGGAGGGCGCCCCGGCGAGCCGCAGCAGGCCGAAGCCGGCCGCCACGGCCGTACGGTCGCGCCGCACCAGCCGGTTGTAGAGGCGGGAGGACTCGCCGCCGCCGAGGACGGTGAGGGCCAGGTCGGCCGCGTCGCACGCGCGCGTGCCGTCGTGCGGCAGCCGGTAGGCGGCCATCAGGGCGCGCGCCGGGACCTCCTCCTCGACGACCTCGCGCAGCTGCTCACCGATGGTCTCCGGCAGCGAGCCGTCGCGCGGAGCGGGCTTGCCGTCGTGACCGGGGATGGAGCCGAAGTACTTCTCGACCCAGGCGAGGGTCCGCTCCGGGTCGATGTCGCCGACGACGGAGAGTACGGCGTTGTTCGGCGCGTAGTAGGTGCGGAAGAACGCGCGCGCGTCCTCCAGGGTCGCGGCGTCCAGGTCGGCCATGGAGCCGATCGGGGTGTGGTGGTACGGGTGGCCCTCCGGGTAGGCGAGCGCGGTCAGCTTCTCGAAAGCGGTGCCGTAGGGGACGTTGTCGTAGCGCTGGCGGCGCTCGTTCTTGACGACGTCCCGCTGGTTCTCCATCGACTCGTCGTCGAGCGCGGTGAGCAGCGAGCCCATGCGGTCGGCCTCCAGCCAGAGGGCGAGCTCCAGCTCGTGGGCGGGCATGGTCTCGAAGTAGTTGGTCCGCTCGAAGCTGGTCGTACCGTTCAGCGAGCCACCCGCGCCCTGGACGAACTCGAAGTGGCCGTTGCCCTTGACCTGGGCGGAACCCTGGAACATCAGGTGCTCGAAAAGGTGAGCCAGACCGGTGCGCCCCTTGACTTCGTGGCGCGAGCCGACGTCGTACCAGAGGCACACCGCCGCGACCGGGGTCAGGTGGTCCTCGGAGAGCACCACGCGCAGGCCGTTGGCCAGGCGGTGCTCGGTCGCTGTCAGGCCCCCGGAGCCTGCCTGGGCTGTGGCCGTGTGACCCATGGGCATGTACGTCCCTTCGATCGCGGAGCGGTCTTCACAACCGCGGTTTCCTGCCGGTCCTGCCACTGTATGCAAGCGTGCGAAGCCCTGGTGAAGTTCCCGGCGGCGACCTGGTCCCGGACAGCACGCGAGGCGTCCCGGACAGGGTCCTGGTCCCGGTTGTCAGTGCGGAGGTCCACAATGGTCGGCGTCAGATCCGGATCGCAGCAGCAGAGCGAGCCGCAGGGGCGGTCGTCACCGACACGAGCGTCCCGTAGGCGAGTGACCAGTAACAGGAGGAGCCGGCAGCGATGGCCCGCCGCAGCACGAAGACGCCGCCCGACGACTCGTACGAGGAGCGGATCCTCGACATCGACGTCGTCGACGAGATGCAGGGCTCCTTCCTCGAGTACGCGTACTCGGTCATCTACTCCCGAGCCCTGCCGGACGCACGCGACGGCCTCAAGCCCGTGCACCGCCGCATCGTCTACCAGATGAGCGATATGGGCCTGCGCCCCGAACGCGGGTACGTGAAGTGCGCCCGTGTCGTCGGCGAGGTGATGGGCAAGCTGCACCCGCACGGCGACGCGTCCATCTACGACGCCCTCGTGCGCATGGCCCAGCCCTTCTCGATGCGGGTTCCCCTGGTCGACGGCCACGGCAACTTCGGCTCGCTGGGCAACGACGACCCGCCGGCCGCCATGCGGTACACCGAGTGCCGGATGGCCGAGGCGACGAGCCTGATGACGGAGTCGATCGACGAGGACACCGTCGACTTCAACCCCAACTACGACGGCCAGGAGCAGGAACCGGTGGCCCTGCCCGCCGCCTTCCCGAACCTCCTGGTCAACGGCGCCTCGGGCATCGCGGTCGGCATGGCGACGAACATGGCGCCGCACAACCTGCGCGAGGTCATCGCCGCCGCCCGCCATCTGATCAGGTACCCGAACGCCGATCTCGACGCCCTCATGAAGCACGTCCCGGGCCCCGACCTGCCCACCGGCGGCCGCATCGTCGGCCTGTCCGGCATCCGGGACGCCTACGAGTCCGGCCGTGGCACGTTCAAGATCAGGGCGACGGTGTCGGTGGAGCCGGTGACGGCCCGCCGCAAGGGCCTCGTGGTCACGGAACTGCCCTTCACCGTCGGCCCCGAGAAGGTCATCGCCAAGATCAAGGACCTGGTCGGTTCGAAGAAGATCCAGGGCATCGCCGACGTCAAGGACCTCACCGACCGCGCCCACGGCCTGCGCCTGGTCATCGAGATCAAGAACGGCTTCGTGCCGGAGGCGGTCCTGGAGCAGCTCTACAAGCTGACGCCGATGGAGGAGTCCTTCGGCATCAACAACGTGGCCCTGGTCGACGGCCAGCCGCTCACGCTGGGTCTGAAGGAGCTGCTGGAGGTCTATCTCGACCACCGCTTCAACGTCGTGCGGCGGCGCTCGGAGTTCCGCCGCGGCAAGAAGCGCGACCGGCTGCACCTGGTCGAGGGTCTGCTGACGGCCCTGCTGGACATCGACGAGGTCATCCGCCTGATCCGCTCCAGCGAGAACTCCGCGCAGGCCAAGCAGCGCCTGATGGAGCAGTTCTCGCTGAGCGATGTGCAGACGCAGTACATCCTCGACACGCCGCTGCGCCGTCTGACCAAGTACGACCGCATCGAGCTGGAGTCCGAGAAGGACCGGCTCAACGCGGAGATCGAGGAGCTGACCCGGATCCTCGACTCGGACGCGGAGCTGCGCAAGCTGGTCTCCGGCGAACTGGCCACGGTCGCCAAGAAGTTCGGCACCGACCGGCGTACGGTCCTGCTGGAGTCGGGCGGTGCCCCGGTCGCGGCCGTGCCGCTGCAGGTGGCCGACGACCCGTGCCGGGTGTTGCTGTCCTCGACGGGTCTGCTGGCCCGGACGGCGAACGGCGAGCCCTTCACGGAAGACGCCGACGCCCAGCGCGTGAAGCACGACGTGATCGTCTCGGCGGTGCCGGCCACCGCCCGCGGCGAGGTGGGCGTGGTCACCTCGGCGGGCAGGCTGCTGCGGCTGAACGTGGTCGACCTGCCCCAGCTTCCGCAGTCGCTGACGGCGCCGAACCTCGCGGGGGGCGCGCCGCTGGCGGAATTCGTCTCCCTGGAGGACGACGAGACGGTGGTCTGTCTGACCACGCTCGACGAGTCGTCGCCGGGCCTGGCACTCGGCACGGCACAGGGCGTCGTCAAGCGCGTGGTGCCGGACTATCCGGCCAACAAGGACGAGCTCGAGGTGATCACCCTCAAGGAGGGCGACCGGATCGTCGGCGCCGTCGAGCTGCGCACCGGCGAGGAGGACCTGGTCTTCGTCACCGACGACGCACAGCTGCTGCGCTTCCAGGCGTCCCAGGTCCGCGCGCAGGGCCGCCCGGCCGGCGGTGTGGCGGGCATCAAGCTCACCGAGGGCGCGAAGGTCATCTCCTTCACCGCGGTGGACCCGGCGGTGGACGCCGTGGTCTTCACCGTCGCGGGCTCGCGGGGCACGCTGGACGACTCCGTCCAGACGACGGCCAAGCTGACCCCGTTCGACCAGTACCCGCGCAAGGGCCGCGCCACGGGCGGCGTCCGCTGCCAGCGGTTCCTGAAGGGCGAGGACTGTCTGTCCCTGGCCTGGGCGGGCCCCGTCCCCGCCCTCGCGGCGCAGAAGAACGGCACCCCGGCCGACCTCCCTGACATCGACCCGCGCCGCGACGGCTCGGGTGTGTCCCTGGCGAAGACGGTGGCGGTGGTGGCCGGGCCGGTCTAGGCGGTGACCGTGCCGGTCCGGGCCGGGTTCGCGGCGTCCTCCTCGGGGTCGCGCACGTACCGCAGGACGCCCCACATGCCGTGCTCGTCGGCATGTGGGGCCTCGCTCCTGCACGCCTCCAGCTCCTTGCCGAGGGCGGGCGCGTCGATCCCGGAGCCGATGAGGACCAGCTGGGTGAGGCGCTCGCCGCCGGCCGGCCAGGGCTCCGGGTAGAAGCGCAGGAACCGCCCGACGGCGTGGACGGCGTAGCGGTTGCGGACGTCGTACGGCCCGAAGTCGATGTAGCCCTTGATCCGGTACAGCCCCTCGGGCCGACTGTCCAGGAACGTCATCAGCCGACGCGGGTCGAGCGGCTCCCGGGAGACGAACGACAGGCTGTCGTACGCGGCGTGCAGGTGGCCGACGTGGTCGTCGTGGTCATCTTCGCCGTGCTCGTGCAGGTCGTCGAAGGACAGCTGCCCGATGCGCTCCTCGCTCGGGCGGCAGTCGAAGAGGAACTCGGGGTCGATCCGGCCGTAGGTGGCCGGGACGACAGCGGCGCGGTCGACCAAGGACCGGACCAGCCCGAGGACACGTTCGCCGTCCGCCGCCCGGTCGAGCTTGTTGACGACGACGAGGTCGGCCAGCGCGAGGTGCCGGTCGATCTCGGGATGTGTGGCACGAGTGTCGTCGAACTCGACGGCGTCGACGACCTCGACGAGCCCTCCGTACACGATCCCGGGATGCTCGCTGGCCAGCAGCATCCGCACGAGTTCCTGCGGCTCGGCCAGACCGCTGGCCTCGATGACGATGACGTCGATGCCGAGGGAGGGCTCCGCGAGCCGCTCCAGGTACTGGTCCAGTTCGCTCGCGTCGACGGCACAGCACAGACAGCCGTTGCCCAGGGAGACCGTCGAGTCGCCGAGCGCTCCCGCCACGGCCATCGCGTCGATCTCGATCGACCCGAAGTCGTTGACGAGGGCGCCGATACGGCTGCCGCCGCTGCGGTGCAGGAGGTGGTTGAGCAGGGTGGTCTTTCCCGAGCCGAGGAATCCGGCCAGGACGACGACCGGGATCTGCTGCGGTTTCGGGCTCGGCTGGCTCACCGTGCGACCTCTCTCGCGCCGACGCGTGCACCGGCTCGCGTTCCCGGCACACGTGGGGAATGGGGATGCCGCACCAGGATACGAGCCGGGAGATCCATGCCGAAGTGAACGATTGTCGGCAGCACTCGCGCTGGGCATGCGTTGGGCGTGGCGCCGGTTCGTGCGACCGTCGCTCCTCTCCGTGCGCTTCTTCTCTGCCTCCCCGCCCACGCCGAGTGATGCTCGGCGACGCGCTCCGCCTCCAAGCCCCCCACCCGGCGGGCGCCTTGCTTCAGCCGGGCACAGGCGCCGGCGCCTCCGGTCCCACATACCGCGCCACCGGCCTGATGATCTTCGTGTCCTCCGCCTGCTCCAGGATGTTGGCGCTCCAGCCCACCGCCCGGGCGGCGGCGAAGGTCGGTGTGAACATCTCGCGAGGCAGACCGCAGAGTTCCATGACCACGCCCGCGTAGTACTCGACGTTGGTGTGCAGTTCCCGGCCGGGCTTCAGCTCCGCCAGAATCGCCTCGATGTGACGCTCGACCTCGACGGCGAAGTCCACCCGCGGTCCGCCGAACCCCTGGGCGACCTCGCGCAGCATCCGGGACCGCGGGTCCTCCGTGCGGTAGATCGCGTGTCCGAACCCCATGATGCGCTCACCGGCGAGCACCCGCTGACGCACCCAGGGATCGATACGGTCCGGGGTGCCGATCGCGTCCAAGGTGTCCAGAGCCCGGCTGGGAGCGCCCCCGTGCAACGGACCCGACAGCGCCGCCACCGCCCCGGCGAGGCATGCCGCCACGTCCGCGCCCGTCGACGCGATGACCCGGGCCGTGAAGGTGGATGCATTGAATCCATGGTCAATGGTTGAGATCAAGTATTGCTCGATCGCCCGCGCATGCCGCTCGGTCGGTACCGAACCGGTCAGCATGTACAGGTAGTTCGCCGCATAGGTGAGATCCTCGCGCGGCTCCACGGGTTCCAGCCCCTGACCCAGCCGGTGCAGCGCGGTGAGCAGCGTCGGTACGGCCGCGGCCGCCTCGATCGTGTCCCTCCGGCGCCGGTCGGCGTCGATGTCGTACACGGGGCGGAAGCCCTTCGCCGCCCCCAGCAGCGACAGCGCGGTACGCATCCCGGCCAGCGGCCCGGAGCGTGCGCCGGCCGCGGCGATGGCCGGCAGCGCCGCTCGCACCTCGGCGGGCAGGCGCCTCAGCGCGGCGGTCTCGGCCGCGAAGGCCACGCTCCGCTCGGCGTCCGGCAGTTCGCCGTGCACGAGCAGGTGCCAGACGTCCTCGAAGCCGCGCGTCCGCGCGAGGTCGACGGCGGAGTACTGGCGGTAGTGGTAGAAGCCCTCCCGACCGCGGACATCCCCGATCCGGGTGTCGGCGACGACGACACCGGCAAGCCCCCGAGGCGCTTCGACGAGAGTGGCTGCTGACCTGTTGACGGACATGAGTTCCTCCCTGGACTTGATTCGACTGTCCATGATTGACTAAATGCCTGTCAATATTGATTAAATCAATGCAGCAGTCAATGATCCGCCAGACGGATACGGTGACCCCCATGCGCGATCAAGAACCCGCCCCCCAGGACACGGAACGGCGGCTGACCACCAAGGAGGCCGCCGAGCTGCTCGGTGTGAAGCCGGAGACCGTGTACGCGTACGTGAGCCGCGGCCAGCTCAGCAGCCGGCGGGTGAGCGGCGGCCGGGGCAGCACCTTCGACGCCGGGGAGGTCGAGTCCCTCGCCCGGCGCAACAGGCGGGAGGGCGTCGGCAGTTCCGGCTCCGGCGGCGAGCTGTCCGTCCGCACCCGCATCACGCTCATCGAGAGCGACCGCTACTTCTTCCGCGGTGTCGACGCGGTCGACCTGGCCACCCGGCACACCTACGAGGAGGTCGCCGAGTGGCTGTGGACGGGCCGGATGCTGCCGGGCAGCACGTTCACCGCGCCTTCCGCATCCGTCGCCGTCGCCCGCCGCGCCGTCGACGCGCTGCCGGAGCACGCCGCTCCCGCCGACCTGTTGAGGGTCGCGACGATCGCCGCCGCGACCGCCGATCCGCTGCGGTTCGACCTCTCCGAGAGCGCCGTGCTCGGCACCGCGCGCACCCTCATCCCCACGCTCGTGGCCGCTCTGCCGCCGGCAGGCCACCGGCGCCGCGACGAGGGCCCTCTGGCCCATCGCCTGTGGTCCCGGCTGTCGGTGCACAAGGACCCCGACGAGGCCTCCCTGCGCGCCCTGGACACCGCCCTCGCCCTCCTCGTCGACCACGACCTGGCCGCCTCCACCCTCGCCGTGCGCGTCGCCGCGTCGGCCCGTGCCCACCCGTACGCGGCGGTCTCCGCCGGGCTGGGCGTGATCGAGGGCCCGCTGCACGGGGCGGCCAGTGGGCACGCGCACCGGCTGCTGCAGGACGTGCTCGACCAGGGCGACGCGGCACCCGTGATCGCGGACGAACTGCGCGCCGGCCGCCGCATCCCGGGCCTCGGACACCGGCTCTACCACGGCGAGGACCCACGCGCGCGGGCCCTGTTCGCTCTCCTGGAGCAGATCCCGCGCGCGGAGCCGGCTCTCCTCGCCGCCCGCGACATCGTCGAGACGACCGCCCGTCACGCCCCCCTGCACGCCACCGTGGACCTGGCCCTGGCCGTGCTCACCGCGTCCTGCGGCATGGCCCCGAGCGCGGGCGAGACGATCTTCGCCGTGGCCCGGACGGCGGGCTGGATCGCCCACGCCCTGGAGGAGTACGGCGAGCGCCCGCTGCGGATGCGCCCGAGTGGTCTCTACACAGGCCCGAGGCCGCCGCAGCCACTGCCGGAGTAGCGCAGGCCGGACCCGAAAGCCGCCCCGACCGAAGTCAGGTTAGGCTCACCTCTGTGAGTACGTGCTCAAGCGTCTCCCGGGACTTCGCCGAGCCCGTTTCGGGAACCGCGGCCACCGCCAGGACCTGGCTGTTGCTGGAACAGCCCGGTCCGTGGGGCGCCAAGGCGCTCACTTCGAGCCACCTGGACCCCGCCCTGGGGCGTGCCCTGGAGGCGGCCGCCAAGGACACGGGCGTACGGATCGCGCTCATCCGCCGCCCCGGGCGCCACGCGGACCGCCGCATGCCCGCCGCGCGCCGGGTGTACGCCGCGCACGTCGTCCCGGGAAGCGTATGGCTGCACAGCGCCTCGACCTCGGACCCCGGGGAACTGCTCGGCCTCGACTTCGCCGCACTCGGCCGGGGCGACCACCGCTCGTTCGGCGCGGTGCTCGACGGCCGGTCCCACGACGGTGATCCGCTCGCCCTCGTCTGCACCAACGGCAAGCGCGACCGCTGCTGCGCCCTCCTGGGCCGGCCCCTCGCGGCCGAGCTGGCTACGTCGGGAGTCGAGGGCGTCTGGGAGGTCACCCATCTGGGTGGTCACCGCTTCTCCCCCACCGTGCTCGTGCTGCCGTACGGATACGCGTACGGCCGGGCGGAGGCCCATTCCCTCAGGGAGGTCCTGCGCGGTGCCCGTGAGGGGCGGATCGTCGTGGAGGGGTGCCGGGGCAGCTCGGCCTGGGACCGGCCCGGTCAGGCCGCCGAGCTCGCCGTGCGCACCAGAGTCGGCGAATACGACGCTCAGGCCCTGAGCGTCGTCCGGACCTCCGGCGCGGCCCCGCGCTGGGAAGTGACCGTCGCGCACGCCGACGGACGCCGCTGGCAGATCGAAGTGGCCCAAGGCGCGGCCCTGCCGCCCCGCCCCGAGAGCTGCGGGGCGTCCGTCCTCGGCTCCCCCGCACGCATGGACGTGGTGGCGGTGCGCGAGATGAGGGTGGCCACGGCACTGGCCGGCTGACCGTCCGGCCCGCTTCCGGCACACATTGATGCCACCTCTGCACACATTGATCCGGAGATCCACGCCACACCCGCCTAGGGCAGGCGGCCGGCCGCACGTACGGTCTTGGGTATGAGCCCCACTCCCCCCGCGCGCCGCCTGCGCCTCGGCCTGCCCCGGCGGGTGTTCTCGCAGGTGCTTCTGATGCAGGTGGCGATCGCCGCGGGAGTCGCGGTGCTCGCGACCGGATTGTTCCTCGCACCCCTCAGCAACCAGCTCGACGACCAGGCCATGCGCCGTGCGCTCGCGATCGCGCAGACGACCGCGCAGCTGCCGGATCTCGCGAAGGACCTCCGGGACACGCCGCCCTCGCCGGACGGCCCGGTGCAGCAGGAGGCGGAGCGGATACGCAAGGCCACCAAGGCCGAGTACATCGTGGTGATGGACTGGCGGGGCGTGCGCTGGTCGCACACGGACCGGAAGCAGATCGGCGGCATCGTCTCGACCGACCCCGGCCAGGCCCTGGCCGGCAAAGAGGTCATGGAGATCGACAGCGGCACCCTGGGCCGTTCCGCCCGGGGCAAGGTGCCGCTGCGCGACAGCGACGGCACCGTCATCGGCGCGGTCTCGGTCGGCATCGCCTACGACAGCGTCCGGGCCCGGCTGATCCACGCGATCCCGGGGCTGCTCGCGTACGCCGGCGGTGCCCTGGCCGTGGGCGCGCTGGCAGCGTGGCTCATCTCCCGGCGAGTCCACCGGCAGACCAGGGACCTGGCCTTCTCGGACATCGCGGCGCTCCTGTCGGAACGCGAGGCGATGCTGCACGGCATCCGGGAGGGCGTCGTCGCCCTCGACCGCGCCGGCCGCATCCGTCTCGTGAACGACGAGGCACAACGCCTGCTGGGCATCGGGGAAGCGGTGGTCGGCCGTTCTCCCGACGAGGCGCTCGGCGCGGGCCGTACGGCCGATGTGCTGGCCGGACGCGTCACCGGCACGGATCTGCTCACCGTACGCGGCCAACGGGTGCTGGTCGCCAACCGCATGCCCACCGACGACGGCGGCGCCGTGGCCACGCTGCGCGACCGTACCGAGCTGGAGCAACTGGGCCGCGAACTGGACTCCACTCGCGGTCTCATCGACGCCCTGCGCGCCCAGGACCACGAGCACGCCAACCGGATGCACACGCTTCTGGGGCTGCTCGAACTGGAGATGTACGACGACGCCGCCGATTTCGTCGGCGAGGTGGTCGGCGACCACCGGGCCACAGCGGAGCAGGTCACCGAGCGGATCGAGGATCCGCTGCTGGCCGCCCTGCTGGTCGGCAAGGCGACCGTCGCGGCCGAGCGGGGCGTCGCCCTGTGGGTGTCGGACCGGACCCGGCTGCCCGACCGGCTGGTCGACCCGCAGGGGCTCGTCACCGTCGTGGGGAACCTGGTGGACAACGCCCTCGACGCCGTGGCCGGCAAGCCGCACGCGCGCGTGGAGGTCGAACTGCGCGCCGAGGGGCGTACGGCGATCCTCAGGGTGCGCGACACGGGGCCGGGAATCCCGCCGGAGCACCGTGAGTTGGTCTTCACCACGGGATGGTCCACGAAGAAGCCGCCGGCCCACCGCGAGCGGGGTATCGGACTCTCCCTGGTGCGCAGACTGGCAGAGCGGCAGGGTGGCAGCGCCACGGTCGGCGAGGCGCACGGCGGAGGCGCGGAGTTCACCGTCGTACTGCCCGAGGCGCTGGCCGGGGCGGGTCCCGAACCGGCCGTATCGACCGTGCCGTCCGCACCGCAGACCGCCGAGGAGGGGTCGTGATGATCGAGGTCCTGGTCGTGGACGACGACATGAGAGTCGCGCGGGTCAACGCCGCCTACGTCGAGAAGGTACCGGGCTTCCATGTCGCCGGAGAGGCCCACAGCGCCGCGGAGGCGCTGCACCGGCTGGAGACGCTGCCCCGGCTGGACCTGGTGCTCCTGGACCACTACCTGCCGGATGCGACGGGGCTTTCGGTCGTCCAGGAGATGCGGCGGCGCGGGGACCAGACCGACGTGATCATGGTGACGGCCGCCCGGGACGTCTCCACCGTGCAGGCGGCGATGCGGCACGGCGCACTGCAGTATCTGGTCAAGCCGTTCGCCTTCGCCGGCCTGCGCGCCAAGCTGGAGGCCTACGCGGAGCTGCGCCGCACCCTGGACGGCGGTGGAGAGGCGGAACAGGCCGAGGTGGACCGCATCTTCGGGGCCCTGTCGGCGTCGTCGGAGCCGGACCTGCCCAAAGGTCACTCCCCCACCACCGCGGAGCTGGTCCGCCAGTCCCTGATGCACGCGGACGGGCCCCTGTCCGCTCAGGAGATCGCCGAGCGGACCGGAGTGAGCCGACAGACCGCCCAGCGCTACCTGAAGCTCCTGGAGCGAACAGGACGGGCCAGGCTGACCCTCAAGTACGGCGACGCGGGCCGCCCTGAACACCGTTATGAGTGGGCGACCCGCAGCTGACGAGACAGCCCGTCGGCGCTGTCACGAGCCCGGTGACGGCTGCGTTCCGACCGTGCCATCGAAGGCACCGCCTCTACGCCGCTCCCGCTCCCGTCAGCGACCGCACCTCTGCCTCCGCGTGCTTGACCTCGTCCGGTACCTCCGTCGAGGTGACCGTGCCCAGCCAGCCCGCGAGGAAGCCGAGTGGGATCGAGACCAGACCCGGGTTCTGCAGCGGGAAGTACTGGAGGTCGATGCCCGGGAACAGCGAGTCGGGGCTACTCGAGACCACCGGTGAGAGCACCACGAGCACCACGGCCGGGACCAGACCGCCGTAGACGGCCCACACGGCACCCCGTGTGGTGAAGCCGCGCCAGAACAGCGAGTAGAGCAGCACCGGCAGGTTCGCCGACGCGGCGACGGCGAACGCCAGACCGACCAGGAACGCCACGTTGAGGTCCCGCGCCAGCAGACCGAGCGCGATCGCCACCGCTCCGACGCCGACGGCCGCGATCCGGGCCACCGCCACCTCGCTGCGCGGCATCGCGCCCCGGCGCCGCAGGGAGGCGTACAGGTCGTGGGCCACGGACGCCGAGGACGCGAGCGTGATGCCGGCGACCACGGCGAGGATCGTGGCGAAGGCGACCGCGGCGACGATCGCGAAGAGAACCGTCCCGCCGGTGGATCCCGCACCACCGCCCAGGTCGAGCGCCAGCAGCGGAACCGCCGTGTTCCCGGCCGCGTTCGAACCGCGTACCGCGTCCGGCCCCAGGATGGCGGCCGCACCGAATCCGAGCACGATCGTCATCAGGTAGAAGCCGCCGATGAGCCCGACGGCCCAGACGACCGAGCGGCGCGCGGCGCGCGCGGTGGGCACGGTGTAGAAGCGCGACAGGATGTGCGGCAGTCCTGCCGTACCCAGCACCAGGGCCAGCCCCAGGCTGATGAAGTCGAAGCGTGCGGTCCAGTCCCCGCCGTACTTCAACCCCGGCACCAGAAACGCCCCGCCGTGCCCACTGCGCTCGGCTGCCGTGAGCAGCAACCGGTTCAGGTCGCCGTGGAAGCGCATCAGGACGAGCACCGTCAAAGCGATGGTGCCGCCGAGCAGCAGAACAGCCTTGACGATCTGGATCCACGTGGTCGCGCGCATCCCTCCCAGCGACACATAGATCACCATGAGAGCGCCCACACCGATGACCGTCCAGGCGCGGGCCGCGTCGCTCGTGCCTCCGAGCAGCAGCGCCACCAGGCTGCCCGCGCCGACCATCTGCGCCACCAGATACAGAACGGAAACCGTGACCGAGGAGGTTCCCGCCGCGATCCGTACCGGCCGTTCCCTCATTCGGGCCGCCACGACGTCGGCGAGGGTGAACCGGCCGCAGTTGCGGACCAGTTCGGCGACCAGGAACAGCACCACCAGCCACGCCACGAGGAAGCCCACGACATACAGCAGCCCGTCGTAACCGAACAGCGCGATGAGACCGGTCACCCCCAGGAAGGAGGCGGCCGACATGTAGTCACCCGCGATGGCAAAACCATTCTCCATGGGGGAGAAGAGCCGCCCGCCCGCGTAGAACTCCTCCGCCGAGCCGCGCCGGTTGCGGCTGACCCATGTGGTGATCCCCAGCGTGACCGCGACGAACGCGCTGAACAGCAGCAGCGCCAGCGTCTGATGCTCCCCCGTCACGACCCACCACCGCTCACGCCACGTGTCAGTTCCTGTGTGTCCCACCGCAGTTCGAGCGCGGCTCGGTCCCTGCGCAGCCGCGCGTGCCGCGCGTAGGCCCAGGTGAGCAGGAACGTGGACAGGAACTGCCCGAGCCCTGCCACCATCGCGACGTTCACCGCTCCCGCCACGGGCCGCGCCATCAGCTCCGGTGCCGTCGTGGCAGTCACGACGTAGCCCACGTACCAGGCGAAGAACGCCACGGACGCCGGCACCACGAACCTCCGGTACCGCCGCCGCACTTCCTGAAAGGCCGCACTGCGCTGCACTTCCAGGTACACGTCGGCCGCCGCTGCGCCCGTCTCGCCCTCCGTCCGTGCCGACGGAACCATCGGTTGAGTTTGCGCCCCGTCGCCGGACGACTCGCCCCAGCCGGAGGCGAGGGCGTCGTACCAGGGATCGTCGTACCTGAGCTGTCCGGCCTCCTCGGCCGGGACCGGGGCCTGGCCGTCGAGAGGCTGGACCCGGCTCTCCTGGTCGGCCCCGGCGCCGCGGGGACGGCCCTTGCTTGGCTGCATGCCCAAGGATGGACAGAACGGGAAGATCCGCGACTCTTCTTCCCTGCACACTTCACCCCATCAGGTGACCAGGGGGCTTCTGATGGATATCCGTGGAGGAAGGAGCGGCGTCTGCGGCCTGCGCCGTGAACGGTCATGTGGCCGAAGCCACCTGGCCCTTCGCGCCGTGCTGCGGCATGTGGGTCCCCCTGCTCGAGCGCAGCCGAGCAGGGGGGAGCGCGTGCCGGGCCTCGTGACGCCGCGGAGATCCATATGCAGGCCGGGCCGCTGCCGACCGGGCGTGAGACCCGGTCGGCCGTGCCCCGGCGACAGCCCGGCGTGGCGGCTACGCGTCGATCCGCGACCGGTCCAGCGTCGCCGCCGAGTTGGAGATGAACTCCTTGCGCGGCGCCACATCGTTGCCCATGAGCAGATCGAAGACCTGCTCGGCGGCCTCCAGGTCGGAGAGGTTGATCCGCCGCAGGGTGCGGTGACGTGGGTCCATCGTCGTCTCGGCCAGCTGGTCGGCGTCCATCTCACCGAGACCCTTGTAGCGCTGGATCGAGTCCTTGTAGCGGATGCCCTTGCTCTGGAACTCCATGAGCGTGTCACGCAGTTCGCGGTCCGAGTACGTGTAGACGTACTTGTCCTGGCCCTTCCTCGGCTGGACGATCTCGATGCGGTGCAGCGGCGGCACCGCCGCGAAGACCCGGCCGGCCTCCACCATGGGCCGCATGTAGCGGTGGAACAGCGTCAGCAGCAGGGTGCGGATGTGCGAACCGTCGACATCGGCGTCGGTCATCATGATGATCTTGCCGTAGCGGGCTGTGTCGATGTCGAAGGTCCGGCCCGAGCCGGCTCCTATGACCTGGATGATCGCGCCGCACTCGGCGTTCTTCAGCATGTCCGTCACAGAGGACTTCTGGACGTTGAGGATCTTGCCGCGGATCGGCAGCAGCGCCTGGAACTCGGAGTTCCGGGCGAGCTTCGCCGTGCCGAGCGCGGAGTCTCCCTCGACGATGAACAGCTCGCTGCGGTCGACGTCGTCGCTGCGGCAGTCGGCCAGCTTGGCGGGCAGCGAGGAGGACTCCAGGGCCGTCTTGCGGCGCTGCGCGTCCTTGTGCTGCCGGGCGGCGATACGCGTGCGCGCGGCGGAGACGGCCTTCTCCATCACGACCCGGGCCTGCTGGGCGGCATCCCGCTTGGTGGACGTCAGGAAATCCTTGAGTTCCTTCGTGACCACGTTGTTCACGATGCGGCGGGCCGCCGAGGTCCCGAGGACCTCCTTGGTCTGGCCTTCGAACTGCGGCTCGGCGAGACGCACGGTGACGACCGCGGTCAGGCCCTCCAGGGCGTCGTCCTTGACGATGTCGTCCTCGGCGACGCGCAGGAGCTTCTTGGCGCGCAGCACCTCGTTCATCGTCTTGGCCACGGCCTGCTCGAAGCCCGCGACGTGGGTGCCGCCCTTGGGCGTGGCGATGATGTTGACGAAGGACCGGAGCGTCGTGTCGTAGCCCGTCCCCCAGCGCATTGCGACGTCCACGCCGAGCTCGCGGGTGACCTCGGTGGGCGTCATCTGGCCGTGGTCGTCCAGGACGGGGACGGTCTCCTTGAAGATGCCCTGCCCGGAGAAGCGGAGGACGTCGCAGACCGGCTTGTCGTTCGCAAGGTACTCGCAGAACTCGCTGATTCCACCGTCGAAGCGGAAGGACTCCTCGCCCTTGCTGCCGCCCTCGCCGAGCCCGTACTCGTCGCGCACGACGATGGTGAGGCCGGGCACCAGGAACGCGGTCTGGCGGGCGCGCTGGTGCAGCGTCTCCAGGTTGAGCTTGGCGTCCTTGAGGAAGATCTGGCGGTCGGCCCAGTACCGCACGCGCGTGCCGGTGCGGGTCTTCGGGATCTTCCTGGCCTTGCGCAGGCCGCTCTTGGCCTCGAACCTGGCCTCGGCGCCGTTCCCGGCGAAGGCGCCGGGGACACCGCGCCGGAAGCTGATCGCGTGGGTGTGGCCACCGCGGTCCACCTCGACGTCCAGCCGGGCGGACAGGGCGTTCACCACGGAGGCGCCCACGCCGTGCAGACCGCCGGAGGCGGCGTAGGAGCCGCCGCCGAACTTGCCGCCGGCGTGCAGCTTGGTCATGACGACTTCGACACCGGAGAGGCCGGTCTTGGGCTCGACGTCGATCGGGATGCCCCGGCCGTTGTCCCGGACCTCGACGGAGCCGTCGTCCTGGAGGATCACCTCGATGTGGTCGCAGTACCCACCCAGGGCCTCGTCGACGGAGTTGTCGATGATCTCCCAGACGCAGTGCATCAAGCCACGGCTGTCGGTCGACCCGATGTACATACCTGGGCGCTTGCGCACGGCCTCGAGCCCCTCGAGGACGAGCAGGTGCCGCGCGGTGTAGTTGGAACCGTCCCGGTCGGCTCCTGCCAGCAGAGCTGTGGACGGCACGGACGTCTCGGCGGTCACGCGGTTCGCTCCTCGCTGAATTTCAGATGGGGCCCTCGTGGGTAAGGGCGCGGCTTCGGTCACCGGTGAGAGGGTACCCAGGCCTGGTAGAGCCGTTGTAACGCCACCCTCGTCGGAAACTCAGGCTAGTCCACACTCGCATGCGCGTTCGATCCCTCGATGGAGTGAAGTACACATCACGTTCCCTTCCAGGCATGAACCATTTAGGCTCCGGGCACGTCCTCATGAACAACCGGCAACCCAGCCGGGAGGACCGACCACCGATACGACGCGAAGCCCCGTAAGACACATAGACACGCAATACGGCACATTCGCCGCCAACCGGCAGCAGACAGCCGCCTCGCAAAGATTCTTTCGAGGAAAAGCCACGAGCGGGAACGTTTTGGGGCTGGTTGGATGTTGACCCTGGTACGACAGCTCGTCGAGCTAGAGAAGAGGCGACGTGACTACTGTTCTGACCCCCGCGAGCCAGTTGACGGCCGCTGATCGCTGCGACCGCTGCGGCGCCCAGGCGTACCTGCGCGTCGTACTGCTCAGCGGCGGAGAGCTGCTCTTCTGCGCCCATCACGGGCGCAAGTTCGAGCCGGAACTCAAGAAGATCGCCGCTGAGATACAGGACGAGACGGAGCGACTCACGTCCGCTCCCGCCGCTGAAGAAGAGCGCTGACGCCTCGCGTCCGACGACGAGCCAGCCCGGCACAGGCCGGTGAACGGGCGGTTGCCTCTGGTCACCAGAGGCAACCGCCCGTCCTCGTCTCCACGTCGGCCTAGGCCCACGCCGGACGCCTCACACACCCGTCGAAGCCCGTGCCCAGCCGAGCGTTCGCATGATGTCGGACACCCGCGTGTACACACCGGGATTGCCGGCCCGGCCACAGCCGATCCCCCAGGACACGAGCCCGATCAACCGCCCCTGTGCCACCAGGGGCCCTCCGCTGTCCCCCTGGCAGGCGTCATGGCCCCCCTCGGCCTCCCCGGCGCACAGCATGCTCGTGGCGTCGTAGGTGCCGTCCTCGCCGCCCGGATACGCCTCCTCGCACAGTGCGTCGGGAAGCACGCGCACGCGTGCCGCCCGCAGACCGTCCGGGTACTCGCCTGTGCCCGAGGTATCGCCCCAGCCGTACACCATCGCGGTCTCACCGGCCGTGTACGCGGGGTCACCGTCGGCCGCCATGCTGATGACCGAGTCGCCCCGGAGCGGTTCGGCCAAGGTGAGCACGGCGAAGTCCCCGGCATTGCTGAGACCGTCGTAGGCCGGGTTCACCCACGTACGGCGCACGGCGATCTCCTGGCCCTCGCGGCCCGAGAGCAGGTCTGTGCGCCCGGCTATGACCTTGAGGTCCCGCACGCGCTCCGGCGGCCCGCCCAGGACCTCCTCGTCCAGGCAGTGGGCCGCGGTGAGCACGGTGGAGGGCCCGACCGCCGTCCCCCCGCAGAACTGCCCCGCGCGCATACCCCCGAACCGGTCACGACTGGACAGGGCCACCGTCCACGGGCTCTGGGACGCCTCGACGGGGAATCCTCCTATGACCACACTGTCAGCCGCCACAGGGGCGCTGGAGCTCATGGACAGGGCAGGAACCGCGGCCGCCAGGGCCAGCGGCAGGACCAGAGCTCGAGCCAGTCGGTGACGCATACACACTCCTCACTCAGTGGTGTCTGTGGGACACCCAGAGTGATCCACCTCGCGGAACCCCGCACCCGCGGCGACGCGACACCACGGAAGGCCCGGTCCCCCTGGGGGACCGGGCCTTCCGTGTCGTACAACCTTGCTCAGTCGAGGTAGTCGCGCAGCACCTGCGAGCGGGACGGGTGGCGCAGCTTCGACATCGTCTTGGACTCGATCTGGCGGATCCGCTCACGCGTGACGCCGTAGACCTTGCCGATCTCGTCAAGGGTCTTCGGCTGGCCGTCGGTGAGGCCGAAGCGCATCGAGACGACGCCCGCCTCACGCTCGGACAGGGTGTCCAGGACGGAGTGCAGCTGCTCCTGCAGGAGCGTGAAGCTGACCGCGTCGGCCGGGACGACCGCCTCGGAGTCCTCGATGAGGTCACCGAACTCGCTGTCGCCGTCCTCGCCCAGCGGCGTGTGCAGCGAGATGGGCTCACGGCCGTACTTCTGGACCTCGATGACCTTCTCGGGGGTCATGTCGAGCTCCTTGGCCAGCTCCTCCGGGGTGGGCTCGCGGCCCAGGTCCTGGAGCATCTGGCGCTGCACACGCGCGAGCTTGTTGATGACCTCGACCATGTGCACCGGGATACGGATGGTGCGGGCCTGGTCGGCCATGGCGCGGGTGATCGCCTGACGAATCCACCAGGTGGCGTACGTGGAGAACTTGTAGCCCTTGGTGTAGTCGAACTTCTCGACCGCGCGGATCAGACCGAGGTTGCCCTCCTGGATGAGGTCCAGGAACAGCATGCCGCGGCCGGTGTAGCGCTTGGCCAGGGAGACCACCAGACGGAGGTTGGCCTCCAGGAGGTGGTTCTTGGCGCGGCGGCCGTCCTCGGCGATGATCTCCAGCTCGCGCTTGAGCTTCGGAGCCAGCTTGTCGGCGTTCGCCAGCTTGTCCTCGGCGAACAGACCGGCCTCGATGCGCTTGGCGAGCTCGACCTCCTGCTCGGCATTGAGCAGCGGGACCTTGCCGATCTGCTTGAGGTAGTCCTTGACCGGGTCGGCGGTGGCTCCGGCGGCGGCGACCTGCTGGGCGGGCGCGTCGTCCTCGTCCTCGTCGGAGAGCACGAAGCCCGCGTTCTCGGTGGTGCCCTCGGGCTCCTCACCGGCCTTGCCGGGGGCTGCCTCCTCGAGCACCTCCTCTTCGATGACCTCGGCGTCGTCCTTCTTGGCGCCGGTCTTCTTGGCCGCCGTCTTCTTGGCGACGGTTTTCTTCGTGGCCGCCTTCTTGGCGGTCGTCTTCTTGGCAGCCGCCTTCTTGGCGGGTGCCTCCTCCTCGACGGCCGGCTCGGCGGCGGGCGCCGCCGGCGTGGCGGTGGCGGTGGCCTTCCGGGTGGTCACCGCCTTGGCCGCGACCGTCTTGGTGGCGGTGCGCTTGGCGGGACTCTTCGCTGCGACGCTCTTTCGGGTGCGCTTGGGCTCTGCGGCACTGACCATCAGCGTCACACCCTCTTCCTCGAGGATCTGGTTGAGGCTGCGCAGTACGTTCTTCCACTGAGTGGCCGGAATCTGGTCAGCTTCGAAGGCCCGACGCACGTCATCGCCGGCGATCTGCCCCTCAGCCTTTCCCCGCTCAATGAGCGCCATGACAGAGACGGACTCGGCGATCTCCGGCGGGAGCGTACGGGATGTGCTGGCCGACACGAACAACCTCTCGGAACGTTGGAAAACGGCTTCCGGCCCCGTCCACAGCGGACAGGAGCCGACCACCGGCTTGGGGATGGGCCGACGGCGCGGGCGGGGGCCGGGAAGATGCACAGCGCCGTGAACGGCGTCCGTATTCCCTCCGCGGCTGTCACCTCTTAGGTCATCGCGTTCTTCCCGCGAGCGTTACGCCCAATCCGCGTGGCCCGAGTCACACCCCGTAAGCGAACAGAAATGGTCAGACACTGACAGAAGGTGGCATATATGGTACGGCCGAGGGCGCCCCGCCGGGCCTCGACCCCTTCGCGCCGTCGGACCCCGCAGGATCACAGGGATCCCACGAGGTCCGACGGGAGGCGGATCAGCGATCGGGCACTGCCACAGGAGGGGGGTGGCACACCCGGCCGGGCCGCCCGCGGAACTAGGTCAGTGCTCGCGCGGGGCGGGCACGACCCGTTCCACCTCGGGATGGACCGTGAGGAGCTGGCGCATGGCCGCCTCAGCCGCCGCCCCGTCGCCGGCGGCGAGGGCGTCGCAGATACGGCCGTGGTGCGCCAGGGACGCCTCGTTCGGCCGGTCACAGCCGGCGATCGGGCCGCCCGAGACCTGAAGGGCCGCGGACACGATGCCGGAGAGATGCTCCAGCATGCGGTTGCCCGCGACCTGGATGAGCAGCGAGTGGAACTCCGAGTCGGCGCGGGAGAAGGTGAGCGCATCACCCTGGGCCATGGCGTGCCCCATGATTTCGACCATGTCAGCAAGACGCTGCTGGACATCCTCGCGTCCGTGCCCGGCTGCGAGACGGGCGGCGAGCGGCTCGATCGTCCACCGCAGCTCGCTCAGCTCGCGGCGCTGGTCGTCGCGCTGCGGCCCGAAGGCCCGCCACTCGATGATGTCCGGGTCGAGGAGGTTCCAGTCGCTGACGGGGCGCACGCGCGTGCCGACGTTCGGACGGGCGCTCACCAGGCCCTTGGCCTCCAGGACGCGGAGCGACTCGCGGACGACGGTGCGGGAGACCTCGAAGCGCTGACCGATTTCCTCGGGCACCAGTGGGCGATCGGCACCCAGGTCGCCGGAGACGATCATCTGACCGAGCTGCTGAACGAGTTGGCCGTGCAGCCCGCGTCCGCGGCTGCCCGCGGCGCGTCGGCCTACACGGCCCAGCTCGGGGTCCCCGCCGTCCCAGGCAGGGAGCCCGACGCGGTCGACGGCGGGCGCCTCGGCGTACGGGTAGCGGTCGAGTCCGCCCGGGCTCGCGAGGCCGGAGTCAGCGGAGCGGGCGGCGGTCATCATGGTGTGCGCAAGGGTACTCACGCATCCTTTGTCGGCCTCGTCTCCAACTCCCTTGAGGTCTTTGGTGAAAAGCACACGAAAGGGTGATCGCTCACCCCGTCGCAATTGACGCCTTATCGGAAAGAAATGCGCGTTCTGCGGGGAGTTGTGGGCATGGCCGGATCAAGGGTTACGGACAGTCGTCACCGGAATCGGCTGCGCAGGCCCGTGAGCAGATACGCGCAGAGCAGCGCGGTGAGCGACAACGTCAGCGCGCCGCCCACGGGTTGGGAGACCACATCGAGCGCGGCCTCCAGGTAGCGCTCTCCCCCGAAGGGCCATCGCGGCAGGAGGGCCTCTCGCAGCCGCGCGGGCAGTCCGGCCGCGGTTCGCACGGACGGTCCGTTCACGAGCTGGTGCACGACGGGTACGACGAGGAGGGGGACGGCGGCCACGGCGGCGAGTCCGGCGGTGGTGGACCGGAAGACACCTGCTGCGAGTACGCCGGCCCAGGCGCAGCCGACCACGAGTCCGATCCAGCTCGCACTCATGGGGAGCCAGTCGGCGGGAACCTGGGCGAGCTCCCGCCCGTAGACGAGATAGAGCACTTCGGCGTCGCAGCCGACGGTCAGGACGGCCAGTACCAGCGCGGTGGCCGAGGAGACGAGCAGTTTGGCGGCCAGCAGTCCCAGCCGGCGGGGCACGGTTCCGCGGTCCGCCGCCAGGGCGGGATGGCGGAACTCGTCGCCGAAGGCCAGCGCACCGAGCAGTCCAGCGCCGAGCGCCGCGGGCGGCAGGGGCAGTTCACGCGGCCATGCGGCCAGCAGGCGCGGCTGAGGGGTGTGCCCGATGCGCGCGAGCACGACGGCGGTCACCGCGGACACGGCGAGCACGACGGCCCCGGTCAGGAAGCCCGTGCCGATACCGGTGGCCCGGCGGATCTCGTAGCGGCTGGCTCTTATACACATCT
>NZ_POUC01000760.1 GCF_002891435.1 Streptomyces cahuitamycinicus
CCCCCTTCCCCTGCCCCACGAGGTCGTCACCCGCGTGACCGCCGCCGGAGCCGGGCGACTGCTGCTCGCGCTGTCCGGGTCACAACGACGCCCGGGTGTCTGGCTGGCCCACGAAGGCGTGTCCGTGCTCCGCACGCCCTGGTCCGCCCGGGACGAGGACGCCGTCCCGCCGGACCGCCCACCGGTACGCCCCGTCCCCATGCGTCTGACGGCACGGGACGGGCTGCCCCTGAGCGGCTGGTACTACAGGGCGCCGAGGCGCCCCTCCGACGAACCGGCACCGTGTGTCATCCACCTGCACGGCGGTCCGGAGGAACAGGAACGCCCGGTGTTCAACCCCCTCTACCACGAGCTGATCGGGCGCGGCCTGGACGTCTTCGCCCCCGACGTCCGGGGATCCCTGGGACACGGCCGGTCGTTCGTCGACGCGGACCTGGGCGCGGGCCGCTTCGCCGCGTTCGACGACGTCGCGGACTGCGCGGCCCACGCGGTCACCGCGGGCCCCGCCGATCCGACGCGGCTGGCGGTCATGGGCCGCTCGTACGGCGGGTACCTCACGTTCGCCTCCCTCGTGTGGCACCCGGATCTCTTCCGCACCGGAGTCGCCGTCTGCGGCATGTCGGACCTGCTGACCTTCTTCGCCGGTACGGAACCCTGGATCGCGGAGTCCGCGGCGCACAAGTACGGTCACCCGCAGCACGGCCGCGAGCTGCTGCGCGCCCTGTCACCGATGAGCCGTATCGAAGCGCTGCGTGTTCCGCTGCTCGCCGTCCACGGCGAACACGACACCAACGTGCCACCGGGAGAGTCCCAGCAGTTCGTACGGGCAGCGCGGGAACGCGGCATCCACGCCGAACTGCTCACCCTGCGCGACGAAGGTCACGACTTCCTGCGCGCGGACAACCGGCGCCTGTTCCGCCGGACCGCCGCGGACTGGATCGAACGGCACCTCCGGGTGTGACCGCCGAGCCCCGTGCCGGTCGGCGGTGCTCGGTTCCGGGCGGGCCCGGCCGCGGTGACCGGTGGCGGGCCCGGTCAGTCCTGCCCGGTGGTCCGGGTTGCCCGCGGCCACAGCAATTGGCCGGCGGTCACGATGGACACCACCCACACGCTGTGCGGAACGGACAGGTCACCAGCTCGCCGACGGTGTCCCTGCCGTCGAGGCCGTGCTGGCCGAAGTGCGCACGTCGGCGTGCCCGAACGGCACAGGCCCTTCCCACCACCGCCCCGTACCCCGTGACCCGCGTACAGCTCGACAGCCCCTCGACGAGTCCCTCACCACCATGCGGGCCCACGGCGCCCACTTCGCCGCCGTCACCGGCGACAAGGGCACCGTCATGGGGTTTCGGCACCATGGTAGAGGTCCTGCCCTAACTCGCAGGCCCAACAGCCGCGCCGCCGACGGGCCAAATCCCTCCAGCCGGGCTTCCGCTGGGCCGACGGCACACTCCACGGGCACCGGCCCGCCCCTTTGGATCATCCGACACCGAGTTCGTTGCGGTGCGCGTCCTTGCCCGTGTCCGGATAGTGCACGATCCGCGGAGCCACGCGCAGCGGAGCGTACCTTTACAGCTCGCAGAATGCGGCTGGAGCAACGACCAGTGGCGCACCTACGGCCATCCCCGGCCTCTACGGTCGGCGGCCGTGAGCAATGGGGTTCTCTGGCCCAGGCCCGGTTGTTCTCGCACGCAGCTCAGTCAGATCATGGGCGACATAGAGTCGGGCGGGCCATGGTCCTTGGCGGGTGGAGCCGTTTCCGAGGTGCCGTGCCATTCGCACAGCAGGACGGTGGCGTCGTCGTTGAGGTGTCCGTTGTGATGCTCGAGCACGGCCCGCACCAGACGGCGCAGGGTTTCGGGGGCCGGCAGGCCGTCGGCCTGGTGGCGGATGACGAAGTCGACGAAGCGGTCGCGGCCGAACTCGCGTCCTTTGGCGTCACGCGCTTCGATGATGCCGTCGGTGTAGAGCAGCAGTTGGTCGCCGGGCTCCAGCTGCTCGCGGCACAGGGTGGTGGGGAGGCCGAGGTCGGCGC
>NZ_POUC01000761.1 GCF_002891435.1 Streptomyces cahuitamycinicus
GCCCTCGCGCGCTCATCCCGGGATCCTCACCGTCACCGTGCCCGTGACGTGCGTGCCGATGCCGTTCGCGCCGACGACCCGGACGGTCACCGTGTCGCCGTCGGCCGCCTCGACTGTGCCCGTGAGCACCATCGTGTCGCCGGGGTGGTTGGGCGCGCCGAGCCGGATGGCGACCCGGCGCAGCTCCGCCCGCGGGCCGAAGTGGTCGGTGATGTAGCGGCCGACCAGGCCGTTGGTCGTCAGGATGTTCATGAAGATGTCGGGGGAGCCCTTGCTCCGGGCGAGCTCCGGGTCGTGGTGGACGTCCTGGTAGTCCCGGGAGGCGATCGCCCCGGCGACGATCAGGGTCCGGGTGACGGGGACCTCCAGGGGTGGGAGGCGGTCACCGGCCTTCACGGGCCCACCCCCTGGAACACCGGCAGTTCCAGCTCCTCGTCGTACGGCCGGAACACCGGCAGTTCCAGCTCTGCGTCGTACCGCCGGAACTCCAGCCGCACCGGCATGCCGATCCGCACTTGGCCGTACGGCACCCCGACCACGTTGCTGACGATCCGCACGCCCTCGGCGAGTTCGATGAGGCCGACCGCGTAGGGCGGCTCGAAGGCCGGGAAGGGCGGGTGGTGCATGACGACGTACGAGTAGACCGTGCCCTCGCCGCTCGCCGCCACGGTGTCCCAGTCCGGGGAGCCGCAGCCGTTGCACCCCGGCAGCCAGGGGAGACGCAGGGTGCGGCAGGCGGTGCAGCGCTGGATGAGCAGTTCGTGGCGGGCCACGCCCTCCCAGAAGCCGGCGTTGTCGCGGTTGACGACCGGGCGGGGGCGGCGTTCCACCGGTTTCGAAGGCCGGTGCGCGGGGGCGTACTTGAGGATGCGGAAGCGGTGGGTGCCGGCGAGTTCGCCCTCGGCCCGGACGTCTGTGCGGGTGGTGACGAAGTAGCCGGTGCCGAGCTTCGTGGTCTTGCGGCCGGACACCGACTCGATCACGGAGTCGAAGGTGACGTGGTCGCCCGGGCGCAGCGGGCGCAGGTACTCCTGTTCGCAGTCGGTGGCGACGACCGCGTCGTGGCCCGACGCGTCGAGCAGCGTGAGGAGTTCGTCGTAGGTGGCCGTGCGTTCCGGGCGGTGGGTGAGGCCGGCCATGGTCCAGGCCTGGAGCATGGTGGGCGGGGCGATGGCGTCCGGTCCCGTGTACGCGGGGTTGGTGTCGCCCATGGCCTCGCACCAGTGCCTGATCATCGGCTCGTTGACCGGGTCGCGGCCGACTCCGGTGGCGGCGGCCGGCCGACCCTCGTAGGCCTTCAGGCGCGCCTCGAACTCCTCCGCGGGCGGCGGAACGGTCCGGGAGGCGTGCTCCGTCTCCCGGCCTGCGTGGACCTCCGGCTCACCACTCACGGTTTCTGACTGTCCGTCAGATCGGATGTTCCGTCAAGACCCGACGGAAGCGAAAACGTCTGAGCGGCGGTACCGGAGTACCGCCGCTCAGACGTTGTGACCCCGTGAAGCACACCCCATCGCACCCGGGCCGGTGCCGCCGCACCGGCCCGCTCAGCTCACCACCACAGCGGGGCGGAGCTGATGGCGGTGTTGGCGTTGCCCTGGCTGACGGCCGTGAACTCCGAGCCGTTGACCTGGGCGGTGTTGCTCTGGTTCGAGGCGCCGTCACCGACGGCCTGCCGGGCGCCGCAAGGGACGAAGCATTCCAGCACCTTTCCCGGCCGCCGTCCGGCCCCGGCGCGCCACACCCGCTCCCTCTTTCCTTTTTCGAACGTACGTACGAAACTAGAGTCATGGCCACCACCGACCGGCAGGCCACGACGCTGGCCCTCGCACACGCCCTGTCAGCCGCCGAACGCGGACTCTGTCTCTTATACACCTCTCCGAGCCCACGAGACTAGCGCTCATCCCGTATGCCGTCTTCTGCTTGAAAAAAAAAAAGGTTCATTTGGCAATCACAGCAGGCTCAACACCGCAGCGAATGTACGAACTGATGGTAGAAGAAATGAAGGAGAAAGCGCCAC
>NZ_POUC01000762.1 GCF_002891435.1 Streptomyces cahuitamycinicus
GGCCTGACGTCCAGCCCACCGAACCCCTGGCGTACGCTGGGCTGGTCCGTCCACAACCCTTACGAAAGGGACGCCCGGTGACCGAGAAGGCCGACCTTCAGCCCATCCTCGACCGTGCAGCCGCCGGTGGTCGGATCACCCCGGACGAGGCACTCGTGCTGTACCGGGACGCCCCGCTGCACGCCCTGGGCGCCGCCGCCGACGCCGTACGCCGCCGCCGGTACGCCGGGACCGAGCACATCGCGACGTACATCATCGAGCGCAACATCAACTACACGAACGTCTGCGTCACGGCGTGCAAGTTCTGCGCGTTCTACGCCCCGCCGAAGGCCACGGACAAGGGCTGGACGCGCGACCTGGACGACATCCTGCGCCGGTGCGCGGAGACCGTCGAACTGGGCGGCACGCAGATCATGTTCCAGGGCGGACACCACCCGGACTACGGCGTCGAGTACTACGAGAAGCACTTCGCCGCGATCAAGAAGGAATTCCCGCAGCTGGTCATCCACAGCCTGGGGGCGTCCGAGGTCGAGCACATGGCCCGGATCTCCAAGGTGAGCGTCGAGGAGGCCATCCAGCGTATCCACGCCGCCGGGCTCGACTCCTTCGCCGGTGCCGGTGCCGAACTGCTGCCCGAGCGGCCCCGCAAGGCCATCGCCCCGCTGAAGGAGTCCGGCGAGCGCTGGCTGGAGATCATGGAGATCGCGCACGGACTGGGCGTGGAGTCCACCTCCACCATGCTCATGGGCACCGGCGAGACCAACGCCGAGCGCATCGAGCACCTGCGGATGATCCGGGAGGTCCAGGATCGCACGGGCGGCTTCCGCGCCTTCATCCCGTACACCTACCAGCCCGAGAACAACCACCTGAAGGGCCGCACGCAGGCGACGCTCTTCGAGTACCTGCGGATGATCGCCATCGCGCGGCTGTTCATGGACAACATCGCCCACATCCAGGGCTCGTGGCTGACCACGGGCAAGGAGGTCGGGCAGCTCTCCCTGCACTACGGCGCCGACGACCTCGGCTCGATCATGCTGGAGGAGAACGTGGTGTCGTCGGCCGGTGCCAAGCACCGGTCCAACCGGATGGAGATCATCGATCTGATCCGGAAGGCGGGCCGGGTGCCCGCCCAGCGCGCGACCACGTACGAGCACCTCGTCGTCCACGACGACCCGGCGAACGACCCGGTCGACGACCGCGTCGTCTCGCACATCTCCTCGACGGCCATCGAGGGCGGCACGGCTCACCCCGAGCTGAAGCTGCTGGCCCCCAACTGACCCGACCGTGCTGACGATCCACGCCGCCCCGCTGGTCCTCCCGGCGGGCGCGGCACCCGGTATGGACGGACCCGTCGTGGACGGAGCCTTCGTGGACGGAGCCGTCGTGGTGGACGGCGACCGGATCACGAGCGTCGGGCCGTACGAGGACGCCGTCGACAGCGCGCCGGGCGCGCGGGTGCGGCGCTGGCCGGGCGTGCTCACCCCGGGTCTGCGCCAGTGGCACCCGCTGTGGCTGCTGCGCCAGTGCTATCACCCCGACCCGCGCGAGGCCGGTGAGCTGGGCGAACAGCCCCTGTGGGGTGAGCGGCTGGCCGCCCTGGGTGACCTCACCGAGACCCGTTGGTCGGGCAGCGTACGCCGCGGTGTGCAGCGGATGCTGCGCTACGGCACGACGGCCGTCGCGTCGCCCGGCGCCCGCTTCCGCGACCCGCTGGTGGCCACGGCCGTCGCCCGGTCCGGGCTGACCGTCGTGGGGACCACGGGGGCTCCCGGCACCCTTCTCGGTGAGCGGCCCGACCTCGATCCGTTCGCCGAGGGGTACGACCTCGCGGGTACCGTGCACGGGCCGCTGACCGTCGGCGGCCGGGCCGACCTGGCCGTGTTCGACGTGCCCGACGGGACGGCCCTGCGGGAGCACGGCGCGGTGACCTGCGTGGCGACGGTGCTGGCCGGCCGACTGGTGTACCGGTCCCGCTGAGCCCCGGCCTCAGCCCGCGAACCCCTCGCCGAACG
>NZ_POUC01000763.1 GCF_002891435.1 Streptomyces cahuitamycinicus
GCCCCCAGCTCGGACACGGGGCGGCCCTCCTGACCGCCCCCTGGGCGCCCGTCACCGCCCGCGCCGCCCTCACCCGCACCCTGCGCAGGGCCGCCGCGCCCTGGACGTCGACGACCCTGCTCAGCAACATCGGCCGCATCCCCTACCCGCTGGACTTCGGCGACGAGGCGGGCCGCGCCCACGCGGTCTGGTTCTCCGCCCCGGCCCGGATGCCCCGCGGCCTGACCGTGACCACCGCCTCCACGGCCGGCCGCCTCCATCTGGCGCTGCGCTGGTCGAAGGCCCTGCTCAGCCACGGCGACGGCGCCCACCTCCGCGACCTGTTCGAGCACTACCTGCACACCACGGAGGTGACCCCGTGACCACACCGACCACCACCGGACCCCCACCCCGCGACCTGCGCGACTTCTACGAGAACCCCGCCGTGCCCGTGGCCTCCGGCACCCCGCGCAGCCTCCGCCAGGCCCGCATGCTGGCCCGCGCGCTGAGCGGCCCGGCGACCGCGGGCCCGCAGACGATCCTCGACATCGGCTGCGGGGACGGCACCGCCGCCGCCACCGCCGCCCCGCTCCTGCCGGGACACCGCGTCATCGGCGTCGACTGGTCCCAGGACGCCCTGCGCCGCGCCCGCACCCGCATCCCGTACGCGGTGCGCGGCGAACTCACCGGCGGCGGACTGCCGTTCGCGTCCGGCTCGGCCGACGCCGTGCTGTTCAGCGAGGTCGTCGAACACCTCGTCGACCCGGACGCGGCCCTCGACGAGATCCGCCGGATCCTGCGCCCCGGCGGGCATCTGATGCTGTCCACGCCGAACCTCGCCGCCTGGTACAACCGCGGCCTGCTGCTGGCCGGAGTGCAGCCCGTCTTCTCGGAGGTCAGCCTGCGCGGCATCCACGGGCGCCCGGGCACGGAGGTCGTGGGGCACCTGCGGCTCTACACCGCCCGCGCGCTCAAGGAGTTCGTCGCCGCGTCCGGGTTCACCGTCGAACGGCTCGAAGGAGCCCCCTTTCACGGGGTGCCGCGCCCGCTGCGCCCGCTGGACCGGCTGGCCTGCGCCCGGCCGCAGCTCGCGTCGATCCTGCTGCTGCACGCCAGGAGGACGTAGCCCATGTGGTGGGGAGTGGCCGCGGCCCTGCTGGCGAACACCCTGTACAGCCTGGGCTTCGTGCTGGAGAAACGGGCGCTCACCTCGCTCCCCGAGGTGAGCATCCGGCAACCGGCCCGGCTGCTGCGCCTCGTCCTCGGCAGCCCCCTGTGGATCGGCGGTTCCCTCGCCCTGGCCGCCGGATTCGCCGCGCAGCTCGTCGTCTACCGCACCCTGCCGATCGCCGCCGCCCAGGGCATCTTCGTCTCCGGCCTGGTGCTGCTCGTGCTGCTGTCGGCGCGGCTGCTCGGGGAGGAGACGTCCGGCCGGGAGCGGTACGCGCTGGGCGCGATCCTGCTGGCGCTGCTCATGGTGGTGCTCTCCCTGCGGGAGGGTTCGGACACCGTCAGCCAGGACGCGCCCTACCAGCTGATCCTGCTGGTGTGCGTACCGGCGCTGGCGGCCGGGGTGTGGCTGTACGGCTCGGCCGAGCGGCGCACCCGCAACCGGCACCGGCGGCCCACGACCGGCGTCGAGTACGGCGTGGCCGTGGGCCTGCTGTACGGCGTCAGCTCGCTGGCCATCAAGGGCGTCGCCGGCCACCTGACGACCCACGGGATCGGCGGCGCCCTCCTGGACCTGCTGAGCTCCCCCTATCCGTATCTGCTGCTGTTCACCGGTGTGTTCGGCCTGGTGATGTCCCAGGCGGCGCTGCAGCGCTGCCGGGCCTCGCTGATCGTGCCGGTGTGCACGACCGTGACGTCCCTGTTCACGGCGGTGCTCGGCACGCTGTCGTTCGGCGAGGCCCTGCCGGACGAGCCGCTGCGGCTCGCGCTGCGGGTGGCGGGCACGGCCCTGGCGGTCGCCGTCCTGCTGACCATGCCGAAGCACGACACCGCTCCCCAACCCTCCCCACCTG
>NZ_POUC01000764.1 GCF_002891435.1 Streptomyces cahuitamycinicus
CCCGGATCGAGCGCCCCACACCGACCCCGCGACCTCGAGGCCACGTCGGCACCCGACCCCCCACCTACGACGCCGAACCCACCGCCCTCCCGGCCGCCGATCCGGACGACCTCGACGACCTCGTGGCGGACACCGTGCTGGACGGGGCCCGGTACGGGGCCTGGACGTTGCGGGCCGTTTCCGTGCGGGGGGACTCCGCGCGGTACCGGGGCGAGCCCCGCAGGGACGCGCTGCTCACCGCCCGGTTCGGCACGGGGGAGCACGCGCTGCTGCTCGTGGCGACGGCGACCGGGGCCCGGGCCACACCGGGCGCGCACCGGGCCGCCGCCGAGGCCTGTCACTGGATCGGGCGGGCCGTCGGCCGCAGCCACGCACGGCTGGTCGAGGACATAAGGGACGGCCGCCGCGGCGACCTGAAGTCCGGGCTGCACCGCCTCACCGACCGCAGCCTCGGCAAGCTCCGGGCCAGCGCCTCCGAGCAGGGCGTCGATCCCGGCGAGTACGCGGCCAGCCTGCGCTGTCTGCTGCTGTCGGCCGACCCCGAGTGCCGTACGCGGGTGTTCTTCGGGGTCGGGCCCGGCGGACTGTTCCGGTTGCGGGAGGGCGAGTGGCAGGACATCGAGCCGCAAGTGGCCGAGGTCAAGGGCGAACCCGTCATGGGCTTCGGCTCGCCGCCCTCCGAGACTCCCGACGGCGACCGGCTCACCATGGACCTGGGCATCCCGACTCCGCCCAGCCCGTACGAACCGGCCCCGGAACCGCCCCGGGAGCCCTTCCGCTTCCGGACCTCCGTCGCCCGCCCGGGTGACGCGCTCCTGATGTGCAGCGGCGGCCTCGCCGACCCCCTGCGCGGCGAGCCCGAACTGGGCGAGTACCTCGCCGAGCGGTGGTCCCGCCCCGACCCGCCCGGCCTCGCCGCGTTCCTCGCCGATTCCCAGGTGCGGGTCAAGGGTTATGCGGACGACCGTACGGCCGCCGCGGTGTGGGAGGCCTGAGCGCTGCCCGTGTGACTTCATGGAACCCGGAGGGATCGCAGGAGACCGAAGGGGCAGACGAGAACCATGGCCAAACAGAACGTCGCGGAACAGTTCGTCGACATCCTGACCGCGCCGGAGCCAAACGCCTCTACGGCGTCGTCGGCGACAGCCTCAACCCGGTCGTCGACGCCGTCCGGCGCAATTCCGCCATCGACTGGATCCACGTCCGGCACGACGAGACCGCATCCTTCGCCGCCGGCGCCGAGGCGCAGATCACCGGCAGGCTCGCCGCCTGCGCCGGCTCCTGCGGCCCCCGGCAACCTCCACCTCATCAACGGCCTCTACGACGCCCACCGCTCGATGGCCCCGGTTCTAGCTGTACGGCCTCCACGCACGTGCGGACGTGTCGTACGTGTAGCGAGGCAGGCCCTTGATGCCGCTGGTCCGGAACGGGCGGCCGGCGTCGTCGATCCTGACCGTGCCGGTGCGGCCCTGGGAGGACCAGTCGAGCTCCAGGTACCAGCGGCAGTCGCACCCCTGGGTCCTGGCGTTGACCAGCAGCACCTCGGGGTCGCGGGCGGAGACCCGGTAGGGCATGCGCACCGCCGGGATCGGCCCGTCCACGCCGCCCCCGGCGACCGCGCGGGCGATGGGGCGGTCCTTGTCCAGGTTCACGTCGAAGGTGCGCGGGGTGATCGAACCGCCGCAGCCCTGGTTCATGGCATAGGCGTTGCCCGGCACCGGTGCCGAGCGCCCCACGACGCGCACGCGCAGCGCCTCCAGCACGACGGCCGTGTCGGTCCGCCCCTGCACGGAAAGCCGCACGAGCGTCTCGCCGCCGTGCACCGCGTTCTGCGACGCGGCCCAGACCCCGGCGTCCTGGGGGACCGGCGGCGGTGGCACCTGCCCGGGCGGCGCGGCGACGACGTAGTCGTGACCGCAGCCCAGCTTCCACGCCTGGGAGTCGGCGGACCAGGTGAGGGGGACGGAGGAGGCCGTTCCGCCGGCGGGCGGGGTGGTGC
>NZ_POUC01000765.1 GCF_002891435.1 Streptomyces cahuitamycinicus
GTCATGGCGAGGGCTCTCCGAGGGGGTGGGCCCGACTGGAGCGGGCGTCCGGCTGTGCCGAACAGGAAAGACCCGCCGGGCCCGCCGCACCATCCGTACAAATACCGACCGCGGGTTCGACCGGGCCCGGTGGACACCTTGCCGGACACGGATGGGCGCCCTATCGTTAGGCTCCAAACGACATTGCCGTCCGAGCCCGCACGGAGGCTCGCATGTCCAACCACCACCAGATCGCGGCAGCCGCCCGCATCGGCATGCTCACCCGCGAGCGCGACACCGCCTCCGCCTCCGCGCAGGCCCTGCGCGAACTCGCCCTGGCGCTGCCGCTGGACGCGGCGACCCTGCTCACGATCGACCCGCTGACCGGCTCCCACGTCCAGATCGCGAGCATCGGCTACACCGCCGAGGCCTCGCAGGCCCTCGCCGGAGAGTTCGTCGCCACCCCGTGGTACCGCAACGTCGTACGGCGGGAGTTGCCGCCGTCCATCTCGGATGACGCGGAGGACTCCGAGGACGCCGGGCCGCGCTTCCGGCACGGCTGGTTCTACGCCGAGCGGGTGCGCCCGGCCGGTTTCCGGGACGGCGTCACGGGGGCGCTGCGGCACCGGGGCCGGCTGGTGGGGCTGGTCCATCTCTCCACCGAGACCGCGGACGCCTACGACACCGACGCGCGACGGCTGCTCGCCTCCGTGATCCCCGCCCTGGCCGCCTTCGCCGACCCGCTGGCACACGCCGGCGACCTGCACGGCCTGGCGGGCGAGGACGCGGCGAGCCTCGTCACCGGCGACGGCCGCGTCATGGACCTGCCCGGTCGCGACCGGCCCCGGGTGCTGCGTGAGGAGGGCGGGTTCCGTGCGCTGCTGCACGCCTTCACCAACACGGGCGGGCAGCGGCTGCGGCTGCTGTGGCCGGCCTGCGGAGGCTGGCGGCGGGTCGCTCTGCACCGGCACCCGGCCGGGCCCGGCCTTGCGGCGGACGCGGTGCTGGTGCACGAGACGCCCACGGAACTGCCGTACGGGCTGAGCCCGCGGGAGCTGGAGGTGCTCACCCGGGCGGCCACGGGGCAGACCAACCAGGCCATCGCGCAGGCGCTGTTCCTGTCCCCGCGGACCGTGCACAGCCATGTCGAGCACCTGCTGCGCAAGACCGGCTGTGCCTCCCGGGCCGAGGCCACCGCGCTCGCGGTGCGGGACGGGCTGCTGCGGCCGGACCCGGACCACCTGGCGCGGTTCGTCGAACGGTGATCCGGGCCGGGGCGGTCAGGACGTCAGCGTCTCGACGCGACGCATGACCTCGCGGCAGAACTCCCCCACGCCGCCGGGGTCGTCGATGAACTGGTTCGGCTTGACGCAGAAGGTCGTGAAGCCCTGCTCCAGCTGCTCAGGGATGACGGCGAGCGCCGCGCCGAGGTCCGCCGGTGAGCGGTCGTCGGGGAAGACGGCCCGGGTACCGCCGATCATCTCCAGACCGGCGGCGTCGCGCCCGGCCGCGGACATCGCCTCCTCGAGCCCTCGGAGATCCCCGGGCGTGGGCCGGCCGAGCGGGTGGAAGCCGTGGCCGTACCGGACGAGGCGGCGCAGGACCGGGCCGTGCAGGCGCTGGCCGCCGAACCAGAGCCGGGGGCCGTCGGGCCGGTGGGCCTTGGGCTCGAAGTACACGTCCTGGAAGGGGTAGTGCGGCCCGTCGTGGGAGATCGGGGACGGCCCCCAGGCCTTCGCCCAGATCTCCAGGTGCTCGTCCAGGAGCCGTCCGCGCCGGGTGAACGGCACCCCCAGGGCGTCGTACTCGTCCTTGCTCCAGCTGACCGTCGGCTGTACGACGAGGCGGCCCGCGCTGATCAGGTCCAGGGTGCCGAGTTCGCGGGCGAGCAGGAGGGGGTGACGCAGCGGGGCGAGGACGGCCGCGGCGGCCAGGCGCAGCCGGGAGGTGACCGAGGCGATGGCGGCGAGCAGCAGCAGCGAGTTCGGCCAGGGGGTGTGGGGGTCCTGG
>NZ_POUC01000766.1 GCF_002891435.1 Streptomyces cahuitamycinicus
GGGCCGAGGGGGTCGAGCTGTGCCTGTTCGACGAGTCGGGCAGGGAGTCGCGGGTCCGGCTCGCCGAGCTGACCCACGAGATCTGGCACGGCTTCGTCCCCGGTGTGCTGCCCGGGCAGCGCTACGGCTACCGGGTACACGGCCGCTGGGACCCGTGGACCGGTGCCCGCTGGAACCCGGCGAAGCTGCTCCTCGACCCCTACGCGCGGGCGGTCGACGGCGATTTCAGTCTGCCGCCGGAGGTGTACGGGCACGTCCGCGACTGGCCGCAGCAGCATGTCGCCGACACCGTGCGCGACGACCGGGACTCGGCGGCGCACGTCCCGAAGGGCGTCGTCGTCCACGATGACGACGACTGGGCGGACGACCGCCGCCCGAAGACGCCGTGGGCGGACTCGGTGATATACGAGCTGCACGTCAAGGGCTTCACCCGGCTGCACCCGGACATCCCCGAGGAGCTGCGCGGCACCTACGCCGGCCTCGCGCACCCGGCGGCGGTCGAGCACCTGGTGAAGCTGGGCGTGACGGCGGTGGAGCTGCTGCCGGTGCACCAGTTCGCGCACGAGGACCATCTGCTGCGCCGGGGCCTCAGGAACTACTGGGGCTACAACTCCATCGGCTACTTCGCCCCGCACGCGGGCTACGCGGCCTCCGGGACGACCGGGCAGCAGGTCGGCGAGTTCAAGCGGATGGTGCGCGCCCTGCACGCGGCCGGGATCGAGGTCATCCTCGACGTGGTCTACAACCACACGGCGGAGGCGGGCGAGCTGGGGCCGACGCTGTCGCTGAAGGGCATCGACAACCGCGGCTACTACCGCCTACAGGACGACTCCCGCCGTTACGCCGACTACACCGGCTGCGGCAACACACTGCACGTGGTCCAGCCGCACGTGCTGCGGCTCATCACGGACTCCCTGCGGTACTGGGTGACGGAGATGGGCGTGGACGGCTTCCGCTTCGATCTCGCGGCGGCGCTGGCCCGCTCCATGCACGACGTCGACATGCTCTCCCCGTTCCTCGCGGTCATCGCCCAGGATCCGGTGCTGCGCCGGGTGAAGCTGATCGCCGAGCCGTGGGACGTGGGCTCGGGCGGCTACCAGGTGGGGGCGTTCCCCCCGCTGTGGACGGAGTGGAACGACCGGTACCGCGACGCCGTACGGGACTTCTGGCGGCACGCCCTGCCGGACGTCCGCGAGATGGGATACCGGCTGTCGGGCTCCAGCGACCTGTACGCCTGGGGCGGGCGCAGGCCGTACGCGTCGGTCAACTTCATCACCGCGCACGACGGGTTCACGCTGCGGGACCTGGTGTCCTACGAGCGCAAGCACAACGAGGCCAACGGCGAGGGCAACCGGGACGGCACGGACGACAACCGGGCCTCCAACGGCGGCACCGAGGGCGAGACGGACGACGAGGGCGTACGGGCGCTCAGGCGCCGGCAGCTCAGGAACCTGCTGACCACGCTGCTGCTGTCGACGGGCGTGCCCATGCTGGTCGCCGGCGACGAACTGGGCCGCACCCAGCGCGGCAACAACAACGCCTACTGCCAGGACAGCGAGATCAGCTGGCTGGACTGGGGGCTGCTGGAGGATCCGGGCTGGCAGGCCCTGTTCGCGCTGACCTCCCGGCTGATCGCGCTGCGCCACCGTCACCCGGTGCTCAGGCGCCGGGCGTTCTTCTCGGGCCGGGCCCAGACCGCGGACGGCCTGCGCGACCTGGCCTGGTTCACGTCCCGGGGCACGGAGATGACGGAGCAGGACTGGTACGCGCCCGCCGCCACCCTGGGCATGTATCTGTCCGGCCGGGACATCCCGGGGCGCGACGAGCGCGGGGAGCAGATCCTGGACGACAGTTTCCTGGCCGTTCTGCACGCGGGCGAGGGGCCGGTGGAGTTCACCCTGCCGGGGCCGCCGTGGGCCGAGCGGTACGAGGTCGTCGTCGACACGAGCCGGGAGGAGCAGGGGGAGGCACCGGGCG
>NZ_POUC01000767.1 GCF_002891435.1 Streptomyces cahuitamycinicus
CCACCACCCCGAAGCGCCGCCCCAGGCGGGAACGTGAGGGCGCCGCCTGGGTGTTCCTCTCACCCTGGGTGCTCGGCGCGATCGTCCTGACACTGCTGCCGATGGCCGTGTCGCTGTACCTGTCGTTCACCGACTACGACCTGTTCAACCCGCCCAAGTGGGTGGGCCTGCGCAACTACGTGCAGATGTTCACCGAGGACCCGCGCTACTGGCGCTCGGTCGTGACGACCCTGACCTACGTCGTCGTCGCCGTGCCCCTCCAACTGGCCCTCGCGCTCGTCGTCGCGCTGGCCCTGAAAGGCATGAAGCGCGGCAAGGGCTTCTACCGCTCGGCGTTCTACGCACCGTCCCTGCTCGGCGCCTCGATGTCCATCGCGCTGGTCTGGCGGGCGGTCTTCAACGACGGCGGCACCGTGGACAACCTGCTCGGCACCGGCGGCTGGGTCAACAAGCCCGGCTGGGCACTGCTGGCCGTGGCCCTGCTGACGGTGTGGCAGTTCGGGGCGCCGATGGTCATCTTCCTGGCGGGGCTCCAGCAGATCCCCGCCGAGCTGTACGAGGCGGCGGCGGTCGACGGGGCGAGCAAGTGGCGGCAGTTCCTGTCGGTCACCGTGCCGATGCTGTCCCCGGTGCTGTTCTTCAACCTGGTCCTGCAGACCATCCAGGCCTTCCAGGTGTTCACCCCCGCCTTCGCGGTCAGCGCCGGCAAGGGCGGACCGGCCGACTCGACCCTCGTCTACACCATGTACCTCTACGACCGGGGCTTCGTCGCCTCCCACATGGGCTACGCCTCCGCCATGGCCTGGGTGCTGCTCCTCGTGATCGGCGTCGTCACGGCGGTGCTGTTCCGCACCTCGCGCTCCTGGGTCTTCTACGCCTCCGAGGGGGACCGGTGACCTCTACGACCGCCACCCACAAGCCCGTTCGGTGGGGCCGCGTCGCCCTGCACGCGGGCTGCCTGGCCGCCCTGCTGGTCATGCTGTACCCGCTGGCCTGGCTGCTGGCCACCTCGCTCAAGCCCGCCGACGAGGTCATCGCCAGCCTGAACCTGCTGCCCGGCCACCTGGAATGGTCCAATTACACCACCGCCCTGGACGGCGTCAACGACGTCTCCATCTGGCGGCTGCTCGGCAACTCCCTGCTGATCGCGGGCGGCGCGGTGGCCGGCAACGTCATCAGCTGCTCGCTCGCCGCGTACGCCTTCGCGCGGCTGCGGTTCCGCTTCCGGGGGCCGCTGTTCGCTTTCATGATCGCCACCATCATGCTGCCGCACCACGCGGTGCTGATCCCGCAGTACATCATCTTCAACCAGCTCGGTCTGGTGAACACCTACTGGCCACTGATCCTGCCGAAGTTCCTCGCCACGGAGGCGTTCTTCGTCTTCCTCATCGTGCAGTTCATGCGCGGCCTGCCGCGCGAGCTGGAGGAGGCGGCCAGGATCGACGGCTGCGGACCCTTCCGCAGCTTCTTCCAGGTCGTGCTGCCGCTCACCCGGCCGGCCCTGATCACCACCGCGATCTTCACCTTCATCTGGACCTGGAACGACTTCTTCACCCAGCTCATCTACCTCTTCGACCCGGACAAGTTCACCCTCACGCTCGCGCTGCGCTCCTTCGTGGACGCCTCCAGCACCTCCGCGTTCGGCCCGATGTTCGCCTTGTCGGTGATCGCGCTGCTGCCGATCGTGCTGTTCTTCCTCGCCTTCCAGCGGTTCCTGGTGGAGGGCATGGCCAGTTCGGGACTCAAGGGGTGAGCGGGATGACTCGGCGTGAGGCGGGCGAGGTGTTCGGCCCGCGCATGACCCTGTTCGCCGACGTGCTGAGCGTCGGACTGGCCACGGCGGCGGCCTGTCTGCCCCTGGTCACGGTCCCGGCCGCGCTGTCGACGGCGTGTGCCGTGCTGCGCGGGGCGGGGCCGGCCGGCTCCTGAGCGCCGTGTTCGGCGATCTCAGGGCCGTGGACGGCGCCCTGTACGC
>NZ_POUC01000768.1 GCF_002891435.1 Streptomyces cahuitamycinicus
GCCCTGCCCACGTCCGTCCGGCGGCACGACGGCGGTGGCCCCCCACTCCATGTTCAACAGTGCGTACGAGGTGGGCGGTCCGGTCTGCGCGGTCAAGACGGTCGAGGAGATGACCCAGGTCCGCATGGACCACTACCTCGAAATCGACTTCACCGGTTTCGCCCGGCTGGTCGACGCGCTCGGCGGGGTCACCGTCACCACGGACGAGGACATCGCCGACGAGGACAGCCATCTGCGGCTGAAGGCGGGCACCCACCACCTGGACGGCACCCAGGCCCTCGGCCTCGCCCGCACCCGGCACGGCATAGGCGACGGCAGCGACCTGGGCCGCATAGGCCTCCAGCAGAAGCTGGTGAAGGCCCTGCTGGAGCAGATCGCCTCCCAGGACCTGCTCACCGACCCGGCCAGGCTCTACCGCGTCGCGGACGCGGTGACGGCAGGCCTCACCACGGACACCGGCCTGGACTCCCTCGCCGAACTGACCCGGCTCGGACAGAGCCTGCAGGGCCTCTCGGCGAGCGGGGTGCGGACGGTGATGATGCCCGTGGTGCGGGCACCGTCGGATCCCAACCGGGTGGTGGCGGAGGAGCCGGAGGCGGGGAAGCTGTGGGCGTCACTGCGCTGACCTGTGCAAACGACTCCCGGAGAAAGCGCGTCCGGGGCGACCTCCTCGCCCGCCTCGGCCGTACGGCCGAGGCCCGCGCCGAGTTCGAACGGGCGGCGTCCCTGACCCGCAACGAACGGGAGCGGGAGCTGCTGCTGAGGCGGGCGGCGGAGCGGTCCTGACGGCTACGGACGGGCCGGGTGCCCGATGAGCATCGCCGGTGCCCCCGCGACCCGGGTCAGGAACACCGTGGCCGCGTGGGGGCCCTGCGGCTTGACCTTCCTGCGGAGCTCCTCCGGCTCGACCGCCGAGCCCCGCTTCTTCACGGTCAGCGTGCCGACCCGCCGCTCCCGCAGCAGCGCCTTCAGCTTCTTGACGTTGAAGGGCAGATGGTCGGTGATCTCGTAGGCCGTGGCGTACGGGGTCGGGTGCAGGGCGTCGGCCGTGACGTACGCGATGGTCGCGTCGAGCAGTCCGCCGTCGACCCGGTCGGCCACCTCGGCGACCAGGTGGGCCCGGATGACGGCGCCGTCGGGCTCGTAGAGGTAGCGGCCGGGCGGGCGGACCCCGGGGTCGGGCAGGCCGCGGGAGAGCAGGGTGCGGGGCCCCGGCAGCAGGGTCGCCCGGATCGCCCCCGGCTCGGTGCCGAACCACAGCACCGCCTCCTTGACGTCTCCGCCGTCGGAGATCCACTCGGCCTCGGCGTCCTCGGGGACCGCCTCGTGGGGGACGCCGGGGGCGATCTTCAGCGCGGCGGCACGAGGGGCCCGGCGGGCGGCGGACACGGCCCAGGACAGGGGCGGTGAGTAGGCCTCGGGGTCGAAGATCCGGCCGCGGCCGCCGCGCCGGGCGGGGTCGACGAACACGGCGTCGAAACCGGCCGTGTCCACGTCCGTGACGTCCGCCTCGCGGACCTCGACGAGGCCGGCCAGGCCCAGCGCGTCGGCGTTCGCCCGGGCCGCGGCGGCCGTCCGCGGGTCCCGGTCCACGGCCAGCACCCGGATCCCGGCACGGGCCAGCGCGATCGCGTCACCGCCGATGCCGCAGCACAGGTCGGCGACCGAGGTGATGCCCAGGCCGGCCATACGGCGGGCCCGGTAGGCCGCCACGCTCGCCCGGGTCGACTGCTCGACCCCGTTCGGGGTGAAGAACATCCGGCCCGCGTCCTCTGCCCCGAACTTCACCACCGCCCGCTGCCGCAGCCGGGCCTGGCCCAGTGCCGCCGACACCAGCTCGGCGGGGTGCTCGCGGCGCAGCCGGGTCGCGACGGCCAGCTCCCGCGTCGGGTCGGTGTCCCGCACCTCGTCGAGGAGGGCGCGGCCTTCGGGGGTGAGGAGGAGGGCGAGGTCGTTCACCGGATCATTGTCGGC
>NZ_POUC01000769.1 GCF_002891435.1 Streptomyces cahuitamycinicus
GGGGTGGGGGGCCTCTTCGCCGTTGTGGTGTTTGCCATAGGCGGGCGGGCCGTCATGCGGACTCCATGTGATCCAGGCGACGCAGGATGACGCCCTCCCGCAGCGCCCAGGGGCATATGTCGACGCGCTCCACTCCGAAGAGGTCCATCGCGGCCTCGGCCACCAGGGCGCCCGCCAGGAGCTGCCCGGCCCTGCCCTCCGAGACGCCCGGCAGCTCCGCGCGCTCCCGCTCCGTCATGCCGGCCAGGCGCGGAACCCAGCCCTCCACGGACTCCCGCTTGAGCTCGCGCTGGACGTAGAGGCCCTCGGCGGAGCGGGCGGCACCGGCGATGCGGGCCAGCTGCTTGAAGGTCTTCGAGGTGGCGACGACGTGGTCGGGGGTGCCGAAGCGACTGAACTCCCCGACCGTGCGGGCGATCTCGGTCCGCACGTGGCGGCGCAGGGCGCGGACGTCGTCCGGGTCGGGCGGATCGCCGGGCAGCCAGCCGGCGGTGAGACGGCCGGCGCCCAGCGGCAGCGAGGCGGCCGCGTCGGGCTCCTCGTCGATGCCGTAGGCGACCTCGAGGGAGCCGCCGCCGATGTCCAGGACCAGCAGCTTCCCGGCCGACCAGCCGAACCAGCGGCGGGCGGCGAGGAAGGTCAGCCGGGCCTCCTCGGAGCCGGTGAGGACCTGGAGCTCGACGCCGGTCTCGGCGCGCACGCGTTCGAGGACGTCATCGGCGTTGCGGGCCTCCCGTACGGCGGAGGTCGCGAACGGGAGGACCTCCTCGGCGCCCTTGTCCTCGGCGGCCTGGAGCGCCTCCTTGATCACCGAGATCAGCCGGTCGACGCCGTGGGGGCCGATCGCGCCGTCGTCGTCGAGGAGCTGGGCCAGGCGCAGTTCCGCCTTGTGCGAGTGCGCGGGAAGCGGGCACGCGCCGGGGTGCGCGTCCACCACGAGCAGATGCACCGTGTTCGATCCCACGTCGAGGACACCGAGTCTCATGTACGGAACGCTACTGCCCACCGGGCCGTCCGCAGTCCTCGGTGGGGGTACGAGGCCCGTACCCTGGAGGCGTGCCAAAGACGAAAAAGGCGAAGCGCGACAAATCACCGGCCGTCGTGGAACCCGACGAGAAGGGCCTCGACTTCGCTCGCGCGTGGGTGGAGTTTCCCGATCCGGCGGACGAGGAGCAGGTGTTCCGCTGCGATCTGACATGGCTGACCTCTCGCTGGAACTGCATCTTCGGCAGCGGCTGCCAGGGCATCCAGGCGGGCCGCGCGGATGACGGCTGCTGCACGTTGGGTGCCCACTTCTCCGACGAGGACGACGAGAAGCGCGTCGCCGGGCATGTGGCCAGGCTCACGCCGGACATCTGGCAGCAGCATGCCGAGGGCACACGGGGCGGCTGGGTCTCCGAGGACGAGGACGGCGAGCGGCAGACGCGGCCGTTCCAGGGCTCGTGCATCTTCCAGAACCGGCCCGGCTTCCCGGGCGGCGCGGGCTGCTCGCTGCACATCCTCGCCCTGAAGGAGGGCCGCGAGCCGCTGGAGACCAAGCCGGACGTCTGCTGGCAGCTGCCGGTGCGGCGGACGTACGAGTGGATCGACCGGCCCGACGACACGCGTGTCCTTCAGGTGTCGATCGGTGAGTACGACCGCCGGGGCTGGGGCCCGGGCGGTCACGACCTGCACTGGTGGTGCACCTCGGCGACCTCGGCGCACGGCGCGGGCGACCCGGTGTACGTCTCCTACCGGCCGGAGCTGATCGAGCTGATGGGCAAGGCCGGCTACGACCGCCTGGTCGAGCTGTGCGAGGAGCGGCTGGCCTCGCAGCTGCCGCTGCTGGCACCGCATCCCGCGGATCCGGCGGGCTGAGGCCCGGCTACGACAGGACCGGGCTGGGGTCGCCGCTGTCCGACGGCGGTGGCGTCGAGCCCGCCGGGTCGGTCGGGGCCTGTCCCTTATACACATCTTCGAGACCACGAGACTA
>NZ_POUC01000076.1 GCF_002891435.1 Streptomyces cahuitamycinicus
CACGTCAGTCGACCGGTACCCCGGCCTCCAGATAGAGCGCCGCTCCGCGTTCGCGTGCCCTCAGGGCCCAGCGCAGCCGCTCGTAGCGCACCGGAGGCAGCAGCTCTGCGGCCTCCTCCTCGGTGACGAAGCGCCAGGCGCGCAGCTCCGGGCCGGGCAGCAGCAGCCGCCCCGCCTCCGCGGAATCGAGGAGGCCGCCGTCGAAGAGGAGCCGCAGACCGCCGTAGCCGGGGGGCGCGGGGCGCTCCCAGTCGACGACGAGCAGGCCCGGCACCCTGTCGAGGCTGATGCCGGTCTCCTCGGCGACCTCCCGCATCCCGGCACGTGCGGGCGCCTCACCGGGCTCGACGACGCCGCCGGGAAACTCCCACCCGGCCTTGTACGTGGGGTCGACGAGCAGCACCCGGCCCTGCTCGTCGAAGAGGAGCACTCCGGCGGCGACGGTCTCAGCGGTGGGCTCGGGCGTCTGCACGATGTCGCAGACGGGCACGGAACCGCTGGAGACGGCCTCGGCGATCCGGACCGCCGTCTCGTACGGCGTGAGGTCGCTGGTGTCGACCGGGTGGGCGTCGGCGGTGAGCCAGGAGACGAGGGCGGCCCGGTACGGCTCGATGTGGTCGAAGGACCACTGGCGTATTCGCAGGTCGCCGTCGGGCAGGTCCCGAGGGACCTCACGGCTCGCTATCCGCTCCCGCAGTATCGTTTCGGCCGGAGCGAGCAGGATGTGGCTGACCGGAATCCTGCGGGCGGCCAGGCCCCCGAAGATCTCGTCGCGGTACTCCTGGCGCAGCAGGGTCATGGGGACGACGAGGGTCCCGCCGAGCTCGGCGAGCATCGCGGCCGCCGTGTCGATCACCAGCCGTCGCCAGATCGGCAGGTCCTGGAAGTCGCCGGCCTCGGCGAGGTGTTTGGGTGGCAGCAGGTGGGCGAGCGCGCCGCCGACGACCTCCGGGTCGAAGAGCGTGCTGTTCGGGATCAGTTCGATCAGTTCCCGTGCGGTGGTGGTCTTCCCCGCACCGAACGCGCCGTTGATCCAGACGACGGTCACAGGTCCCCCTCTTCTGTTGGCCCCCTGAGGCTTGCCCGCTCCACCCTGCCACGGAAACCAGCCGCAGTTGAGGGCGCATATGACGACGGCGCCGTCGCCCCCCTCCGGCGGGAGCGACGGCGCCGTGGCCGCGGGGCCGTGCGGGTCGTCAGCCCTTCTTCTTCGCCTGGGCGCCGTCCTCCCCGTCCAGGGACAGGCTGTCCTTGGCGACGGTCTCGTCGAGGGTCTTGAGGGTGTCGTCGACGCTCAGGGTGCCGAGGCTGTCCCCGAGGGCGTGGGACGGGGTGACCGCCGCGACGACGAACCCGGTGGCGAGGGAGGCGATGGCGAGCATGCTGCGCTTCTTCATGCCCGATTCAACTGCCGGACCCGCTCCGGGGTCACGCAACCGTGTACGACCGGGCGAAGCGGGCTTCACGCGGAGTCGCCGTCCCGGTCGGCCGCCCACGTCCCGGGCCCGCCGCCGCGCCACTCGATCAGCCCCGTGGCCGCCACGTACGCCGCGTCCGCGTCCTCGATCCCGGCTCGCCGCAGGAACTCCGCGACGTCGAGGGGCCCGTAGGCGATGCCGAGGAACTGGTCGTCCACACGCACCCGCCGGCCGCCGTCCGCGGCGGGCGGGTAGACCACGACGGGCTTCTCGGACGCCATGGCACCAGAGTGCGCGGGGACGGCCCCGGCCGCGCGCCGGGATGGGCCGTTCAGCCCGCCCTCCACGGCTGCCGCAGGGACAGGGGGAAGCCGCCGGTGCGGGGATCCACCGGCGGCTCGGTTCCTTCCCGGGTCAGGCGCCCACGTAGGCCGCCAGATGCTCCCCGGTCAGAGTGGAGCGAGCCTCGACGAGGTCGGCCGGGGTGCCCTCGAAGACGATCCGGCCGCCGTCGTGACCCGCGCCGGGGCCAAGGTCGATGATCCAGTCGGCGTGCGCCATGACCGCCTGGTGGTGCTCGATCACGATGACCGACTTGCCCGAGTCGACGAGCCGGTCGAGCAGGCCGAGCAACTGCTCCACGTCCGCCAGGTGGAGGCCGGTGGTCGGCTCGTCGAGGACGTACACGCCGCCCTTCTCGCCCATGTGCGTGGCCAGCTTGAGCCGCTGCCGCTCGCCGCCGGACAGCGTGGTGAGCGGCTGTCCGAGGGTGAGGTAGCCGAGCCCGACGTCCGCGAGCCGCTCCAGGATCTTGTGCGCGGCCGGAGTGCGGGCCTCGCCGCTGCCGAAGAACGCCTCGGCCTCGGTCACCGGCATCGCCAGCACCTCGCTGATGTCGCGGCCGCCGAGGCGGTACTCCAGCACCGACGCCTCGAACCGCCGGCCCTCGCACTCCTCGCAGGGCGTGGCGACACTCTGCATGATCGCCAGGTCGGTGTAGATGACACCGGCGCCGTTGCAGGTGGGGCAGGCTCCCTCCGAGTTGGCGCTGAAGAGCGCCGGCTTCACCCCGTTGGCCTTGGCGAAGGCCTTGCGGATGGGGTCGGCCAGCCCGGTGTACGTCGCCGGGTTGCTGCGCCGGGAGCCGCGGATCGGGGTCTGGTCGATCGCCACCACGCCCTCGGCCCCTGCTTGCCGGGCCATCGAGCCGTGCACGAGCGAGCTCTTGCCGGAGCCGGCGACGCCGGTCACGACGGTGAGGACGCCCAGCGGGATGTCGACGTCGACGCTGTGCAGGTTGTTCGCCGAGGCGCCCCGCACCTCCAGGGCGCCGGTGGGCTTGCGGACCGTCGCCTTGATCTTGGCCCGGTCGTCGAGGTGACGGCCGGTGACGGTGTCGCTGCGGCGCAGCCCCTCCAGAGTTCCCTCGAAGCAGACGGTGCCGCCCGCCGTGCCGGCACCGGGGCCGAGGTCCACGACATGGTCGGCGATGGCGATCGTCTCCGGCTTGTGCTCGACGACCAGCACGGTGTTGCCCTTGTCGCGCAGGCGCAGGAGCAGGTTGTTCATCCGCTGGATGTCATGGGGGTGCAGGCCGATGGACGGCTCGTCGAAGACGTAGGTGACGTCCGTGAGCGAGGACCCGAGGTGGCGGATCATCTTGGTGCGCTGCGCCTCGCCGCCGGAGAGCGTGCCCGAGGCCCGGTCGAGCGAGAGGTAGCCGAGGCCGATCTCCACGAACGAGTCGAGGGTGTGCTGGAGCTTGGTCAGCAGCGGCGCCACCGACGGCTCCTGAAGCCCCCGGACCCACTCCGCCAGGTCGCGGATCTCCATCGCGCAGGCGTCGGCGATGTTCACCTTGCCGATCTTCGAGGAGCGGGCCAGCTCGCTGAGCCGGGTGCCGTCGCACTCGGGGCACCGGCTGAAGGTGACCGCCCGGTCCACGAAGGCCCGGATGTGCGGCTGCATCGACTCGCGGTCCTTGGAGAGGAAGGTCTTCTGGATCTTCGGGATCAGCCCCTCGTAGGTGAGGTTGACACCGCTGATCTTCACCTTGGTCGGCTCGCGGTACAGGAAGTCGTGCCGCTCCTTCTTGGTGTACTTCCGGATCGGCTTGTCCTTGTCGAAGAAGCCCGACTCGGCGATGACCCGCACCACCCAGCCGCCCCCGGTGTAGGTGGGGATCGTGAACGGGTCCTCGGAGAGCGACTTGAAGTCGTCGTAGAGCTGGGTGAGGTCGATGTCGGAGACGGTGCCCCGGCCCTCGCAGTGCGTGCACATGCCGCCGGTGCGGCTGAAGGACACCTTCTCGGTCCTGGTCTTGTCGCTACCGCGGTCCACCGTGAACCCACCGCTCGCCGAGACCGAGGCGGTGTTGAAGGAGAACGCGCCGGGCGGGCCGATGTGGGGCGTGCCGAGCCGGCTGAAGAGGATCCGCAGCATGGCGTTGGCGTCGGTGGCGGTGCCGACGGTGGAGCGGGGGTCGGAACCCATGCGCTGCTGGTCGACGGCGATCGCGGTCGTCAGCCCGTCCAGTACGTCGACCTCGGGCCGGGCCAGGTTCGGCATGAAGCCCTGCAGGAAGGCGCTGTAGGTCTCGTTGATCAGCCGCTGCGACTCCGCCGCGATCGTGTCGAACACCAGCGAGCTCTTGCCCGACCCGGAGACGCCGGTGAACACCGTGAGCCGGCGCTTGGGGATCTCGATGCTGACGTCCCTGAGGTTGTTCTCGCGCGCGCCGTGCACGCGGATCACGTCATGGCTGTCGGCAACGTGCGGCCCGGGCGACTGTTTGTCCGTCGTCGTGGCCTTGCTCATGGTGTCTCCATCTGCCGGGCGGCGCTGCCGCGTTCGGGCGATCTCGGGCCCCGCGCCGGTCCCGAGGGGCGGCGCGGGGGATGCGGGAGCCGGAGCAACTGCACGGCCGTACGGGGCTCCCGCTGGGTGACGCGTCGTTCTGTGGGGCTGCTACGGCGCCTTCACCTGCTGGATGCGGACCATGTTGCCCGCGGGGTCGCGGAAGGCGCAGTCGCGGACGCCGTAGGGCTGGTCCACCGGCTCCTGGACCACCTCGGCGTCGCCCGCCTGCACCCGCTCGAAGGTGCCGTCGACGTCGGTGGTGGCCAGGACGATGCCGGCGTAGGTGCCCTTGGCCATCAACTCGGTGATGGTGCGGCGCTCGTCGTCGGTGATGCCGGGGTCGGCGGCCGGCGGGTGCAGCACGATGTTCGTGCCGGGCTGGCCGACGGGGCCGACCGTGATCCAGCGCATGCCCTCGTATCCGACGTCGTTCCTGACTTCGAAGCCGAGGGTGTCGCGGTAGAACGCCAGGGCGGCGTCCGGGTCGTCGTGCGGAAGGAAGCTGGCGTGAATGTGGAGGTCCATGGCCATCACGCTAGTTTCGGCTCGCGGCGGGCGCTTCTCGATTCCTGACCGGTCTGGTCACCTGCTTCGACACGCACGACGGAATGCCCGCCGTCGCGCGCGCCGCCTCCCGCCGTAGGCACTGGGCGGCATGCCGACCAGCTCGGTGAAACGGGTGCTGAAGGTGCCCAGCGATGCGCAGCCCACCTCGAAGCACACCTCGGTGACGCTGAGGTCGCCCCGGCGCAGCAGCGCCATGGCGCGCTCGATGCGCCGCGTCATGAGGTAGCTGTACGGCGACTCCCCGTACGCCTGCCGGAACTCGCGGCTCAGGTGCCCCGCCGACATGTGCACGCCCCGGGCGAGCGCCTCCACGTCCAGAGGCTTCGCGTACTCCCGGTCGATGCGGTCCTTGACACGGCGCAGCCGGGCGAGGTCACGCAGGTGCTGTGCGGAGGCGGGTCTGCTGCTCACAAGCGTGATCGTGCCACATCGCACGCACGTGCGGCTGATTTCCGGCTATACGGAACGGATCGGTCCGTATCACCCCGGGAGCACCGTCGCGTCAGCACCCCTCCGCATCACGCCCTTGCAGGCTGAACGTTCCTGCCCGATCGGCCGAACCGGTCTCACACCCCGGCCGCCGCCGCGTCCGTGCGCTTGGCCAGTGCCGCCGCCGCCGCGCCCACCAGCCCGGCGTCGGTGCCCATCTGCGCCGGTGCCACCGTCAGGTGGCGGACGAAGGACAGCGTCGCGTAGGCGCTCAGCGCCTTACGCAAGGGCTCGAAGAGGACGTCGCCCGCCTTGCCCACTCCCCCGCCGATCACGGCGATGTCGATCTCCACGAGCGTCGCGGTGGCCGCGATCCCGGCGGCCAGGGCCTGGGCGGCCCGCTCGAAGGAGGCGACGGCGACCGGATCGCCGGAACGGGCGGCGGCCGCCACGGCGGCGGCCGATGTGTCGCCGTCGGGGCCGGGCCGCCAGCCGTTCTCCAGGGCGCGCCGGGCGATGTTGGGACCGCTCGCGATGCGCTCCACACAGCCGCGTGAGCCGCACGGGCACGGATCGCCGTCGAGGTCCACGCTGATGTGACCGATGTGGCCCGCGTTGCCGGTGGGCCCGGGGTGCAGCCGGCCGCCGAGCACGAGGCCGCCGCCGACGCCGGTGGAGACGACCATGCACAGCGCGTTGTCGTGGCCACGGGCGGCGCCCTGCCAGTGTTCTGCCGCCGTGATCGCCACACCGTCGCCGATCAGCTCGACGGGCAGGTGCCCCGCGGCGGCCCGCACCCGGGCGACGAGCGGGAAGTCGCGCCAGCCGGGCACGTTCACCGGGCTCACCGTGCCCGCGCAGGCGTCCACCGGACCGGCGCTGCCGACCCCGACCGCCGTGGCACGCCCCCACAGCGGCGACGCGGTCAGCTCGCCCAGCACCTCCTCCACGGCTCGCATCACGGTGTCGCCGTCCTCCCGGGCGGGCGTCGGCCGCTGGGCGCGGGCCAGGATCCGGCCGTGGCCGTCCACCAGAGCGCCGGCGATCTTTGTGCCGCCGATGTCGAGCGCGGCCACGAGGTCGGTGTGCATCAGAGTCGGATCTCCCCGTCGGGCATGAGAAAAACGCCGAGAACGGCCGTCAAGCAGGGCAAGCAGCGGTCCGGTCCCGCGAGGTTGCGTGGGGCCGGAGATTGCGGTGGACAGTCTCCCCCGAGCCTGACAACGTTGTCCAGGCTCTATGCTCGACGCCACATCCTCATACAAACCCAGGACCGAAGCACCCCCGTGGACGACAGGACAGGACTGGACACCGTGGCCCCTACTCCCCTCCGATCCGCAGCGCGCTACGGCACCCGGCCGACCATGAAGGACGTAGCCGCACGCGCCGGAGTAGGCCTCAAGACGGTCTCCCGCGTCGTGAACGGGGAACCGGGGGTCACCCCGGAGACGGAACGGCGGGTCCAGGAGGCGATCGACGCCCTCGGCTTCCGCCGCAACGACAGCGCGCGGGTGCTGCGCAAGGGCCGCACGGCGAGCATCGGCCTGGTCCTGGAGGACCTCGCGGACCCGTTCTACGGACCGCTGAGCCGGTCGGTCGAGGAGGTGGCCCGCGCGCACGGTGCCCTGCTGATCAACGGCTCCAGCGCCGAGGACCCCGAGCGCGAGCAGGAGCTGGTGCTGGCCCTGTGCGCGCGGCGGGTCGACGGGCTGGTGGTGATCCCGGCCGGGGACGACCACCGTTATCTGGAGCCCGAGCTCAAGGCGGGTGTCGCCACGGTGTTCGTGGACCGGCCCGCCGGGCACATCGACGCCGACGTGGTCCTGTCGGACAACTACGGCGGGGCCCGCGACGGTGTCGCCCACCTCATCGCGCACGGGCACCGCCGGATCGGCTTCATCGGCGACATGCCCCGCATCCACACCGCCGCCGAGCGGCTGCGCGGCTACCGCGCCGCGATGGAGGACGCGGGCATACCGGTGGCGGGCTCCTGGATGTCCCTCGGCGTCACCGACCCCGAGCGGGTGCGCAGGGCGGCCGAGTCCATGCTGACCGGCCCCGACCCGGTCACGGCGGTCTTCGCCGGCAACAACCGGGTGACGGTCACCGTGATCCGCGTGCTCGCCGAGCAGTCCCGCCGGGTCGCCCTGGTCGGCTTCGACGACATCGAACTCGCCGACCTGCTCCAGCCGGGCGTCACGGTCGTCGCCCAGGACGCGGCGGACCTCGGCCGCACCGCGGCGGAACGTCTCTTCCGGCAGCTGGACGGCCTCCTGGTCACCCCCGAGCGCATCGAGCTGCCGACCCGGCTGATCACCCGCGGCTCGGGCGAGATCCCCCCGGCGGACTGAGCGGCCGATGGACGACGCCACCGATCGCACGCTGCGAGCCCTGGGCCTGCACGAGGCGCCTCGCGAGCACCCGCTGCTGTATCCGGGCGCGTGGCCGTCGGATTCCGGGCTCCTCGACGGGGACCGCTTCCTGCCACTGGAGCGGCTGGTGTACGAGGACCGCACGCCGGTCGTCGCCATCGGCTCCAACGGCTGCCCGGGGCAGCTCAGGCACAAGATGACGGAGTGCGGGATCGGGTCGCCGCTGCCGATGGCCAAGGCCCGTGTGACGGGCGTCGACGCCGGCGTCTCGGCGCACGTGAGCCGCATGGGGTACGTGTCGGCCTCGCCGGTCGGCGCCCCGGACACCGTGCGCGAGCTGTTCGTCCTGTGGCTCGACGCCGAGCAGCTCGCGGTGATCGACGCGAGCGAGGGCGTGCCGCTGCCGGGCGGCAACTTCGACCGGGCCTGGCTGCCCTCGCCCGACGTCCGGATCGACCTCGCGGACGGCACACGTCTGCCCGGGGCGTACGCCTACGTCAACCGGCACGGTGTCCTGCACGACGGCACGGGCACTCCGCGCACGCACCCGGGCGAGCGGGAGCTGCTGGCGGAGCTGCTCGTCGGGCTGCCGCGCCTGCGGGAGCTGTTCGGTGTCGTACCCGAGGAGTTCTGCGCGCGGGCCCGCGGGGACCGGCGGCTGTGCGAGCGGGGCACCCGGCTGTTCATCGAGGAGAAGCTGGTGACGGCCTCCGGTCTCGAACGGTACGTGGCAGCCTCGGCACGCGCTCAGCAGAGCGGAAGCCCGGGGACCGGCGCGTCGTTGTCACCGCCCTTGACGTAGACGTCGCTGACCCAGACGTTCGTGTTGCCGCTGTCGTCGTCGGTCTTCGCCCACCAGACGTTGGTCCACTCCCCGGAGGTCTCGCGGCGGCCCAGGTTCTGCTGGCAGTAGAAGTAGTTGGTGCCCGCTTTGAGGATCCCGGCCTTGGTGCCGGAGGCGGTGTAGGAGTCGGCGGTCTTCCAGACCTGGCAGTTGTACTTGCCGCCGCCGATGGGGTGGCAGACCGGGGCCTGGGTGGTCGGGTCCGCGGAGGCGGCGCCGCCCGGTACCTCTCCGCTGGTGGCGCCGTCGGTGGACTCGGCGGGGGCGGAGGTGGTCGCCCGGCCGGTGGGCTCGGGGTCCTTGGCGGCATCGGGCTTCCCGGACGGGGCCTTGCCCTTGTCGTCGGCCTGTTGCGTGGATCTCGGGGCGCTGGAGCCGTCGTCCGCGCCGCCGGGCTCGGAGGGCCCGGCGCCCGCACCGGCGGTGCCGGCCCGTGCGGCGGTCTCCTTGCCGGCGGAGCCGCCCGAGTCGCCGAGCAGCGCGACCGTGGTCCCGGCGGCGGCGAGCACGACGGCGACGGCCACGGCGGCGAGCAGCACGCGTGCCTTGCGCCGGGGCGCGGTGCGGTCTGCGTTCACGGGAGTGGTGGCGGCGGAGACGCCGGAGGTGGTGGCGGCGGAAACGCCGGGAGTAGCGGTGGCGGAAACGCCGGGAGTGGTGCCGCCGGGATCGGCCGGACCGGAGCCCTGAGGGCCGGCGCCGGGGCCCGTCGGCGGGGCATGACCGGGTTCAGGGCCCTGCGGGCCGATGCCTTGCGGCGTCGGGTGGCCTTGCGGCGTCAGGTGGCCTTGCGGCATGGGGTGGCCGGGAACGGCGGGCTCCCGGCCGCCGTCGCCCGCGGTCCCCGCCGCCCCTGCGGCTCCGAACGCGGCTGCCGTGCCGAAGCCCGGCGCGTTCACGCCCTCGTGAGGTATGGCCGGGCCCTGCTGCGGGGGCCCGAACCCGGGCGGTACCGAGGGGACGCTGCGCTGCGTCGCCGCGCGCGGGGCGGGGCCGCGGGGCCGCGCAGAGAAGAGGTCGGCGTGTCCGCGCCGCCCGTGTCAGCGACCGCCTGGAGCAGTTCGCGGGCCTGGCCGGCCTCAGGGCGGGACTCGGGCCGCTTGTCCATGAGCCGCTGGAGGACGGGCGCGAGGGAGCCGGCGCGGCGGGACTCCGGCAGCGGCTCGGTGACGATCGCGGTGAGCGTGGAGAACGTGGACGTGCGTCGGAAGGGCGAGGAACCCTCGACGGCCGCGTACAGCGTGGCGCCCAGGGCCCAGATGTCGGAGGCGGGGCCCGGGTCGGCGCCCTGCGCGCGCTCCGGGGAGAGGTAGTCGAGGGAGCCGACGAGTTCGCCGCTGCGGGTGAGATGCGTGGCCGAACCGTCCCCGGGATCGTCCATCGTGGCGATGCCGAAGTCGGTGAGGACGACCCGGCCCGAGCGGTCGAGCAGGATGTTGCCCGGCTTCACGTCCCGGTGCAGGACACCCGCGCGGTGGGCGGCGGCCAGGGCGTCCATGACCTTCGCGCCGATCCCGGCGGCCTCGCCCGGGTCCAGCGGGCCGCTCTCGCGCAGGACGTCGTCCAGGGACGGCCCGTCGACCAGTTCCATGACGATGATCGGGCGGCCGTCGACCTGGGCGATGTCGTGCACGGAGATGACGCCGGGGTGGCGCACCCGGGCCGCCGCGCGCGCCTCGCGCCGCATCCGCAGCTGCAGATCCGCCAGTTCGGGACCGGCCGCGTCGGTGTAGGTGCGCAGTTCCTTGACCGCGACCTCACGGCCGAGGACCTCGTCGACGGCCTTCCAGACGACTCCCATGCCGCCGCGCCCCAACGCCGCCGTGACGCGGTAGCGACCGGCCAGCAGCCGTCCGGCCCCGTCCGCCCGCCCGTGCTCCCCCGTTGACACCGCTGCCCCGTTCCTGTGTGACCCCGCCCTGTGCGCTGACGGCCCGACACCGTCAGTGCGTGGCGTACAGAATAGGGGGCAGCGGTGATGGCGACGGCCGCGATGACGGCTGTGACAGGGCCGGTACGCGCCGGCCGGTCCGCCGTGCGGACGGTGTCAGGCGGATGCCGTCAGGTCCCCGCGCCGGGGTGCCGCGAAGGACTCCAGGTCCGCCCGGGTCAGGCCGGCCAGGCGGGCGACCTCGCCGTTGTCCAGGGCGCCGCAGTCCAGGCCGCGCAGCAGGTAGCCGCTGAGGGCCTTGGCGGTTGCCGGTTCGTCCATGACGTCGCCGCCGGTGCGGTTGGCGTAGCGGGACAGGCGGGCGGCGGCCTGCTCGAAGCCCTCGCGGTAGAAGGCGAAGACGGCCGCGTAGCGGGGGGGGGTGTGGCCGGGGTGCATGTCCCAGCCCTGGTAGTAGGCGCGGGCTAGGGCGCGGCGGGTCAGGCCGTAGTGCAGGCGCCAGGCGGCGTGGACCTTCGCGGTCGGGCCGACCGGCAGGACGTTCGTCGAGCCGTCCGAGACGCGTACGCCGGTACCGGCCGCCGCGACCTGCATGACGGCCTTGGCGTGGTCCGCGGCGGGGTGGTCGCTCGCCTGATGGGCGGCTGAGACGCCGAGGCAGGCGCTGTAGTCGAAGGTGCCGTAGTGCAGGCCGGTGGCGCGGCCCTCGGCGGCCTGGATCATGCGGGCTACGGTGGCGGTGCCGTCGGCGCCGAGGATGGACTGGCTGGTCTCGATCTGGATCTCGAAGCCGATCCGGCCGGGTTCGAGGCCGTGGGTCTTCTCGAAGGCGTCCAGCAGCCGCGCCATGGCGGTGACCTGCTCGGCGTACGTCACCTTGGGCAGGGTGAGCACCAGCCCGCCGGGCAGGCCGCCGGCCTCCATCAGGCCGGTGAGGAAGATGTCGAGGGTGCGGATGCCCCGGGCGCGGACCGGCGCTTCCATGCATTTCATGCGGATGCCCATGTACGGGGCGGCTGTGCCTTCTGCGTAGGCCTCGGCGACGATCCTGGCGGCGCGGGCGGCGGCCGTGTCCTCCTCGGCGTCGGGGCGGTTGCCGTAGCCGTCCTCGAAGTCGACGCGCAGGTCCTCGATCGGCTCGCGTTCCAGCTTGGCGCGCACGCGCGCGTGGACGGGCTCGGCGAGCTCCTCGGCGATGCCGAGGACGGCGGCGAAGGACGCGGCGTCGGGCGCGTGTTCGTCGAGGGCGGCCAGCGCCCGGTCGCCCCAGGAGCGGACGGTGTCGGCGGCGAAGGCGTCGCCGGGCACGTAGACGGTGTGGACGGGCTGGCGGGTACCGGGGTCCCCGGGGTAGCGGCGCTCCAGCTCCGCGTCGACCGGCGCGAGGGAGGCGCTGATCTCCTCGCTGACGGCGCCCGCGAGGCTGGTCGCCACCTTCTCCTGCTGGCCCTGACCCATTCCGAGACCCTCCTGTTTTTCCGCTGTACGGAATCAACAATCCGTAGAGCGAAGTTATCGGCCGACCTTCGACCTGGTCAACACCGTCTTGAGGTGCGATTGCCCATCCTTCACGCCCGGTCACCGCAGACCCGCTCTCATCTTCCGTATTCAGAGGGCAAGCTTCATCCTGACGTGCAAGGGGAGGGAGATCACGTGCCGAACGAGGCCGGAGTGACGCGCCGCCACGGGCTCAAGGCGGCGGCGGCCGCCGCCATCACAGGACCGCTGCTCACCACCGCGGGCCCCACACAGCCCGCTTCCGCCGGCGAGCACCCGGGCGCCCTGAACGTCATGACGTTCAACGTGCGCTTCGCGACCGTCGTCGACAAGACACCGCGCTGGGCCGTGCGCCGACCGGTGATGCGAGAACTGCTGCGCCGCGAGCGGCCACACGTCATCGGCATCCAGGAAGGGCTCTACCAGCAGGTGCGCATGATCGAGACGGATCTCGGCGGGCACTACGACTGGATCGGCACCGGACGCGGGGGCGGCAGCAAGGACGAGTTCATGGCGATCTTCTACGACACGCGCAGACTCGACCCGCTGGAGTTCGATCACTTCTGGCTGTCCGACACCCCGAACACGATCGCCTCGAACACCTGGGGCGCGGACTGGCTGCGCATGGTGACCTGGGTCCGTTTCGCCGATCTCGCCGACGGCGGCCGGGAGTTCTACGTCCTCAACACCCATCTGGACAGCGTCAGCCAGTACGCCCGGGAACGCTCGGCGGGGCTCATCGGCGAGACGATCGCCGGGTGGGACCGGTCGTTACCGGTCATCGTCACCGGCGACTTCAACGCTGCCGCCCACGACAACCGGGTGTACGACCTCATGCTGGACATCGGGCTGGTGGACGCCTGGGACGCGGCGGCCTCGCGGAGTCCGGCGTACGGCACGCACCACGGGTACCGGAGGCTCAGACCCGGCGGGCGGCGCATCGACTGGATCCTCACCACGCCCGGGGTGACCACGCACCGGGCCGGGATGAACACCTTCAGCGTGGACGGGACGTATCCGAGCGATCATCTGCCGGTGCAGGCCTCGATGACCCTGGGATGAGAAGAGGCCCCCGTGACCGTTCGCGCGGTCACGGGGGCCCTCCTCAGGCGGGTCGATCAGCCCTTGCGGGTCTTGATCTCCTCGGTCAGGGCGGGGACGACGTCGAAGAGGTCGCCGACGACGCCGTAGTCGACGAGGTCGAAGATCGGGGCCTCGGCGTCCTTGTTGACCGCCACGATCGTCTTCGAGGTCTGCATGCCGGCACGGTGCTGGATCGCGCCGGAGATGCCGTTGGCGATGTACAGCTGCGGCGAGACCGACTTGCCGGTCTGGCCGACCTGGTTGGTGTGCGGGTACCAGCCGGCGTCCACCGCGGCACGCGAGGCACCGACAGCCGCGCCGAGGGAGTCGGCGAGCGCCTCGATGAGTCCGAAGTTCTCCGCGCCGTTGACGCCACGGCCACCGGAGACCACGATCGCGGCCTCGGTCAGCTCCGGACGGCCCGTCGACTCACGCGGGGTGCGGCCGGTGACCTTGGTGCCGGTGGCCTGCGCGGAGAAGGTCACAGACAGGGCCTCGACCGCGCCTGCGGCCGAGGCGGCCTCGACGGCGGCGCTGTTGGGCTTGACCGTGATGACCGGCGTGCCCTTGGAGACACGGGACTTGGTGGTGAAAGAAGCGGCGAACACCGACTGGGTGGCCACGGGACCGGAGTCGCCGGCCTCGAGGTCGACGGCGTCGGTGATGATGCCGGAGCCCAGACGCAGCGCCAGACGGGCGGCGATCTCCTTGCCCTCGGCGGAGGACGGCACCAGCACGGCGGCCGGGGACACGGCCTCGACGGCGGCCTGGAGGGCGTCGACCTTCGGTACGACCAGGTAGTCGGCGTACTCGGAGGCCTCGTGGGTGAGGACCTTGACCGCGCCGTGCTCGGCGAGCGTGGCGGCGGTGTCACCGGCGCCGTTGCCCAGCGCGACGGCGACCGGCTCGCCGACGCGGCGGGCCAGGGTCAGCAGCTCAAGGGTGGGCTTGCGGACGGCGCCGTCCACGTGGTCGACGTAGACGAGAACTTCAGCCATGGGACTTCTTCTCTCCTGCTTGCGAAAGATGAGGGACGGACAGCGACTGCGTCGGGCCTAGATGAACTTCTGGCCCGCGAGGAACTCAGCGAGCTGCTTGCCGCCCTCGCCCTCGTCCTTGACGATCGTGCCCGCGGTGCGGGCCGGACGCTCGGTCGCGCCGTCGACCGTGGTGTAGGCACCCTCGAGGCCGACCTCCTCCGCCTCCAGGTCCAGGTCGGACAGGTCCCAGGACTGAACCGGCTTCTTCTTGGCGGCCATGATGCCCTTGAAGGACGGGTAACGGGCCTCGCCCGACTGGTCGGTCACGGACACGACCGCCGGGAGGGAGGCCTCGAGGCTCTCGGAGGCGGCGTCACCGTCGCGGCGGCCCTTGACCGTGCCGTCCTCGACGGAGACCTCGGACAGCAGGGTCACCTGCGGCACACCCAGACGCTCGGCGAGCAGCGCGGGCACGACGCCCATGGTGCCGTCGGTGGAAGCCATACCGGAGATGACCAGGTCGTAGCCGGCCTTCTCGATCGCCTTGGCCAGGACCAGGGAGGTGCCGATGGCGTCGGTGCCGTGGATGTCGTCGTCCTCGACGTGGATCGCCTTGTCCGCGCCCATGGACAGCGCCTTGCGCAGGGCGTCCTTGGCGTCCTCGGGACCCACCGTCAAAACGGTGATCTCCACGTCGTCGCCTGCGTTCTCGGAGATCTGCAGCGCCTGCTCGACCGCGTACTCGTCGAGCTCGGAGAGCAGACCGTCCACGTCGTCCCGGTCGACGGTCAGGTCATCGGCGAAGTGCCGGTCGCCAGTGGCGTCGGGCACGTACTTCACAGTGACAACGATCCTCAAGCTCACGCCGGCTCTCCTACTGCATCGTCATTTCCATGCTGCCTACTTGCAGGCAGCATAGGCGCCTCTAGCGTCCGATCCCGGTCGGGGCGACCCACGCCCCGAGCGAAATATTACTCGTCAGTACACCCAGTTCGTTCCCGCTAAGCAAGCGCTTTGAACTGTGACCTTCGCAACGCAGCGTAACCGGAACTCGACGGTCACGCAGCACGGGGGACGTCCCGCTCAGTCGCCCAGACGCTGGAAACGTCCCTGGTGATAGAGGAGTGGACGACCGGTGCCCGTGGGGTCGCCGTGCACGACCTCGGCGAGCACGATCCGGTGGTCCCCGGCGGGCACGCGCGCGACGACCCGGCCCACCAGCCAGGCGAGCACGCCGTCCAGGACCGGAACGCCCTCGGGCCCATCCCGCCAGGCTGTGGGCGGGCCGAAGCGGTCGGCGCCGCTGCGGGCGAAGGTGACGGCCAGCTCCCGCTGGTGCTCACCGAGGATGTGGACGCCGACGTGGTCCGCCGTCGCGATCGCGGGCCAACTGGAGGCGTCGGTGCCGATCCCGAAGGACAGCAGCGGAGGTTCGGCGGAGACGGACGCCAGGGAGGTCGCGGTGAAGCCCACCGGGCCCGCCTCGCCACGAGCGGTGACGACGGCGACACCAGCCGCGTGCCGCCGGAAGACCGAGCGCAGGAGGTCGGGTGTGGCGAGGAGGTCCGCAGGCATGGGGTCAGGCTGACGATAACTGGTACGCACAGTCAAGTTGGTTCCGTGATGTGGGAGATGACTCACGGACGGCGTCACACCGGTCACACCGCCTCCCCCAGCGCGGCGATCACGTCGGCCTTGCGCGGCTGCCCGGTGGCCCTGCGCACCACCCGGCCGTCGGCGTCCAGGACCAGCACGGTCGGGGTCTTGAGGATCTCCAGCCGCCGTACGAGGTCCAGGTGGGCCTCGGCGTCGATCTCGACGTGGACCACGCCCGGGACCACACCGGCGACCTCGCCGAGGACCCGCCGGGTCGCCCGGCAGGGCGCGCAGAACGCGCTGGAGAACTGCACGAGCGTGGCCCGCTCGCCGAGCTCCGCGCCCAGGTCCGCCGCATCGAGCCGCTTGCCGTCGTCACGCCCGCGCACCCGCACTCTCCCGCTCCGCCGCCGTTGCAGCACTCCGTAGGCGCTCGCCGCCACGAGCACCACCACGCACACCACCAGTCCGGTCATCACCTGCTGCAAGCGTTCACGAGACCGCAAAGATTCCCGGCCCCGCCACCCGGCCGTCCTGCGGAATGATTGGTTCCTATGGACATCGATGTGAGAGGGCCGCGTTTCGGCGCGGCCGTCACGGCCGCCGTGCTGGCGGTCGTTCTGGTCACGGGGAGCGCCTGGCTGCTGGCCTGGCAGACGCTGGCGTTCCTGCTCGGCGCGGCGGGCGGGGCCGGACGCTCCCCGTACGGCCTGCTGTTCGCCAAGGCCGTACGGCCGCGGCTCGGCCCGCCAAAGGAGTTCGAAGCACCCGAACCGCCGCGTTTCGCCCAGGTGGTGGGGTTGCTTTTCGCCGGACTCGGGCTCGTCGGCTACACCCTGGGCCCCGGCTGGCTGGGACTCGCGGCGACCGGCGCCGCGCTCGCCGCCGCCTTCCTCAATGCTGCGTTCGGGTACTGCCTGGGGTGCGAGTTGTACCTGCTCGTGCGGCGGGCGGCGGTCCGCGCGGGGTAATGGGCGCGCAAAAGCACGAGGTGGGAACCGGCGGACGACGTGACGAGAATCTCGCCGCCGACGGGCACGGGGACTGGCTACCCGGCCGTTCTTGGGGCACGATCTGCGACAAGCCGTAAAACCTACGGCTGCGTAACTTTCCACTGGGAATCCCTTCCCAGGCAGAGCAGGAAGGGGCCGGCCCGCCCATGGCAGAGCTCGTCTACCGTCCCGTCGTCGGTTTCGCCCGCACGCTGTTCAAGGTGTGGGACCTCAAGATCGACCTCCAGGGTTCGGAGAACATCCCGCGCTCGGGCGGCGCCGTGCTGGTGAGCAATCACATCAGCTACCTGGACTTCGTCTTCGACGGCCTGGCGGCGCTGCCGCAGAAACGTCTCGTGCGTTTCATGGCGAAGGAGTCCGTCTTCCGGCACCGCATCTCCGGTCCGCTGATGCGCGGGATGAAGCACATCCCCGTGGACCGCAAGCAGGGCGAGGCAGCCTACGCGCACGCCCTGGACTCGCTGCGGTCGGGCGAGATCATCGGGGTCTTCCCGGAGGCGACCATCTCGCAGTCGTTCACGCTGAAGAGCTTCAAGTCGGGCGCCGCGCGCCTGGCCCAGGAGGCCGGCGTCCCGCTGATCCCGATGGCGGTGTGGGGCACCCAGCGGCTGTGGACCAAGGGGCACCCGCGCAACTTCAAGCGCAGCCACATCCCCGTCACGATCCGGGTGGGCGAGGCGATCGAGGCCTCCCGCGACAAGTACGCGGGCGCCATCACCCGCCAGCTGCGCGAACGCGTGCAGGAACTCCTCGAGGCCGCCCAGCGCGCCTACCCGGTCCGCCCGAAGGGCCCGGACGACACCTGGTGGATGCCGGCCCACCTCGGCGGCACGGCCCCGACGCCTGAGCAGGTGCGGGCAGCCGAGGCGCACTGACACCCGCCCTGCCGGAACTCAGCCGGAGGGCTCCGGAGCGCGGACGGCGATGTCCGCTCCCGGGCTGAACTTCGCCAGCAGCTCGGCGAGTTCCGCGGCGGCCTCCGTCACCTCGGCGACCGGCATGGGTGCCAGGCTCTCCAGCAGGAAGATGCCGGACGTCGTGCGCTCGGTGAGCCGGGTGCGCGGGCCCTGGCGCCAGTTCCAGCGGCGGCAGGTCACGCCCGCGTCGTCCCGCCACACGACTTCGCCCGCGTCGGGGTGCTCGAAGGTCTCCTCGCCCCCGACGACGGTCACGAAGTCCTCCTCCCCCGTGGCACGGGTCAGGCGCATTCCGCCCTCGATGCGGTCGGCGTCCTCGCCGCCGACGGGAATCAGATGGGCGACGGAGACGGCGTTGTAGAGGTCGACCAGCAAATTGATGCGGGGCAGCCCGGCCTCCGACAGGGCCCGCCTGGCCAGCGCCTCCGCGGAGTTCCGGGTGCGGGACGGCTTCGAGCCGAACGCCGTGTAGGCCTCGCGCCATGCGGCCATGTGCGGGTCCTCGTGCGGGGCGCGGCCGTCCAGCCGTACGGCGAGCCGGCGCGCCGCGTCGTCCAGCAGGGCCGCACTGGCCTCACTGCTCGGCCCGTTGACCAGGCCGTGTGCCTCGATCGCGACGTGGGTGAAACCGGGGGCGAGTGCGCGTACGTCGTCGGACACGGTCAGTGTGAGCGTCATGGTCGCCTTGCCTCAGAGTGCGGTGGGGAGCGTCTGCCAGAGGTACGGCCGGTCGCGCGCTGCCGTGAGGGCGTCCAGCACGACCGGATGCGGTGCAGCATACAAGACCGGATAGTCCATTTCATTGGACGCCGGATCGGGCGCGAAGGCCAGCCGCTCACCATCGAGGGAGAACTGGGCATCCACACCGGGCTTGTTGCCCCGGGGATCCTGCCGATGCCACGCGCCGTTGAACCGCACGGCGACCAGCCCGTGCACGACGTCCAGTTTCTGGTAGCACAGGGCAGTGGGGATGTCCTCGGCCCGGAGCAGGGCGGCCAGCGCGTGGGCCTTGGCATAGCAGATGCCGGTGCGCTGCTCCAGGACGTCCGAGGCGCGCCAGGTGACGCGGAGATCACCGGAGTCCTGCGAGTGCGGGACGGTGTCGCGTACGAACTCGAAAGCCGCCCGCGCATATTCATACGAGTCGACCACCCCGGCAGCGATCCTCGCCGCCGTTTCGCGCACGAGCGGATGGTGATGGTCGACCACCTCGTCGGGGGCCAAGTAGGCGGAGAGGTCTGGTGTCTGCTGGATCAGCTGCATGCAGGCAGAGCGTAGGGAGAGATCACTCTACCGTCAATTGACTTACACTCTGCCGCATACCTATGCATCTAACGGGCCATCTCCTCCTTCAGCGCTGCCAGGAACGCGTCCACGTCGTCCTCGGTCGTGTCGAAGGCGCACATCCAGCGGACGTCACCCGCGGCCTCGTCCCAGAAGTAGAAGCGGAACCGCTTCTGGAGGCGCTCGCTCACGTCGTGGGGCAGGCGGGCGAAGACCGCGTTGGCCTGCACCGGGTAGAGGATCTCCACACCGTGCACCGCCCGCACGCCCTCGGCGAGCCGCTGGGCCATCTCGTTGGCGTGACCGGCGTTGCGCAGCCACAGGTCCCGGGCGAGCAGGGCTTCCAGCTGCACCGACACGAAGCGCATCTTGGAGGCGAGCTGCATGGACAGCTTGCGCAGGTGCTTCATGTGGCTCACGGCGTCCCGGTTGAGGACCACGACGGCCTCGCCGAACAGGGCGCCGTTCTTCGTGCCGCCCAGGGAGAGGATGTCGACGCCGGCGGCGTTGGTGAGTGTGCGCATCGGGACGTTCAGGGTGGCGGCGGCGTTGGCCAGCCGCGAGCCGTCCAGGTGCACCTTCATGCCGTGCGCGTGCGCGTGCTCGCAGAGGGCGCGTATCTCCTCCGGTGTGTAGACCGTGCCCAGTTCGGTGGCCTGGGCGATGGAGACGACCTGCGGCATCGCCCGGTGCTCGTCGTCCCAGCCGTACGCCTGCCGGTCGATCAGCTCGGGCGTGAGCTTGCCGTCGGGCGCCGGGACGGTGAGCAGCTTCAGGCCGCCGACCCGCTCCGGGGCCCCGCACTCGTCGACGTTGATGTGCGCGCTCTCCGCGCAGATCACCGCGCCCCAGCGGTCGGTGACCGCCTGGAGCGCGACGACGTTCGCGCCGGTGCCGTTGAAGACCGGGAACGCCTCGGCCGTGGGCCCGAAGTGGCTGCGGATGACCTGCTGGAGGTTGTCGGTGTAGGCGTCCTCGCCGTACGCGACCTGGTGCCCGCCGTTGGCCAGGGCCAGGGCGGCGAGGACCTCCGGGTGGGCCCCGGCGTAGTTGTCGCTGGCGAAGCCGCGGACCTCGGGGTCGTGATGACGGCGGGCGTCGGTCTTCGGCGGGTTCACGGCTTCTCGGTGAGCCACAGACGGTTTCCGTTCACTTCGGCGGCGGGCTTCTCCCAGACCTCGGTGACGGCCTCGGCCAGGTCCTTGACGTCCGTGAAGCCCGCGAACTTCGCGTTGGGCCGGTCGGCGCGCATCGCATCGTGGACCAGCGCCTTCACCACCAGGATCGTGGCAGCCGACGTCGGCCCCTCGGCGCCCCCGGCCTTGCGGAAGTAGTCCGCCATGGCCAGCGTCCACGCCTCGGCCGCGGCCTTGCCGGCCGCGTACGCGGCGTTGCCCGCGGTGGGCTTGCTGGCACCGGCGGCGCTGATGAGCACGTACCGGCCGCGGTCGCTGCGCTGCAACGCCTCGTGGAAGGCGAGGGAGGTGTGCTGCACCGTGCGGACCAGCAGCATCTCCAGGAAGTCCCAGTCGTCGAGGCTGGTCCGGGTGAAGGTCTCGCTGCCGCGCCAGCCGCCGACGAGGTGGACCAGCCCGTCGACACGGCCGAAGTCCTTCTCGATGCGAGTGGCCCAGTCGCGGGTGGCCTCCAGGTTCAGCAGATCGACCGTGTCACCGGTGACGGTGGCGCCGCCGGTCGCGTAGCGCGCCGCGTCCACCGCCTCCACCAGCCGCTCCGGATCGTTGTCCGAGCCGATGACGGTGGCTCCCGCTTCGGCCAGCCTGAGCAGTGCGGCCCGGCCGGCGGGCCCGCCCGCTCCGGCCACCGCGATCACCGCACCGCTGAGCGCCCCGTTCCCCATGATCTTCGCCTCCTGAGCAGTGTTCCCGGTCTGCCGATCGCTCACGCGGCGATCCGCTCGGCGCTGTCAGCCGTGATGCCCTTGGTGGAGGCGATCACGTTCTTCAGCTTCTTGGAGAGTGCCTCATAGAACATGCTCAGCGGAAACTCGTCCGGAAGCACGTCATCGACGAGTTTGCGCGGGGGCTGCGTGGTGTCCAGGGCCTCGGGGCCCTTGGCCCACTTGGAGCCCGGGTGCGGGGAGAGGTAGGTGGAGACAAGCTCGTAGCCGGCGAACCAGTGGACGAGCTTCGGGCGGTCGATGCCGTCGCGGTACAGGTCCTCGATCTCGGCGCACAGTTGGTTGGTGACCTGCGGGGCGCGCTCCCAGTCGATGGTGAGCCTGTTGTCGGTCCAGCGGACGACGTCGTGCTTGTGCAGGTACGCGAAGAGGAGCTGGCCGCCCAGGCCGTCGTAGTTGCGCACGCGCTCGCCGGTGACCGGGAAGCGGAACATGCGGTCGAAGAGGACCGCGACCTGCACGTCACGGGCCTGCGGCACGCCGTCGGCCGACAGCTTCACGGCCTCCTTGAAGGCGGTGAGGTCGCAGCGCAGCTCCTCCAGGCCGTACATCCAGAACGGCTGGCGCTGCTTGATCATGAAGGGGTCGAAGGGCAGGTCGCCGTGGCTGTGGGTGCGGTCGTGGACCATGTCCCACAGGACGAACGCCTCCTCGCAGCGCTTCTGGTCGTGGACCATCGCGGCGATGTCCTCGGGCAGCTCCAGGCCCAGGATGTCGACGGCGGCGTCGGTCACGCGGCGGAAGCGGGCGGCCTCGCGGTCGCAGAAGATGCCGCCCCACGTGAAGCGCTCCGGGGCCTCGCGCACGGCGATGGTCTCGGGGAACAGGACGGCCGAGTTGGTGTCGTAGCCGGCCGTGAAGTCCTCGAACTTGATGCCGCAGAACAGCGGGTTGTCGTAGCGGGTGCGCTCCAGCTCGGCCAGCCAGGCCGGCCAGACCATGCGCAGCACGACCGCTTCGAGGTTGCGGTCGGGGTTGCCGTTCTGGGTGTACATGGGGAAGACGACGAGGTGCTGGAGGCCGTCCGCGCGGTTCGCGGCGGGCTGGAAGGCCAGCAGCGAGTCGAGGAAGTCGGGCACCTGGAAGCCGCTGTCGGCCCACCGGGTCAGGTCCTTGACCAGGGCCTCGTGATAGGCGCCGTCGTGCGGGAGCAGCGGGGAGAGCTCCAGGACGGCGTCGGCGACCTGGCGGACCACGAGCTCGGCGTCGGCCGGGTCGGGCGCGCCCTCGGCGTCGAAGTCGATCGACCCGTCCTTGGACTGCCATGGCCGGATCCGCTCCACGGCATCCTTGAGCACGGGCCATGCCGGGTGCTCCACCACCCTGGCCACGGGAGGAAGAGCGTCCTCCGAACCCACCTGCACAAGAATTTCCGTCATGTCCCACCTTCCACGGGAGAATCTCACGTATGCAGACCGTATACACACGAGGTTCCTCCCAGCAAGGGTGAACCCGGGAAATTATCCTGCCTCACCCTCCCCTTCACCGCACTTTTTCCTGCCGGTCACGCTTCTGCCCGGATGTGCGGCGACCATGCCCTCACTCTCTGCACAGGGCGGGTCCAGGCGATACGGTCAGGGGGGCCGCCGGGCCCCCACTGCCGCCTGTCGACGGAAGAGAGTCGCGTCTTGAACTTCCTCACCATCGGTCACCGCGGAGTCATGGGTGTGGAGCCCGAGAACACCCTCCGGTCCTTCGTCGCCGCCCAGGAGGCGGGGCTCGACGCCATCGAACTCGATCTGCATCTGAGCAAGGACGGCGCGCTCGTCGTCATGCACGACACGGATGTGGACCGCACGACCGACGGCACCGGGCCGATCGCCGAGAAAACCCTCGCCGAGCTGCGGGCCCTGGACGCCGGCCGGGGCGAGCGGGTGCCGGTCTTCGAGGAGGTGCTGGAGGCCGTCCAGGCGCCGCTCCAGGCGGAGATCAAGGACGCGCAGGCGGCACGGGCCCTGGCTGAGGTCATGAACCGGCGCGGACTGGCCGGCCGGGTGGAGGTCTCCTCGTTCCACGACGAGGCGATCGCCGAGATCAAGCCACTCGTACCGGGTGTGCGCACCGCACTGATCGCCAGTCGCTACGGCACCGACATCGTGGACCGGGCCGTCGAGGCGGGCGCGGCGACCGTCTGCCTCAACATCCGCCGGCTCACCCTGGAGATCGTGGAGCGGGCCCGCAAGGCCGACCTGCGGATCATCGGCTGGGTGGTGAACACGCAGGACCAGCTGCGTCTCGTCCGGGCCTTCGGCCTGGACGGCGCGACCACCGACCACCCGGACATCAAGCGCACGGGCCGTTTCACGGCCTAGTGACTACGCGAGTTCCTTCACGAGCAGCTCGAACCTCAGGTCGTCGCGCTGCGGAACGCCGAAGCGTTCGTCGCCGTACGGGAACGGTGTCATCCGTCCCGTACGGCGGTAGCCGCGCCGCTCATACCAGGCGATGAGGTCGTCGCGCACGGAGATCACGGTCATCTGCATCTCCCGCACGCCCCAGGTTTCGCGGGCCTGCCGCTCCGCCTCCGCGATGATCACCTTGCCGAGGCCCGCGCCCTGGAGCCGGGGGCTGACGGCGAACATCCCGAAGTAGGCGTTCTCGCCCTGGTGCTCCAGCTGGCAGCAGGCGACGATCCCGCCGTCCCGCTCCACCGTGAGGAGCCGGCTGTCGGGCGACTCGATGACCTCCAGCACACCCTCGGGGTCGGTGCGCTGCCCTTCGAGGATGTCCGCCTCGGTGGTCCACCCGGCCCTGCTGTCGTCGCCCCGGTACGCCGACTCGATCAGCGCGACCAGCTCGTCCACGTCGGCGTCGGTGGCGTCGCGGAAGGTCAGTTCGGTGGCGGCGGTCTCCATGGGCGTACGTCTCCGTTGCGGCGGCGAGGCTGGGCAGGGTTGAGCGTAACGCCACCACTAGGCTCCGCTGCATGGTGCATGTACTCGGCAGCCGGATCCTGCTCCGCCCCACCGACCCCGAGCGGTCGCGCGCCTTCTACGGCGAACAGCTGGGCCTCGCCGTGTACCGCGAGTTCGGGACCGGGCCGGAGCGCGGCACGGTCTTCTTCCTGGGCGGCGGCTTCCTGGAGGTCTCGGGCCGCTCCGACACGCCCCCGGTGCCCGCCGTGCGGCTGTGGCTGCAGGTCGACGACGTGGCGGCGGCGCGGGAGGAGCTGCGGGCGAGGGGCGTGGAGATCGTGCGGCCGCCGGTGAAGGAACCCTGGGGGCTGATCGAGATGTGGATCGCGGATCCCGAGGGGACGCCGATCGTGCTGGTGGAGGTGCCCGCGGACCATCCGATCCGCTACCGGCCCGGCATCTGACCCCGGCCCGGGCCTTGCTCCCGGCCCCGCCCGGCGCGGGTGAGTGAGCGAAGGCCCGCACCGGTCAGAAGGGCGGTCATGGCACTGCCGTCGGCCGGTTCGCAAGCGACGAGCCGGTCCACGCCGCACCGCCGCAGCCGGTCCGCGGCCCGGGCGAGCGGCCGGCGCTCCGGGCCGGTGCCGTGCTCCGCCGGGTCGATGCGCAGGTCGCCGACGTCGGCGAGGCCGGCGGCGCGCGTGTGGCGTTCCGGGCGTGCCGGGGCGGGACCTCGTCGTCAGCGCGGTGACGCGGCGGGTGGGCCGCGGCGACGACGTACGTGCAGGTGGGGGCCGTCGTCCCCGGTGTCTCCGTCTCCAGGGACGTACGCCGGGGCCGCATCGGCACACCACCGGGTTTCCCCGGATGGCAGGGAGCCCCGCGGGCGGCTTAGCGTGCTGGAGGGGCCCTCGGGGGCCCGTCCCCGCCGCTCGTGGAAGGAACGCCATGAAGCTCGACGCACCGGTGACCGGCGGCCCCTGCTGGACAGAGCTGGGGACCAGTGACCTGGAAGCGGCCCGGCGGTTCTACACGCGGCTGTTCGGCTGGCGGCCCGAGGCGGACGCGCGTCAGGAGGCCGGCGGCTACACCGTCGCACATCTCGGAGACGCGGCCGTGGCCGCGCTCGCCCCGCTGTACCAGCCGTCGCAGCCGGTCGCGTGGAACGTGTCGTTCGCGGTGACCGACGCGGACGCCACCGTCCGCGCGGTGACGGAAGCGGGCGGAGCACTGCTGTTCGGCCCGACGGACGTGTTCGACATGGGGCGGTTCGCGGTGGCCGCCGATCCGGGCGGCGCCGTCTTCCAGCTGTGGCAGGCGGGGACCTTCCCGGGCGCCGGGCTGTTCAACGCGCCCGGTTCGCTGGGCTGGGTGGAGCTGATGACGCGGGACCCGGAGGGGGCCGTGTCCTTCTACCCGCGGGTGTTCGGCTGGACGGTCGCCCCGTCGGACCGCTACACCCAGTGGGGCGTCGGCGGCGCGGACTTCGGCGGCATGGTGACGATGGACGACAAGTTCCCGCCCGAGGTGCCGGCGCACTGGCTGCCGTACTTCGCGGTGGCCGACGTGGACGACACGACCGCCGTGGTCCAGCAGCACGGCACGGTGCTGATGGTGCCCACCTCGGTGCCCGACGGGCCGCGCATCGCGGTGCTGCGGGACCCGCAGGGGGCGGTCTTCGGCGTGTACCGGGCGGGCGACGAGGCCTGAGCCGGCCTCGCGTCGTCACACCCTGTCCGACGGGACCGCCACTGCCCGGCTCGTGGGCGGTCAGGCCCGCAGGACGCCGAGCCGCCCCTCCAGCTGGCTGAGCAACTCCCCCAGCAAGGCGGCGAGTTCACCTTGCTCCGGGCCGTCCACGCCGGACAGCACGGCCGTCTCGTAGGCGAGCTGGACGGGCAGGATCGCGTCGACGAGGTCGCGCCCGGCGTCCGTGAGGCGGAGGTGGACGACCCGGCGGTCACGGGTGTCGCCCCGCCGTTCGACCAGACCGCGCTCGGTCAGCTGCTTCAGGCGCTTGGTGACGGCGGCCCCCGAGGAGAAGGTCTCCCTGGCCAGGTCCCCGGGCGTCAGTTCGTGCCCGGTACGACGCAGCGCACCCAGCAGATCGAACTCGGGCCGGCTGAGCCCCGCCCGTCTCAACGGGGCGTCCTCTGCCTGCTGCAGCAGAGCGGCGCACCGGTTGATCCGCCCGATGATCTCCATCGGCCCGGTGTCGAGCCCGGGGTGCACGGCCTGCCACTGCCGGACGACGGCGGCGACGGTGTCGACCCGGCGGCCGCCGCCCGGGAGATCCTCACCGGACGCGTGAACCTCCTCGCCCATGCCCCCTCCGGCCGTTGCCTCCTCGTCGGCCGTCCGCCCCTCCGCCC
>NZ_POUC01000770.1 GCF_002891435.1 Streptomyces cahuitamycinicus
GCGGGGGAGGGGGCGCGTTCGGCGTCCACCCGGAGCATCACCAGCAGCGCGGGGGTGTCCTCCACCGTGTCGCTGACCGGATCTGCTGTCAGTTCGCCGTAGCGCTCCACCTCGCCTGGGGTCTGCCAGCGCACCGCTACCTGGTAGCGCGAGCGGTGGCGCAGGCGCAGGGCCTGCGCGATGCGCTCCACCTGTGTGGCCTCCCGCGGGCTGAACAGATCGAGCACGTCACGGCCGCGCAGCCGCCCCGGCGTCGTACCGCACTCCGCGGCCATGGCCGGATTGGCCAGCAGCACCGCCCCGTACACGTCGCACACCGCGACCGGCATCGCGACCCGGTCGAACAGCAGCAGCGCGCGGTTGCGCCACGTCACGGCCTCCTGCCGAACCCGGTCCACGCATGCCTCCTGCCATGCCGGGCCGCTCCCGCGCAAGAGCGGCGCATCTGCTTGCACTACAAAATCATGTAGGGCAGCGGCATCGTCCGCCGGGCCGGGTGGATCACGCTGGAGCGCAGTACTTCCGTAGCGCGAAAGGCAGTTGCCGCGTCATGCCCCCCACCGGACAGACTCCACCGATCACAGACACCCTTCCCGGCGTCCCCGTCGCCGACATCTCCGCCACCGGACCCGGCGGTGCGCCCGTCCAGCAGGCCATGGACCTGATGCGCGAGCACGGGCCCGTGTTCGTGCGGCGGCTGTACGGGCGGGACACGCTGTTCGTGGGCGACCTGGACCTCGTGGCCGACCTCGCGGACGAGCAGCGCTTCGCCAAGCACATCGGGCCGGGTCTGGAGAACGTCCGGGAGTTCGCCGCCGACGGCCTGTTCACGGCGTACAACGACGAACCCAACTGGGCGAAGGCGCACGACATCCTGATGCCCGCCTTCGCGCTGGGCTCGATGCGCACCTACCACCCCGTGATGCTGAAGGTGGCCCGCCGGCTCATCGCGTCCTGGGACCGCGACGCCGGCGCCGGACGGCCGGTGAACGTCCCCGACGACATGACCCGCATGACGCTCGACACCATCGGACTCGCCGGGTTCGGCTACGACTTCGGCTCCTTCGAGCGGGCCGAGCCGCACCCCTTCGTCGAGTCGATGGTCCGCTGCCTGGAGTGGAGCATGACCCGCCTGGCGCGTGTCCCCGGCCAGGACCACTCGGCGCAGGACGCAGCCTTCCGCGACGACTCCGCCTACCTCGCCCGGGTCGTCGACGACGTCATCGCCGCGCGCACCGGCACCGACCAGAGCGACGCCGACGATCTGCTCGGCCTGATGCTCACCGCCGAGCACCCCGCCGACGGCACCACACTCGACACCGCCAACATCCGCAACCAGGTCATCACGTTCCTGATCGCCGGCCACGAGACCACCTCCGGCGCCATGTCCTTCGCGCTGTACTACCTCGCCAAGCACCCCACCGCCCTCCAGTTGGTGCAGCGCGAGGCCGACGCGCTGTGGGGCGACCAGGCGGACCCCGAGCCCACGTACGACGAGGTCGGCAGGCTCACCTACACCCGCCAGGTGCTCAACGAGGCCCTGCGGCTCTGGCCCACGGCCGCCGTCTTCTCACGGCAGGCCCGCGAGGACACCCTGCTCGGCGGACGCGTCCCGCTGCGCGCCGGACAGTCCGCCCTGGTCCTCACGCCGATGCTGCACCGGCAGCCCGCGTGGGGCGACAACCCCGAGCTGTTCGACCCCTCCCGCTTCACGCCCGAGGCGGAGGCCGGGCGGCCGGTGCACGCCTTCAAGCCGTTCGGCACCGGTGAGCGTGCCTGCATCGGGCGCCAGTTCGCGCTGCACGAGGCGACCATGCTGCTGGCCATGCTCGTCCACCGCTACCGGCTGCGCGACCACGCCGACTACCGGCTCACGGTCAAGGAGACCCTCACCCTCAAGCCCGAGGGCTTCACCCTCGCGCTCGCGCCGCGCACCTGCGCCGACCGCGTCCACACCCCGCTGCCCGGAGC
>NZ_POUC01000771.1 GCF_002891435.1 Streptomyces cahuitamycinicus
CCTGCGCCTTCCCCGTCCCTTACCGGCCACGCCAGTCGAGACACACCACGAGCGCGTCGTCGTCAGGGGTGGATCTGCCTCGGTGGCCCGTCAGTTCGCGCAGGATGGCCCGGGGCACCTCGGCGGCCGGCAGCAGCCGGGTCGACTGGATCGCCCGGGCCAGGGCGGCGTCCCCGTAGGTCTCGCCGCCCGGGGAGGCGACGTCGTAGACCCCGTCGCTGACGAAGACCAGCCGGTCGCCCGGCTCGACCCGGAACTCCTGGATCACGTAGTCGGTCTCCTCGAACATGCCGAGCGGCAGCTGGGCGTCGAAGGGCACCCGCTCGACCGCGCCCCGGCGTAGCCGCAGCATCTGCGGCGACCCGGCGTCCACCGCGCGGACCCGGCCGGTGGCGAGGTCGAAGTCGAGCATGAGCACGGAGAGGTAGCAGCGGCCCCGGTAGTGGGCGTACACCGCCTGGTCGGCCAGGGCCGCCTGGTCGTCGATGGACAGCCCGGCCCGGCGCGCGTTGCGCAGGGCGTTGATCGCCAGGTTCGTCAGCAGGGAGGCCTCGATGCCCTCGCCCATGCCGTTGGTGACGTAGAGACTGAGTCGGTCGGCCGAGGCGGACCAGTCGAAGTTGTCGCCGAAGATCGCGTACGCCGGTTCCAGCTGAGCGCCCAGCTCGTACTCGGGGCGGGTGCAGGAGCGGCCCGGCAGGAGCTGCCACTGCATCTCGGCGGCCAGCGTGAGCCGGTCCCGGCGGCGCGCCTGGAGATACAGGTCGGTGTCACGCTCGGCCACGTAGACCTCGTGCCCGAGCACCTCGGCGATCTCGGCCAGCTCGCCCAGGCAGCCCTCGGTGTGCTCCGCCCCCGGCAGGGTGACGGTCAGCACGCCCAGGCGGTCACCGCGCACGGTGACGGGCAGGTGCGCCCGTACGAGGCCGCCCGGGAGGGCCTCCACGTGCGGTTCCTGTGCGCCGAAGGCCCGGCCCGCCGTGCTGTTGTGCACGGACACCGGCTGGAGGGTCTGCGGCAGCACGGACACGGGCTGAAGCACCGTCAGTCCGTAGTCGGCCAGGAAAAGCTCGACGGAGTCCGCCGCGTACTGATCGGTCAGTACACGACGGACCGCGTCCAGCAGTTGATGGGGCGCCGCCGTGCGCAGGGCGCGCTCGGCGGCCACGAATCTGTTCGTGATCGTGGTCACGGTGGTCTGTTCACCATCCTCGGTGGGACGCCTGCGCGTCCTCGGAAGCGGTCCTTGTCCACGGGCGCCCGGGAAGCGGTCCCGGGCGGCTCAGCTCGCGCCTAGTACGCTGACGGCCATCCCGGTGCCTGCGAGAGTGTGACTGTGACTTCCCTCCGACCACCCCGCCCTGAGCCCGCAGAGGTCGCCCGTGTGACCTCCACGGCTGCGGAGTTGCTGGAAGTCCTCTGGGGCCGGGCCTCGACCGCGCCGGCCTCCGCGTCCCAGCTGCGGGTGCTGCTCATGCTCGAACACCACGAGGGCATCAACCTGCGGACGCTCGCCGACTCCCTCGCCTCCACACCGCCCTCGACCAGCCGGCTGTGCGACCGGCTGCAGGCGACCGGGTTCGTCGAGCGGGAGGTGAGCCCGGCCGACCGGCGCGAGGTCCGCCTGCACCTCAGCGGCCGGGGCCGCGCCTTCCTGGCCGACCTGCGCACGCGCCGGGAGGAGGCGCTGCGTGCGGTGCTCGACCAGATGCCCACGGCGAAGCGGGTCGCGCTGCTGCAGGGGCTGGAGGCGTTCTGCGACGCGGCGGCGGCCCAGATACACGACGACTCCGAAGACTCCCGCTCGTCCGGCACCCAGACTGCCTGAAATTCCCGCCGTCGCACGGAGTCGGCCCTTCCGGTCCCTTCCCGCGCACGTTCGGCACGCCTAGGCTGCTGCCCTCCACCTATAGTTGTCAAACGACAACTGTCAGCTCCGCGAGCCTCGAGACCTTCTCTCC
>NZ_POUC01000772.1 GCF_002891435.1 Streptomyces cahuitamycinicus
TCCAGGACCCGCCCCTTGACTGATCTCTCCGTCGCCCCACTCACGGTGAAGTTCCCGCACCGGAGCCGCCGCGGCATCCTCCTCGGCCTCTCCCTGCCCCAACTCGTACTCGTCTCCTGCATGCTGGCCCTGCTGCTGATGACGGTGATCTCCACCGGGCTGCTCGGCGCCGTCGCCCTGGCACCGCTGTGGGCGGCATCCGGGGCACTCGTCGCGATCCGCCGGCACGGCCGCTCCCTGATCGACTGGGCGCCGATTGTCACCCGGTATGCGCACCGTCGCCGCACCGGCCAGACCCTCTGGCTCGCTCGGCCCGTCACCCGGCCCCGGCAGGACGGCGTCCTCCATCTGCCCGGCACCGCCGCCTCCCTCAAGGTGGTCACCCCCGGCGACTCCGCCAACGGCGCCGCAGCCGTCCACGACCCGCACCAGCAGACCCTGACCGCCATCGCCCGCGTCACCAGCCGCGCCTTCGCCCTCCTCGACCCCGCCACCCAGAACCACAACGTGAGCAGCTGGGGACGCGCACTCGCGGGCATCGCCCGCACCGGGCACATCGCCACCGTGCAGGTTCTGGAACGCACCGTCCCCGACTCGGGCGACACCCTCACCCGCCACTGGACCCACAACGGGCAGCCCCAGACCCCCGTCGCCGGACAGATCTACTCCGAGCTGGTCTCCTCTGCCGGCCCTGCCGCCGCCCCGCACGAGACCTACCTCGCAATATCCCTCGACCTCAAGGCCGCCCGGCGCCTGATCAACCAGGCCGGCGGAGGGCTGCCCGGGGCGTTCACCGTCATGGAGCAGACCACCGCGTCCATCGCGCAGGCCGCCAGCAACGCAGGTCTCCAGGTCACCGGCTGGCTGAGCGCGCGGGAAATCGCCGCCGTCATTCGCACCGCATACGACCCGAAGGCCCTCGCCGCGCTCCAGCAGTGGTCCGAGACCGGCCGCGCCGAAGCCGACCCCGCAGCCGCCGGTCCCGTCGTGCAGTTCGAGGAGTACGACCGCCTCGCCACCGACAGCGCACGGCACGCGACGTACTGGGTGGAGAACTGGCCGAGGACCGAGATGGGGGCCGGGTTCCTGCACGGGCTGATGTTCACGGCCGGCGTGCGCCGCAGCCTCTCCCTTATATACGTGCCGCAGGGGCTCGAGTCCGCACTGCGGGACGTCCAGCGCAAGAAGGCCGCCATCATCGCCGACGCCAACGAGCGCGCCCGCCGCGGACAGGTCGATTCCGAAGAGGACTCCGTCGAGTACGCCGACGTCAAAACCCGCGAACGCCAGCTCATCGCCGGGCACGCGGACGTCGCACTGACCGGCCTGGTCACCGTCACCGCCGAGACCGACGCCCTCCTGGACGCCGCCTGCGCACAGATCGAGACCCACGCCGTCACCTCCGGCGTCGACCTTCGTCGGCTCAACTACCAGCAGCCAGACGCCTTCGCCCTCACCGCGCTCCCGCTCGCCCGCACCGCCCTGTGAACCAACGGCGCCCGTGCGCACCCCGACCCACCGCACTCCGGATCACCCGCGACGGGGCGCCCCTCACCACCCTGCCTACCGGCAGGAAGGACCACCACTTTTGACCTCTCCTACGCGCCCCGACGACGCGCACCCCTACCTCCGCGCCGCGAGCGCCGGCATCCGCCACCACGCACGGGCCTTGGCGCCGTCGGACGCGGACACGCCCAAGTCCGGAGATCGTCTGCACCTTGACGTGCTGCACGCCCACCTCACCGCTCTGCTCCAGCTTCTGGACCGGCTCGCCGACAACACCCGGCCCCCTCACCCGGCCGCCGGACGTCACCTGGCCACCGCCCACACCAGGCTCTGGCAGGCCACCAGCGAAGTCCACGCCGCCTTCCACCTGCTGCCCGGCACACCCCAGGCCGACGCCGAGACAAGCGCCTGCCAGAGCCTGGTGTGGGCGGTGGC
>NZ_POUC01000773.1 GCF_002891435.1 Streptomyces cahuitamycinicus
GGCGGGGGTCGATCCGTCGATGCTGCGGCCGGCCGATCCGCTGGATGTGGTGCTGCGGATCCTGAACAACGTGCGGGCGTGGGCCGCGGCCCGTCCCGAGCGGTCGGATGTGGCGTTGTGGGCGGTCGAGTTGTCGTTGCTGCTGCCGTCGCATCCGGCCCGGTTGCGGTACGAGCGGGCGCAGTTGCTGGTGCAGCGGGGAGAATTCCTGGGCGGGGCCTCAGAGCTGGAGGCCTACGCGGAGGTGGTTGAGGCCGTGGACGATGCCGCGGCCGAGCGGGTGCGGGGGGAGGCTTTCGCGGCCAGGGCGATGCTCAACTGACGCCTTCTCGCCATGGGGGGCTCGTGTGGCCTCGCGTGTGCGGGTGCGTGGGACTGCTTCGCGCAGTTCCCCGCGCCCCTAAGAGCTCTACAGCCAGCCCTTTTCACGTGCCGCCCGGACCGCCGCGGCGCGGTTTCTCACCGCCGGTTTCTGGATCGCCGTGGCGAGGTGGTTGCGGACCGTGCCCTGGGAGAGGTGCATGGTCGAACTCGACCACCGGGGCTGTCGTTGTCATACGGCCATCGTGGCTGTGCGGGTACGGACGGGGCCAGTGCCGGTCGTCCGGAGTGCCGCATGACGGTTGTCATGTGTGCGGGGTGACGACGAGAGCCTCCGCCCTCATCGGGCGGAGGCTCTCGTGCGGCGGGTGGCCGGAGGTCAGTTCGGCTTGGTGTCGATGACTCCGACGCGCTCCGCGGGCGTCTTGCCGCGCAGTGCCTCGCGCAGCGCGGTGACGACGTCCTGCGGGAGGACGTCCCGCTTGCCGCTCGCGCCCTCGATCTGCACGCCCTCGAAGGTCTGGCCGTACGCCTCCTGGAGCGCCTTGAGGTTGTAGGTGTCCACGAGCTTGCCGTCGACGGCCTTGAAGCTCAGGATCTTCGGCAGCGAGACCTTGCCGAAGTCGATGCTGTGGGCCGCGTCGGTACGGATGGTGACGAGGTCGGACATCGCGGGCTGCGCGAACTCCTTGAGCATCCGGTCGACCTCGGCGTTCGAGACCGTCGGCTGCCGGGTGGTGGTCGGGAGGTTCACCGTGCCGCCCGTGCCGGTCTCCACCTGGGTGCGGTACGCCTCCTCCACCGTGGTCGTCGCCTTGGCGAGGTCGATGCCCTTGCCCACCTTGCCGTACACGGGGACGGCCTTGCCGTCCTTGAACTCGATCGTGCCGTCGGTCGACGCGCCGGAGCCGCCCGCGGCTGCCTCCAGGGAGGCGTGCAGCTTCTCCTCGTCGACGGGCATGACCGGCGTCACGGTGCGGTGGTTGCCGAAGAGCGAGGCGATCACGGAGACCGGGTTGTAGTCGCTCTTCGCCGCCGCGTCGGCCGTGGCGTCCATGTCGAACTGCAGGCCCGCGTTGTCCGGGTCGAGGGCGACGGTCTTGCCGCCCACCGACAGCTTCAGCTCCTTGCCGACGTTCTTGTCGAAGGCCTCGTCGAGCTTCCTGACCGCGCCGTCGCGGGTGGTGCCGCCGATGTCGACGCCGAGCACGGTGGTGCCCTTGGGCACGTCGGTGCGGTTCATCAGCAGACCGGCGCCGTAGACGCCACCGGCGGCCACGACCACGCCGACCGCGAGCAGCACGAGCTTGTTGCGGCCCTTCTTCTTCGGCGCCTTCGAGGAGCTCGCCGGGGGCGGGGTAACCGGCTCCGGCAGCTTCGGGGCCGTGTGGGGCGCCAGGCCGTCGCCGGGCGCACCCGGGCCGAACGGCGAGGCCGCGCCGGACGGCACGACGGGGATGCCGCTGGTGACCGTGTGCCCGGAGACGTTGTCGTGCCGGGGGCCGTAGCCCGGGCCGTCCGGCTGTTCGGGGGCCGGCTTCTGCGGGGTGAGGATGGCGGTGTCGTCGCTGATGCCACCGCCGGGGCCTGGGC
>NZ_POUC01000774.1 GCF_002891435.1 Streptomyces cahuitamycinicus
GGGTTGGGAGGGCGCGGTCCTCAAACTGCTGCGCGGCAAGGACTTCGAGTTCACGGTGACGGACGTGGAGGACGTCACCCCGGACTACCGGCGGCTGCGCTTCACCGACGGCGGTCTCCTGGCCGCGACCGGAGTCCACCCCACCATGTGGGTACGGCTGTGGTTCGACAACGCGGGCAAGCCGCACCAGCGGGCCTACACCCTGGTCGACCCGGACGCCGAGACCGGCACCTTCCAACTGGAGTTCGCCCTGCACGAGGGGTGCGCCAGCGACTGGGCCAGGGCGGCGAAGCCGGGCGACACCATCGGGGCGACCGTCCAGGGCACCGGCTTCGAGCACCCGAGCCCCGCGCCCTCGCACGTCTTCGCCGTCGGCGACCCGGCCTCGCTCCCGGCCATCAACTCCCTCCTGGACGCCCTGGGCTCCGCCCCGGCCACCGTCTGGTTCGAGGGCGGCGACGACGACCTGCCGTTCCGCACCGACCCGGACCGGCACGAGGTGCGCAAGGTGCCGCGCCAGGACTCCGGCGCGCACCTCGTCGAACGGGTGAGGTCGGACCTGCCCGGCCTGCTCCGGAGCACGGCCGACCCATACGTCTGGATCGCGTGCGACACGGTGACGACCCGGGCCCTGACGGCGTACGTCCGCAAGGAACTGGGCCTGCCCAAGCAGCGGGTGCACGCGCTGGGCTACTGGCGGGCGACCTGAGCGGCGGAGACGGCCGGGCTCCGGACGCGGCCGGGCCCGCCCCGGGGGATGATCGGGACATGGACGTCACTCTTCACCTCGCCCAGGATCCCGAGGCCGACGCGTTGCTCGGCCGCAGCCCGCTCGCCGCGCTGGTCGGCATGCTGCTGGACCAGCAGGTCCCGATGGAGTGGGCGTTCAAGGGCCCGGCGACGATCGCCCAGCGGCTCGGCAGCGACGACCTGGACGCCCACGAGATCGCCGCGCACGAGCCGGAGGCCTTCGCCGCGCTGCTCTCACAGAAGCCGGCGGTGCACCGCTACCCGGGCTCCATGGCCAAGCGGATCCAGCAGCTGTGCCAGTACCTCGTCGAGCACTACGACGGCGACGCCGAGGCCGTCTGGAAGGACGCCGGCACCGGCAGGGAACTGCTGAAGCGGCTCGCGGAACTGCCCGGCTTCGGCAAGCAGAAGGCCCAGATCTTCCTCGCCCTGCTCGGCAAGCAGCTCGGGGTGCGGCCCACGGGCTGGCGCGAGGCGGCGGGCTCCTACGGCGAGCCGGACTCGTTCCGCTCGGTCGCCGACATCACCGGCCCCGAGTCCCTGGTCAAGGTGCGGGCGCACAAGCAGGAGACGAAGGCGGCAGCCAAGGCGTCGAAGGCCACCGGAAAGTAGCCGCGCCCACGCGCCTTCGGCGGGCAGGACGCGAGCACCGCGTCAGTCGCCTGGCCCGGCTCGGGTGGCGGCTGCCTGCGGGGCGATCCCAGCATGAACCATGAGCGAGCCACCTGGCGGCTCCCCCTGGGACCCGGAGCACGACTCCTCCGACGCACACCCCGCGCCCACCGCCCCGCGTCGCCCGGAAGCGCTGGGCATACGGTCCTGTCGTCGCGGCATCACCACCCGGACCGCGGCCCCGTCCCGGGCCGGCGGGGGCCGGGCGAGCGGATCTCACAGCCGGCGGGAGAAGCGGCGCGGACGGCGGGCGGACAGCGGGGGGAATGACCTCCCGTGACCCCCGAACCGCAGCAGGAACCCCGCGGCCCCCGCCGGCGCGTCTGGCTGCGGGTGCTCGTCCTGCTGCTCGCCCTGCTCCTGCCGGGCGCCCACGCCGAGGCCCTGACAGGGGGGACGGCGACCGCCCCCGGGCAGAGCATCACCGTCGAGTACGACCTCTTCGACACCGCCCCGCGCCCACCGGCCCGGGCCGCCCGCCGCACCGCCG
>NZ_POUC01000775.1 GCF_002891435.1 Streptomyces cahuitamycinicus
GTCGAGCAGCAGCCGGACCGCCCGCCCCCGGACGACCCCGGGCACGGTGTCCCGCCCGGACAGCACCCGCAGCACCGACTGCCAACGGCCCCTCAGATGGCCGTGCCCCGCGGCGGGGGAGTCGCCCAGCAGGGCCACTGCCCCGTGCACCGCGTCCACGTGGCCCCGCATCTCCTCGGCGGCGTCGGCGTCGAGCGCGGCGCAAGCCGGGGGAAGACCGACGAAGATCCGTTCGGCCAGTCCCGCGGCGACCTCCGCCAGGGCTCCGGTGTCCGTGCCGCGCACGTCTCCGTAGCGCAGAGAGCGGACCAGGGCCGGGAGCGCCTGGGCGAGATGGCCGACGTCGGTGTCGAGGGCCGCGCGGTCGGCGAGGATCCGCATCACGGTGGGGAGCGCGTCGGGCAGTTCGGCCAGCAGGCAGCGCTCGGCGAGCCCGGTGACGCCGGCGAGGCCCTCCGCGCCCACGGCGTCCGCCTCGGCCTTGGCGGTCGCGGCGGACAGGACGGTCGTCCCCCACACGCCGGCCTCGGCGACCCGTACGGACAGCTCGGGCTCCCAGCGCAGCCGCCATGTCTCCCGGAACGTGCCCGTGCTGCCCCGCGATGCGGCCGGTTCGCCCCACGCGACACCGAGCAGTCGCAGCCGGTGCAGCAGCCTGCTGCGGGCGGCGTCGTTCTCCTTGCGCAGGTCGAGCTCCAGCTCCCTCTCCAGCGCCTCCGGCTTCAGCCGCAGCCGGCGATGCAGCCGGGTGAGGTCCCGCTGCAACGGCACGGCCGGCGCCGAGGGCGGCACCTCCCCCAGCACGTCCCCCACGACCAGCCGGTCCCGCACCAGCGCCAGCGGCACGTCCGAGCCCTCGCACATCACCGCTCGCACGGCGTCGGTCGTCTCGCTCAGGCCGGGCAGCGGACGGCCGCGCATCGCGGCGAGCGTCTCGGCCAGCCGCACCGCCTCGATGACGTGTGCGGAGGAGACGATCCGGTCCTCGGCGCGCAGCAGCCCCGCCACCTTGGTCAGCCATCGCTCCACCGGCCGGTCCGGGGCGCTGAACAGGTGCCCGTACCAGCCCGGCGAGTCGATGCCGGCCCCGTACCCGCTGGTCCGGGCGAGCCGGCGGTGGGTCCACGGCACCCAGGTCATGTCCGTCTTGACCTTGGGCAGCCCCTTCAGCAGCGCCTTGTCGGCGGCGACGGTGGTCTTCTGCCGCAGCGCGGGCACGTGCCAGGCCCCGCAGACCACCGCCACACCGTCGTCGAACTCCCGCTGCGCGGCCCGCACCTGGAGCCGCATGTACGCCTCCCGTACCAGGTCCCGGTCATGGCCCCCGCTGCCGTAGGTCTCCCGCAGCGCGGCCATGGCCTCCTCCAGCGCGGTGAACGGCGCGAGCGCGTCGCCCTCCTCCGCGCCCCGGTGCTCGACGACGTCCTCCCACCACCGCTCCGGGTCGTCGTAACCGGCGGCGTCGGCGAGCACTCCGAGCGGGTCGATCCGGAGCTCGGCGGCACCGGGGCCGGTGTCCCCGTCCGCCGTCGTCCCGTTCGGCGGCGGTCGTTCGTCCTCTGTTCCCGCCTCGTCCTCCTGCAACCCCCAGGCCAGCGTGTGCGTGGCCGGCAGGTCGACGAAGCGGGCCGGGACGTCGTGTTCCAGGGCCCAGCGGAGGGCGACCCACTCCGGGGAGAACCCGGCCAGCGGCCAGAACGCCGAGCGGCCGGGCTCGTCCACGGCGTGGGCGAGCAGGGCGACGGGTGGCCGCATCTCCTCGTCGGCGGCGAGCGGGATCAGGGCGTCGGCCTCGGGCGGCCCCTCGATCAGCACGACCCGCGGCCGGACCTCCTCCAGCGCCGCCCGCACCGCCCGCGCCGACCCCGGTCCGTGATGCCGCACCCCGAGCAGCACCGGCC
>NZ_POUC01000776.1 GCF_002891435.1 Streptomyces cahuitamycinicus
CAGCCAGCCCGGCCCCTCCTCGTCACCCTCCGCCCCGGAGGCCAGCCCCAGCAGTGCGAGCCCGGCGCACACCACCGCCACCGCCGCCCACTCGACGCGGCTCAGCCGCACCTTGAGCAGCCGTGCCGCGACCACGGCCGTCACCGCGAGGCTCGCCGCCAGGGCCGCCCCCACGGCGTAGATCGGCACCGACCGCAGCGCGAGGATCTGCAGCACGAACCCGAGCCCGTCCAGCGCGAGCCCGGCCAGATACCGCCACTGCCGCAGCGCCCGCCACAGCAGGGCCACGTCCCCGCCCGGCCCGGTCGCCGCCGCCGACCGCGCGGCGATCGCCTGCAATACGGTCGCCGTACCGAAGCACACCGCCGCACCGAGGGCGCACACCATTCCAAAGATCACAAATCGACAGTAGGGCAGCCCTCGGGGGCGGGGGGCCATGCGCGGCCGTTCACACCGATCTCTAGGCTGACCGTCTGTCAGTGCACACGGGGAGATGCGGGGAGACACGCACATGGCTGAAACACGGCGGCGGTTGCGTTCGAGCACGGTGGTGCTGGGCGGCATGGGCGTCCTCGCGGCGGCCCTGTCCGCCTGCGGCTCCGACCCCGACCGCCGCTGTGTGGACCGGGACAGCCACGACTACATCAACGGCTACAAGATCGTCGCCGACGAGAACTGCTCGTCCGGCACGTCCTCCGCCGGCAAGGCCCGCAAGAAGACCGGCACGTCCAGGGCCGCCGACGCCGACTGGTACTACGACGCCGACGTCAGCGGCGGCTACGCCGACCACGGCACCTTCAGCCGCAGCGAGGCCGTCGACCGGGGCGGCTTCGGCTGCTCCGGCAGCGGCGGCGGCTGACCGGGCGGAGACAGCAGATGGAACGCCGGACCATGGAGCCCCGCCCCGACTGGCAGCAGACCGTCGAGGAACAGGGCCTGATCTACCCCCTGACCCGCTACCCCGACGACTCCCTGCGCCCCTACTGGGACGAGAGCGCGTACTACGTCTTCTCCCTGGAGGAGATCGAGGCCCTCGAAGAGGTGGTCGAGGACCTCCACCGCATGTGCCTGGCCGCCGCCGGCCACATCGTCGCCGAGGACCGCTTCGCCGACCTGGGCATCACCGACCCCCGCGTCGCCCGGGCGGTCGCCGAGGCCTGGCACCGCCGAGCCGAACTCCCCTCCGTCTACGGCCGCTTCGACCTCCGCTACGACGGCACCGGCCCGGCCAGGCTCCTGGAGTACAACGCCGACACCCCCACCTCACTGGTCGAGGCCGCGTCCCCCCAGTGGTTCTGGATGGAAAACCGTTTCCCCGGCGCCGACCAGTGGAACTCCCTGCACGAGCGCCTCATCGACGCCTGGAAGAAGCAGGCCGCCCTCCTCCCGCCGGGCAGCCCCCTCTACTTCGCGTACTCGTCCGCCGACGAACTCGGCGAGGACATGATGACGGTCGCCTATCTGAAGGAGACCGCCGAGCAGGCCGGCCTCGCCACCGACTGGATCGCCATGGAGGAGATCGGCTGGGACCGCCTCTCCCGCCGCTTCGTCGACAACCGCCTCCGCTTCATCCGCAGCGTCTTCAAGCTCTACCCCTGGGAATGGCTGACCACCGACCGCTTCGCCGACCACGTCCTGGACACCCTCGACAACGGCGGCGGCACCGGCTCCACCCTGTGGATCGAGCCGGCCTGGAAGATGCTCCTCAGCAACAAGGCACTCCTCGCGATCCTCTGGGAGCTGTATCCCGGCCACCCGAACCTCCTCCCGGCCTACCTGGACGGCCCCCGCGACCTGCCGTCCGAGGGCTGGGTCGCCAAGCCCCTCCTGGGCCGCGAGGGCGCGGGCGTCACGATCCACGAGCCCGGATCCCCTCC
>NZ_POUC01000777.1 GCF_002891435.1 Streptomyces cahuitamycinicus
GTGGTGGGCCGTGGGGGCCCGTGGGTGAGCGGTGAAGGAGTGAGCCGACGGCTAACGGCTGAGGGGGCGGGGTCCGTGCTGGACCGGGCGTGCTGCTGAAGGATCTCCAGACGGCAAACTCAACGTGCCCAAGGAACGGTTCATCTCCTACCCCGGCGCCTCCCCCGAAGCCGACGGCTCCCTGCTGCTCGGCTGGGCCGGCTGGAACCACCGCGACCAGGCCGACGCCCTCGCCGGGCTGATCCGCAGCCGCGTCGAGACCGGCGGCTGGACCAAGGGCGACCCCCGTTTCGTACCGCTGCTCGCCGGTCTGCGCGAAGTGTTTCCCTGGGGGCACCAGTGGTACGGCGAGTACGACGAGGAGTGGGAGGGCAACCCCGCCGAGAAGTTCCAGGCCGCCCTCGACACCGGCCGCGCGAGCGTGAACTGTCAGAGGCGGATCTCGTCAACTGGCGTCCCGAGAAGAAGACACGCGGGCGGCAGCCACGTGGTCGACAATGCCGGCTACTCGGATCTTCTGTTCGGAGCTCCGGCCCGGTGTCGAGACCTCAAGGTGCAGGGCGAGCACGTGACCGTCATGCCGGAGATCGGGGAAGGGTTCCTCGGCGGCCCGTTCGACAGGCTTCGTCTGCGCACTCGGGGCGTCAACCGGCTGGAGGCCGGTGTGCTGGGGCGGGGCACGCCGCAACACGAGAAGCTGCTGTCACGCCTCGTCGAGCGAGTCGCCGGACGAGCGGCCTGCGACGTTCGCGCTCCAGCACGTAGGGGCCCGCAGTTCGATCTCGGCTGGATCAGCGACCGGACGCCATACGGCGCGTGGGCAACAGCTCCCCAGGGCTCAGTCACCGACGAGACGAACCGGCTCGTGGAGGCCGTCGCGTACGTCGGCAGGTCGAGCCGGTCTGGCGCACGCCACGGCCAGGTCCAGCGGGTGGTGGTAGTCGAGGACGCCGTGGACCTGAACTCCGGGCTGCGGGAGAAGGCACAAGCGTCTGGCGTTCTCGTCGCAAAGATCAAGGATGTCCCCCGGTGAGACGGGGGCCAAGCGGCATGTGACGGCCTGACGCGGAGAAGCCAACCCCTCGCCGCCGGGGCTGTGCTTCGGCATGGGTGGTGACGGACCGCACCGTCAGAGTGACCGCCCTCACCCGAAAGCCTTCTTCACTCAACGCGTCCATCCACGCACGCAGCGTGCGGTAGCGTCGCCTCGACATCACGTCTTCCGCGTGCCACGCCGGGCACCAATGAAGACGGCCCCCGCAACGGCTGCAACCGTCCGCGAGGGCCTGAACCACCAGTGGAAAGCGACTCCACCCTGATTTACCGGCACCATATCGCGCCCCCGCGCGCCTTCACGCAGTTCTCCCACGACCTCATCCGGCACCCCCGGCTGTCCTCCGACGCCGTGCGGCTGCTGACCTGGCAGCTCTCGCTCCCTGAGGGGGCGCGCGAGTCGTTGTCGCGCACCGCCGAGCGCGCCCGCATCCGGGCGTGCGCCTTCACTCGGGCCAAGCGGCAACTGAAGGAGGAGGGGTTCGTGCACGAGCGGCGGGTCCAGGGGCCCGGAGGCCACTGGGTGACTCAACAGCTCGTCTCCAACATGCCGTTGAGCGGAGCCGAGGCCGCCAAGATCCTCGCCCGGATGCCCGTCCACGCATCCGACGCCCCCGCATCGCGCCAGCTCGCACCGAGTCCCCGCGTTCCGGCGGCCGGTGCTCCGACCCCTCGGCCCACCGACGGTCATCCAAGAAAAGACCCCGGGGAAAACACCTCCCACCATCCCGCCGACCCAGGGCCGGAGCCGGAGCGGCAGCCAGACACCGCCACCGAGCCCGAGCCCACTGAAGCCGCCCGCGCTCTCGTCGCCGCCC
>NZ_POUC01000778.1 GCF_002891435.1 Streptomyces cahuitamycinicus
GCCCTCCAGGGAGAGCAGGACCAGGGGGGTGAAGGCGTCGTAGATCTGGGCGACGTCGACGTCCTCGGGGGCCAGGTCCGAGTGTTTCCACAGGTGCCGGGCGGCACTCCAGGCGGGGCCGGTGAGGGGGTCCTCGTTCCAGTAGTTGACCATGCCGTGGTGCTGGGCGGGCAGCGACTGGGCGGCGGCATGGACGTAGACGGGCCTGCGCCGGCAGTCGCGGGCGCGCTCGGCGGAGACCACGACACAGGCCAGGGCCCCGTCGGTCTCCAGGCAGTTGTCGAAGAGGCACAGCGGCTCGCTGATCCAGCGGGAGGTCATGTACATCTCGCGGGTGAGGGGCCGGTCGTACATGATCGCGGCGGGGTTCTGGTTGGCCCGGTTGCGGCAGGCCAGGGCGACGTTGAACAGGTGGTCGCGGGTGGCGCCGTACTCGTGCAGATAGCGGCGGGTGAGCATCGCGATCTCGTCGGCAGGCCTCAGCAGCCCGAACGGCCGGGTCCACTGGGCCGGGGTCGGGAGCTGGACGGCGGTGTTGGTCCAGGGCCGGGGCCCGCTGCCCCGCTTGCGGGACCGCCAGGCCACCCCGACGCTCGCCTGCCCGGCGGCGATGGCCGCGGCGAGATGGGCGACGGTGGCGCACGAACCCCCGCCCCCGAAGCCGACCTTGCTGAAGAACGTGAGGTCACCGAAGCCGCAGGCCTTCGCCAGCTCCACCTCGTCGGTCTCCTCCATGGTGTAGGAGGCCAGGGCGTCGACCTCGCCGGGCGCGATGCCCGCGTCGTCGAGAGCGGCCAGGACGGCCCGGCAGGCGAGGGTGCGTTCGTCCTCCGGGAGCCGTTTGGCGAAGGGCGTCTGGCCTATGCCGACGAGGGCGGTGGCGTCCTTGAGGCCTCCCGGTCCACCCGATCCTGCTGCCATGCCGCGTGCACCTCCGGGGCCGAACGGTCGCTGACAGGCCGTCAGATTACAGTTAATCTGACGGATAGTCAGCTCCTACGTCGTCGGGAGGCGCGCTGTGCGAGCGGATACGGCATGGGGAAGCGTTCCGGGCCTGGTCGAGGCGGCGGCCGAGCGGTACGCGGACGTCGAGGCGGTCGTCGAGGGCCGGACCCGCGTCACCTACGCGGAACTGGGCGCACGCGTGGAGCGCGCGGCGGCGGCCTGCATGGCGACCGGGGTCGGACCGGGCGACCGCGTCGGCATCTGGGCCCCGAACTCGCTCGACTGGATCGTCGCGGCCCTGGGCGCGGTCTCCGCGGGGGCGGTGCTCGTGCCGCTGAACACCCGGTTCAAGGGCGCCGAGGCCGCGGACGTGCTGCGCCGCAGCGGCACCCGGCTGCTGTTCGTCACCGGCACGTTCCTCGGCACGTCGTACGTGGCGTCCCTGCGCAGGGCGGCCGGAGACGGCCCGGGCACCGGCCCCCTGCCCGGCCTGCCGGCCCTGAAGCACGCGGTCGTCCTCTCGGACGACGCCCCGGCCGACTTCCTGACCTGGAAGGACTTCCTGGCCTCGGGGGAGGGGGTGGGGACGGCGGACGTACGGGACAGGTCCGCGGCCGTACAGGGGACCTGGCCCTCGGACATCATCTTCACCTCGGGCACGACGGGCCGGCCCAAAGGCGCCGTCATCACCCACCGGCAGACGCTGCGGGCCTACGACATCTGGAGCGACCTCGCGGGCCTCACCCGGGGCGACCGCTACCTGATCGTCAACCCCTTCTTCCACACCTTCGGCTACAAGGCCGGGGTGATCGCCTGCCTCATGCGGGGCGCGACGATGATCCCCCAGCCGGTGTTCAACGTGGACACGGTCCTCGCCAACATCGCCGCCGAGCGGATCTCCGTACTCCCCGGCCCCCCGACC
>NZ_POUC01000779.1 GCF_002891435.1 Streptomyces cahuitamycinicus
AACACAGTGGACGCGAGCAACTGAGGACAAGCCCTCGGCCTATTAGTACCGGTCAACTCCACACGTTACCGTGCTTCCATATCCGGCCTATCAACCCAGTCGTCTACTGGGAGCCTTACCCTCTCAAGGAGGTGGGAATACTCATCTCGAAGCAGGCTTCCCGCTTAGATGCTTTCAGCGGTTATCCCTCCCGAACGTAGCCAACCAGCCATGCCCTTGGCAGGACAACTGGCACACCAGAGGTTCGTCCGTCCCGGTCCTCTCGTACTAGGGACAGCCCTTCTCAATATTCCTACGCGCACAGCGGATAGGGACCGAACTGTCTCACGACGTTCTAAACCCAGCTCGCGTACCGCTTTAATGGGCGAACAGCCCAACCCTTGGGACCGACTCCAGCCCCAGGATGCGACGAGCCGACATCGAGGTGCCAAACCATCCCGTCGATATGGACTCTTGGGGAAGATCAGCCTGTTATCCCCGGGGTACCTTTTATCCGTTGAGCGACGGCGCTTCCACAAGCCACCGCCGGATCACTAGTCCCGACTTTCGTCCCTGCTCGACCCGTCGGTCTCACAGTCAAGCTCCCTTGTGCACTTACACTCAACACCTGATTGCCAACCAGGCTGAGGGAACCTTTGGGCGCCTCCGTTACTCTTTAGGAGGCAACCGCCCCAGTTAAACTACCCATCAGACACTGTCCCTGATCCGGATCACGGACCCAGGTTAGACATCCAGCACGACCAGACTGGTATTTCAACGACGACTCCCCCTGAACTGGCGTCCAGAGTTCACAGTCTCCCAGCTATCCTACACAAGCCGAACCGAACACCAATATCAAACTGTAGTAAAGGTCCCGGGGTCTTTCCGTCCTGCTGCGCGAAACGAGCATCTTTACTCGTAGTGCAATTTCACCGGGCCTATGGTTGAGACAGTCGAGAAGTCGTTACGCCATTCGTGCAGGTCGGAACTTACCCGACAAGGAATTTCGCTACCTTAGGATGGTTATAGTTACCACCGCCGTTTACTGGCGCTTAAGTTCTCAGCTTCGCCCCACCGAAATGGAGCTAACCGGTCCCCTTAACGTTCCAGCACCGGGCAGGCGTCAGTCCGTATACATCGCCTTACGGCTTCGCACGGACCTGTGTTTTTAGTAAACAGTCGCTTCTCGCTGGTCTCTGCGGCCACCCCCAGCTCAAGGCGTAAAGCCCATCACCGGATGTGGCCCCCCTTCTCCCGAAGTTACGGGGGCATTTTGCCGAGTTCCTTAACCATAGTTCACCCGAACGCCTCGGTATTCTCTACCTGACCACCTGAGTCGGTTTAGGGTACGGGCCGCCATGAAACTCGCTAGAGGCTTTTCTCGACAGCATAGGATCATCCACTTCACCACAATCGGCTCGGCATCAGGTCTCAGCCACAAGTGATCCGGATTTACCTGGACCACGGCCTACACCCTTACCCCGGGACAACCACCGCCCGGGATGGACTACCTTCCTGCGTCACCCCATCACTCACCTACTAACCGCTTGGTTCGGCGGCTCCACCACTTTCCTTTCCCCGAAGGGTCCGGAACGGCTTCACGGCCTTAGCATCACGATGCTCGATGTTTGACGCTTCACAGCGGGTACCGGAATATCAACCGGTTATCCATCGACTACGCCTGTCGGCCTCGCCTTAGGTCCCGACTTACCCTGGGCAGATCAGCTTGACCCAGGAACCCTTAGTCAATCGGCGCACACGTTTCTCACGTGTGTATCGCTACTCATGCCTGCATTCTCACTCGTGAACCGTCCACAACTCGCTTCCGCGGCTGCTTCACCCGGCACACGACGCTCCCCTACCCATCCACACAGGCGTTG
>NZ_POUC01000077.1 GCF_002891435.1 Streptomyces cahuitamycinicus
GGCGCAGGCGCAGGTCGTGGAGGGCCGGATCGGGCCGCCGGGGCCGTTGAGCCGGCGGGTGGTTCTGGTGAAGCCGATGTCGTTCATGAATCTGTCGGGTGGGCCGGTGAGCGCGTTGCGGGACTTCTACAAGGTTCCGGTGGCTCATGTGGTGGCGATTCATGATGAGTTGGACATCGACTACGGGGTGCTGCGGCTGAAGCTGGGTGGCGGGGACAACGGGCACAACGGGTTGAAGTCGATGACGAAGGCGTTCGGGTCGGATTATCACCGGGTGCGGTTCGGGATCGGGCGGCCGCCGGGGCGGATGCCGGTGGCGGATTTCGTGCTGAGGGATTTCGCGTCGGCGGAGCGCAAGGAGCTGGACTACTTCGTGGACCGGGCTGCGGATGCGGTGGAGTCGTTGGTGATCGAGGGGCTGGAGCGGGCGCAGAGTACGTACAACTCCTGACTTGTCCCCCGTCGAGGTTGACGGGCCGTTCAGGCATGGCCAATGATCCCGGCCATGCCTGCCCATGCCGCCTCCGCCTCCTCGTCTCAGGCCTCGGCCGTCGTGTTGCGGTTCGGCCGGTTCGCGGTGATGGGTGCGGTCGCGGTGCTGATCCTGATCGCGGGTGTGTGGGCGTCGTGGGGTACGGCGCAGCATGTGATGCTGACGAAGGGCCGGGAGCGGGGCACGGTCGAGGTGACGCGGTGCGGGGCTGACACCTGCTCGGGCCGGTTCACGCCGTTGTCGGAGGGGTCGCAGCCGCGGTCGCGGGTGGTGCTGGAGAAGTCGGTCGCGGTGGAGAAGGGCCGGACCTACACGGTGGTCATGAAGCCCGGCAGTGACGATGCGGTGCGTTCGGGTCCGGCGGGTGTGTTGTACGCGTGGGTTCCGCTGGGTGGTGCGTTGTTGTTGACGGCGGCCTTCGTGGTGGTCTGAGTACGGCTGGGGAATGCGCCGGTGCCCCCGGGCCTCGAACAGGCTCGGGGGCACCGGTGTGTCGTGGTTCAGCCGGTGTTGCGCAGGCCGGCTGCCACGCCGTTGACGGTGAGGAGCAGGGCGCGGGCGAGGAGCGGGTCGGGCTGTTCGCCGGCGGCGGCCGCGTCGCGCTGTCGCTTGAGCAGGGCGACCTGGAGGTAGGAGATGGGGTCGAGGTAGGCGTCGCGGATGGTGAAGGTCTGCTTCAGGACGGGTGTGGCGTCGAGGAGTTCGGCTTCGCCAGTAATGCGGAGGACTTCGCGGATGGTGAGTTCGTGTTCGGTCTTGATGGTGTCGAAGACGTGCTTGAGTTCGTCGGGGACGAGGGTGTCGACGTAGTGCTGGGCGATCCGCAGGTCGGTCTTGGCGAGGGTCATCTCGACGTTGGAGATGAAGTTGCGGAAGAAGTGCCACTGCTGGTGCATCTCGTCGAGGACGGTGTCGAGGCCGGCTTCGCGCAGGGCCTTGAGGCCGGAGCCGACGCCGAACCAGCCGGGGACGATCTGCCGGGACTGGGTCCAGCCGAACACCCAGGGGATGGCGCGCAGTCCGTCGAGTGAGACGCCGGAGCCGGGGCGGCGGGAGGGGCGGGAGCCGAGGTGCAGGTCGGCGAGCTGGTCCACCGGTGTCGACGCGAGGAAGTACGTCGGCAGGTCGGGGTCCTCGACGAGGCGGCGGTAGGCGGCGTGGGCGGCGTCGGAGACGACGTCCATGGCGGCGTCCCAGCGGGCGAGGGCCTCGTCGGACTGGCGCGGGGCGGTGTGCAGGGCGGATGCCTGGAGGGTGGCCGCGACGGTGAGCTCGAGGTTTTCGCGGGCCAGGGAGGGGATGAGGTACTTGTCGGAGATGACCTCGCCCTGTTCGGTGACCTTGATCTCGCCTTCGAGGGTGCCCCAGGGCTGGGCGAGGATGGCGTCGTGGGTGGGGCCGCCGCCGCGGCCGACGGTGCCGCCTCGGCCGTGGAAGAGGCGCAGGCGTACGCCGTAGCGGTGGGCGACGTCGCGCAGGCGGCGCTGGGCGCGGTGGATCTCCCACTGGCTGGTGGTGATGCCGCCGAACTTGGAGGAGTCGGAGTAGCCGAGCATGACCTCCTGGACGTCGCCCCGGAGCGCGACGAGGCGCCGGTAGGACGGGTCGGAGAGCATGTCTTCGAGGATGGTGTCGGCGGCCTTGAGTTCGTCCGTGGTCTCCAGCAGCGGGACGATGCCGATCTTGGCCCAGCCGGCGTGCAGGTCGATGAGTCCGGCTTCGCGGGCGAGGACTGCGGCGGCGAAGACGTCGTCGGCGCCTTGGCACATGGAGATGATGTAGGACTCGATGACGTCGGGTCCGAAGACTTCCAGGGCGCGCTTGACGGTGCCGAAGACGCCGAAGGTCTTCTCGCCGGGCGCGTCGACGGGGGCCGGGGTGGGGGCGAGCGGCCTTCTCGACCTGAGTTCCTTGGCGAGGAGCTTGGCGCGGTAGTCGCGGGGCATGTCGGCGTAGCGCCAGGATTCCTCGCCGAGGCGGTCGAAGAGCTGGCCGAGGGCGTGGTGGTGGGCGTCGGCGTGTTCGCGGACGTCCATGGTGGCGAGCTGGAGGCCGAAGGCGGCGAGGGTGCGGATGGTGCGGGCGAGGCGGCCGTCGGCGAAGAGGCTGCCGCGGTGCTCGCGCAGGGAGCCTTGGATGATCCGCAGGTCGGCGATGAGTTCGCTGGTGCCGAGGTAGTCGCGGCCTGCCACGTGTGCGGTGCCCTTGGCGAGGCGCTTCTTGGTGTTCTCCAGCTTTTGCCGGATGCAGGTGGCCTTGAGCCGGTAGGGCTCTTCGGCGTTGAGGCGCTTGTAGCGGGGGCTGATCTCGGGGAGGTTCTCCAGGTCGGCCTGGAGGGAGGTCAGGAGTTCCTCGGTGGCGCCGGCGTAGCGGATGGAGTTGGAGAGGAAGCCGCGGAGTTCGTCGATCGTCTCCAGGGCGTCGTTGATGCCGTGTTCGTGCTGGAGGATGAGGACGTCCCAGGTCACCTGGGGGGTGACGTTGGGGTTGCCGTCGCGGTCGCCGCCGATCCAGGTGCCGAAGGTGAGGGGGCGGGTGTCGTCGGGGAGCTTGACGCCGGCGCGCTCCAGCTCGGCGGTGAGGTCTTCCAGGACGTCTCCGACGGCGCCGGCGTGGAGTTCGTCGAGGTAGTAGATGGCGTTGCGGGCCTCGTCGGCGGGTTCGGGGCGTACGACGCGCAGTTCGTCGGTCTGCCAGACGAGGTCGATGTTCTCGGCGAGGCGGGTGTCGAGGCGGCGCCGGTCGGATGCGATGACCGGGGTCTCCAGGAGCGCGGCGATGCGCCGGAGCTTGTTGAGGACGGACCGGCGTGCGGCCTCGGTGGGGTGGGCGGTGAAGACGGGGCGGACGTTGAGGTTGCGGACCGTCTCGCGCAGGTGCTCGGGGTCGGCGTCCTTCAGCCGGTCGGCCGTGCGGGCGAGGAGTCCGCCCTCGGCGGCGCGGCGGGCGCGCAGCTCGCGGCCGCGGTGGACCTGCTCGGTGACGTTGGCCAGGTGGAAGTAGGTGGAGAACGCCCGGACCAGCTTGGCCGCGGTGTCGAGTTCGGTGCCGCGCAGCAGCTCGGCGGCGGCCTCGCCGTCCTCTCGGGTGAGGCGGCGGACCTTTTCGACGAGTTCCAGCAGCTCGGGGCCCTCTTGGCGGACGAGGGTCTCGCCGAGGAGGTCGCCCAAGCGGCGGATGTCGGCACGCAGCTCGCTGCTCGTCGTCGTGGTCTGGTCGTCGGCACTGCTCACAGGTGCGGCTCCTTGCAGTGTTGAAGCTCGTCTGGGAGGGGAACCCGGACGGCGTCTCGCGGCGGCCGGGGGCCGCAAACGGATCGGACATCCGGGAGGAAATCAGAGCGGACCGCGCTGTCCGACCGACTCCAGGATAGGTGTCGGCCGGGACGCGCAGGCTCGCGGGCTCTTGCCGCCGGGCGACGCACTGACATACTTACGATGCCGTAGGTTACGGATCCGTAGGAAGCAGGTCGCGGTTCCCGTGTTGCGGCCACCCCTTCTCCGTCCACATACCCCCCAGGGGACGCGTATGACCAGTAGTTCCGACGTGATCGACACCGCCCAGAAGGCGCCCGGTCAGGCCACCGAAGCCGCACCCGCCACGCTGGGCGGCGAGAAGAAGCGGTCCATCGAGCAGATCGCCCTGCTCCTCTTCATCACCGTCCCGTTCGTCGCGCTGCTGGCGGCGGTTCCGCTTGCGTGGGGCTGGGGGGTGAGCTGGCTGGATCTCGGCCTGCTCGTCTTCTTCTATTACCTGGGGTGCCACGGCATCACGATCGGCTTCCACCGTCACTTCACCCATGGGTCCTTCAAGGCCAAGCGGCCGCTGAAGATCGCGCTGGCGATCGCGGGTTCGATGGCGGTCGAGGGCCCGTTGGTGCGCTGGGTGGCCGATCACCGCAAGCACCACAAGTTCTCCGACGCGGAGGGCGACCCGCATTCGCCGTGGCGGTTCGGCGAGACGCTTCCGGCCCTGATGAAGGGCTTGTGGTGGGCGCACATCGGATGGATGTTCGATGAGGAGCAGACGTCGCAGGAGAAGTACGCCCCGGACCTGATCAAGGACAAGACGCTCCGGAACATCTCCCGCCAGTTCGTGCTGTGGACGGTGGTGTCGCTGGCGCTGCCGCCGCTGATCGGCGGTCTGGTGACGATGTCCTGGTGGGGCGCGTTCACCGCGTTCTTCTGGGGTTCGCTCGTCCGTGTGGCCCTGCTGCACCACGTGACCTGGTCGATCAACTCGATCTGCCATGCGGTGGGCAAGCGGCCCTTCAAGTCGCGTGACCGTTCGGGCAACGTGTGGTGGCTGGCGGTGCTGTCCTGCGGTGAGTCCTGGCACAACCTGCACCACGCCGACCCGACCTCGGCGCGGCACGGGGTGATGCGCGGCCAGCTGGATTCGTCCGCCCGGCTGATCCGCTGGTTCGAGATGGCGGGCTGGGCGTACGACGTGCGCTGGCCGTCACGCTCCCGTATCGATTCGCGCCGTAACTCCGGGGAAGGCGGCTCCCCGGACGGGAAGGAGACCGTCGAGGCGGCATGATGGTCGCTGTGGCGACCGACTCGAACAGCACCTCAGGCAACGACAAGCCGCGGCGAGTGCGTCGCACCCGGATGACCGGTGCGGAGCGCCGTCAGCAGCTGCTGGAGATCGGTCGCACGCTCTTCGCGGCGAAGGGGTTCGAGGGCACGTCGGTGGAGGAGATCGCGGCGAAGGCCGGGGTCTCCAAGCCGGTGGTGTACGAGCACTTCGGCGGCAAGGAAGGGCTGTACGCGGTCGTCGTGGACCGTGAGATGCGGCGTCTGCTGGACATGGTGACCAGCTCGCTCACGGCCGGTCACCCTCGCGAACTCTGCGAACAGGCGGCGTTCGCCCTGCTGGACTACATCGAGGAGTACACGGACGGTTTCCGCATCCTGGTCCGTGACTCCCCCATCCCCCAGTCGACGGGTTCCTTCGCCTCGCTGATCTCGGACATCGCCACGCAGGTGGAGGACATCCTGGGCCGCGAGTTCAAGAGCCGCGGCTTCGACCCCAAGCTGGCGCCGCTGTACGCCCAGGCCCTGGTGGGCATGGTCGCGCTGACCGGCCAGTGGTGGCTGGACGTGCGCAAGCCGAAGAAGGCCGAGGTGGCCGCGCATCTGGTGAACCTGGCGTGGCACGGTCTGGACGGGATAGAGGCCAAGCCGCATTTGATAGGGCGCCGCAAGGCCTGATCCTGACGCGGTTCACCGCCCCGGCACGCGTGACCGGGGCGGTGCATCGTCACTCCTGCTCGCGTCACTCCTGCCGGCGGGACTCCTGCCCGCCGGACTCCTGCTTGCGGGCGACGGCGAACACCCGGCGGAACGAAAACGGGGTGCCGTGCGCCCCCGTCGGATACGCCTCACGCAAGGCCGCCCGGTACTCGGCGACGAACTCGTCCCGCGCCTCGGGATCGTCGGCGAGGGCGGTCAGCACGGGCCTCAGCCCGGTCCCCTTCACCCAGTCGAGCACCGGGTCCTCGCCCTGGAGCAGATGGATGTACGTCGTCTCCCACACGTCGGCCGCGCAGCCGAGGGACGTCAGCCGCTCCAGGTAGGCCTGGGGGTCGAGGACGGCGTCCGCGTGGCGCAAGGTGCCGTCGAGCCGGCCGCGCCGACGCGGTGAACCGGCGAGTTCCCGCATGAGCCGGTGACTGGGGGCGTCGAAGTTGCCCGGCACCTGGAAGGCGAGGGTGCCACCGGGTTTCAGCGCGGCCACCCAGCCGGCGAACCGTTCGGCGTGCCCGGGTACCCACTGCAGCGTGGCGTTGCTGACGATCAGGTCGAACGGCTCGTCCGGCGTCCACGTCCGTACGTCGGCGTGGGCGAAGTCGAGACGCCCGCCTGCCGGGGTGGGCCCCTGGTGATCGGCGCGAGCCTTGTCGAGCATCTCGGGCGAGGTGTCGTAGCCGGTGATCAGGGCGGTGGGCCAGCGGGCGGCGAGCAGCGCGGTGACGTTGCCGGGACCGCAGCCGAGGTCGGCGATGCGGGGACGGCCCGCGGGCGGCCGCGTGGGCAGGTCGGGGACGTGCGCGAGGAGGTCGGTGAAGGGGCGCGCACGGTGGCCGGCGTGCCGGAGGTACTGGGCGGGGTCCCAGGTGGGAGCGGCTGCGGGCATGGGTCCTCCTGGTGTCCTGGCGGCGACCGTACGGGACGCACACCCAGCGTGACCGAGCAACTATGTCGATGTCAAGAAACTTGATGTCAAGAGACTCTACGTCGACACAACCACTACACTGATCGTCATGGAGGACGAGGTCGATCGGCTGGTCGCAGCGTGGCGCCGGGAGCGCCCGGACCTCGACGTCGAACCGCTCGAGGTGCTCAGTCGTGTGAGCAGACTGGCCCGGCATCTGGACCGGGCACGGCGGCTGGCGTTCGCGGAGCACAACCTGGAGCCGTGGGAGTTCGACGTCCTGACGGCCCTGCGCCGCGCGGGCACGCCGTACCAGCTCTCGCCGGGGCAGCTCCTCACCCAGACCCTCGTCACCTCGGGCACGATGACGAACCGCATCGACCGCCTGGCCAAGAAGGGCCTGGTGGAGCGGCTCCCCGACCCCAGTGACCGGCGAGGCGTCCTGGTCCGGCTGACGGACGAGGGCCGGGATCGCGCGGACCAGGCCCTGGCGGGCCTGCTGGACCAGGAGCGCGCGATCCTCGCGGAGCTCTCCCGGGCCCAGCGCGGCGAACTGGCGTCGCTGCTACGCCAGCTGACCGCCCCGTTCGACAACATCCCCGGTTAGGTCCGCGGGCCCGACCCCGGCCCGCCGCGCCAGGGCGACGGCGGCGAGGGTGGAGTGGACGCCGAGCTTGCCGAGGACGTTCTGCATATGGGTCCGCACGGTGTGCGGCGACAGGTACAGGCGCTCGGCGACGGCCTTGCGCCCCAGCCCCGCCACCATGCACCGCAGCACTTCCCGCTCACGCGGGGTGAGGGACTCGACGAGCCGCTCGCTCTCGGTGCGGTGTTTGCGGGCGGCGGTGAGCTCCCGCAGTACGCCCGTCAGCAGGGCGGGAGGCAGATGGGTCTCCTCCCGCAACACGCCCCGGATGACGGTGAGCAGCCGGGACAGTGAGCACTCCTTGGCGACCCACCCCGAGGCGCCGGCCTGCAGGGCGAGCGCGGCCCGCCGTGGATCGTCCTTCTCGGCGAGCACGACGATCCGTACGTTCGGCTGCGCCGAGCGCACTCCCGCGACGAGGGAGATGCCGTCGACGAGCCCGTCCTCGTTGCCCTCCTGCACGGGTACGGCCGGGCGGGCGCCCGGCACCTTGCCGCCCAGATCGGCGTCCACGAGCAGCACGTCGAACCGCCGCCCCTCGGCGACCGCCCGATCCAGGCTGCGCAGCGCGGCCGGACCGCTGCCGGCCGCGGAGACGTCGACATCGGGCTCGGCGGCGAGAGCCGCCGCGAGTGACTCCGCGAAGATGCGGTGGTCGTCGACGACCAGGACTCGGATGCGAACCACGAAACCCCCTTCCCCGAGCTCCCGAAGAGCAGGGGCTACCCCGTCACCGGAGGATGACACCGCGCGGGTGCGACGCCGGAGTGTCCGGATCCGCCGCGTCCGACCCGTCCGTCGGTGCCGCGGCAGCCTGTTCGGGTCGCCGCAGCCGCACGGCCGCCGCCGTGCAGTAACCGCTACCCCCACCCCGGGCGTCGTACCCGGCTGTCTCGCCCCCTGATCGGCACCGGCCCCCACCGATGCTGTTCATCAGGGTACGGACGGGGGCCCGGAGCGGAAGGCTATTTGCAGAACTGACCGTCCGACGCGTTTATGGTGTGCCGCATGTTCCGTCTTGAGACAGAAGTCGACAAGGCCCGACGTGATCTGCTCCGCACACGGCTGCGGGACACGAACACAGCCGCCTCTCCGATCCTGCGCGCCCTGCTCGGGACACCGGACGAAAGGGACGCCCCCTTGCATGTGTGGGCTGTGAACGACAGCGACGACGGCCTCGCCGGCGGCCTGGTCGGCCACACCTGGGCGACCTGGCTCCACGTCACGTACCTCTGGGTCGACGAACGCCACCGCGGCAGGGGCCTGGGAGCGCGGCTGCTGGCGCAGGCGGAACACATCGCGACAAGGTCCCGCGGCTGCCGCGCGGCCCGGCTGGAAACCTGGGACTTCCAGGCCCCGCGGTTCTACCAGAAGCAGGGGTACGAGGTGGTGAGCGTGATCCCGGACTATCCACCGGGGATCACGGAGTACTCATTGGTGAAGAGGCTGGGCTGATCTGCGGGTGCGAAGCCCTCGATGCTGCGCCGACTTCAGCCACCGATAGCGTTGGTTCGCTTGAGTTATCCCCCCACATGATCAACGGGAGACACAGTGAACCGCCCCGCTCGGCTCGTGACGGCCGCGCTCACCGCATCCGCGGCCCTGCTGCTGACCGCCTGTGGCTCGGGAGGAGGTGACGATTCGTCGTCGTCCGACAAGATCGCCGGAGCGGACTCGGGCGACAAGGCCTCTGCTTCGCCTTCGGCTTCGGCGTCTGCGGACGGGATCGACCGGCCGGAGATCAAACTGCCATCGGATATGAAGCTGGTGTTCGAGGGCCGACAGACCGGCGACGCCGTCAAGGACGCGGTCTTGGCGGACAACGAACGAACCGTCAGCACCGTGTGGCAGGCCATGGCGTACGGCGATCTGAAGAAGTCGGGCATGGGCTTCTACTACACGGACAACGCGCTGGTCGGCATCTACCAGTATGCGAAGGGGGCCGTCGACAAGAAGACCAGTTGGGCCGGCACGCTTCGTTACTTCGACCGCCAGGTGACGGTGTTCGACAAGAAGTCCGCGGCTTTGACGTACTGCGTCGACGAGAGCAAAGCAGACCTCAAGGATCGCGAGACGAACAAGCTGCAGGGCACCAAGACCACGCCCAACAGTTACGTCTTCTACAACCTCGGCCTGAAGAAGAACAAGGAAGGCGTCTGGCAGACCTGGGATCTCACCGAGGACCGGGGGTCGCAGAAGTGCCAGCCCTGACGCGGTGCCTGGGACTGGCGGCCCTGACCGCGGCGCTGACCGGACTCGGGACGTTTCCGGCTACCGCTGGGGGGTTCGACGCTGTCGGTTCCCAGCAGAAGAAGACATCCGGGGACTCCTCCGGCCCTGCCCTCGAGTCCCGGGTCAGCATCACGGTCAAGGGCGCCAAGACGAAGGACGGCGGTCCCATCACGTCCACCGCCGTGGGCTGGGAGCCCCCGGCCTGCTGGTACGAGCCGTACTGGAAGGCCAAGGACTTCAAGACCTTCAACGAGGCCAAATGGTCGATGTACGAGTCCGCCGGTGGCGAGCCCGAGGGCATCGCGGATGTCCAGGCGCGCTACAAGAAGGGCCATCCCTACAAGGACTTCAACGTCGCCAAGAACGACGAGGGCATGTGGTGGGTGGCCGTCAAGAACCCGGAGATGAAGGACGACCCGGCGGCCAAGAGTTGTACCCGCGACCCCTTCTGGGTCGACAACGGCCAGGACCCCGGTGTCCCCCAGGCCATCGACACCGAGACGCTCGCCGGTCTCGCACACCAGCGCACCGTCGTGCCGCCTACCGAGATCTCCATGGCGCCGAACGGCAAGTCCACAGTGAACGCGCCCACGTGGGTCTGGCTGGACAAGGGCGCCTTCAAGCCCGTCTCCGTCACGGCGAGTCTGCCCGGCACGGGACTGTGGGCGACCACCACGGCCAAGCCGGTGAGCCTGCACCTCGATCCGGGAACAGCGGACGCGGAGACCCTCCCGGCGTCCGGTGAGTGCCTGATCAACGACGACGGCTCCATCGGAGAGCCGTACGCCAGGGGCAAGGGGGAGCTGACGCCTCCGTGCGGCGTGCGGTACCTGCGCTCGTCGGGAGACGGCACCTACGGCCTGGAGGCGACTCTCACCTGGGAGATCACCTGGGAAGGCGCGGGCGGCACGGGCGGTGACCTGCCCAACGGCACGTTCGCCACCACCACCGAGGTGCCGGTCCAGGAGATCCAGTCCGTCAACCGCTGACCGTGACGAGAGCGGCTCCTCGGTGCGAGGAGAGGGGCCGCTCTCGGGCGGTCGGTCAGCGGATGCGGCGGGCTCCCGCCGACGGGACCGCTTCGAAGACGCGCGGGGTCTTGAAGCCCGCCGCCGCGAAGGCCTCCGTCACCGACTTGGTGATGGCGTCCACGTCCGACTCCTCCGCGAGGACGATCGCCGCGCCGCCGAAGCCGCCGCCCGTCATGCGCGAGCCCAGGGCGCCGGAAGCCAGGGCCGTGTCGACGACCAGGTCCAGTTCCGGGCAGGAGATGCGGAAGTCGTCGCGGAGGGAGGCGTGGCCCTCGATGAGGACCGGTCCGATCGAGCGGGTCTCGCCCGACTCCAGGAGGGAGACGACCCGTTCGACGCGCTCGTTCTCCGTGACGATGTGGCGGACCAGGCGACGGACCTCCTCCTCGTCGCCGAGGCGGGCCAGTGCCGCGTCCAGGCCGGCGTAGGGGACGTCCCGGAGCGCGTCGACGCCCAGCAGGTCCGCGCCCTTCTCGCAGCCCGCGCGGCGCTTGCCGTACTCGCCCTCGCTGTGGGAGTGCTTGACCTGCGTGTCCACGACCAGCAGGCGCATGCCCTCCGCCGCGAGGTCGAAGGGGATCTGCTTCTGGGAGAGGTCACGCGTGTCGAGGAACAGGGCGTGGCCGGCCTCGCAGCAGGCCGACGCCGTCTGGTCCATGATGCCGACGGGGGCGCCGACGTAGACGTTCTCCGCGCGCTGGCACAGGCGGGCCAGCTGCCAGCCGCGCAGGCCGAGGGAGAAGAGGTCGTTCAGGGCCAGGGCGACGACGATCTCCAGGGCCGCCGACGAGGAGAGGCCCGCGCCCGAGGGGACCGTGGAGGCGAGGTGGATGTCCGCGCCCGTGACGGCGTGGCCGGCTTCACGCAGGGCCCAGACCACGCCCGCCGGGTACGCCGTCCAGTTCTTGTCCGACTCGGGGGACAGGGTGTCGAGGCGGAACTCGGTCACTCCTTGCTCCACGTCCGCCGAGTGCAGGCGCAGCACACCGTCCTCGCGGCGCGCCACCGCCGCCACCGCCGTGTGCGGCAGGGCGAACGGCATGACGAAGCCGTCGTTGTAGTCCGTGTGCTCGCCGATGAGGTTGACGCGGCCCGGTGCCGCCCACACGCCGTGCGGCTCGGCTCCGTACAGCTCGCCGAACCGTGAGGCGACCGTCTCCGCCACAGCCTCGCTCATGCCTGACCCCTGACCCTTCCGTGCCTTCTAGTTGCCGCGCCGCTGCGCGAAGTCCCACGCGTCCGCGACGATTCCCGCGAGGTCCGCGCGGGACGGGTTCCAGCCCAGCTTCTCGCGGGCCGTGGCGGCCGAGGCCACCAGGGCCGCCGGGTCGCCTCCCCGGCGGGGGGCGACCACCTCCGGGATCGGATGGCCGGTCACCGTGCGGACCGTTTCGATGACCTCGCGGACGGAGAAGCCGTTGCCGTTGCCGAGGTTGCAGATCAGGTGCTCACCGGGAGCGGCGGCCGTCAGGGCCAGCAGGTGGGCCTCGGCCAGGTCCGCGACGTGGATGTAGTCGCGTACGCAGGTGCCGTCCGGCGTCGGGTAGTCGTCGCCGAAGACGGAGATCGCCTCGCGCCTGCCCTGCGCGACCTGGAGGACCAGCGGGATCAGGTGGGACTCGGGGTCGTGGCGCTCGCCGTACGCGCCGTACGCGCCCGCGACGTTGAAGTAGCGCAGCGACACCGCGCCCAGGCCGTGCGCAGCGGCCTCGCCCGTGATCATGTGGTCGACGGCGAGCTTCGAGGCGCCGTACGGGTTCGTCGGGGCCGTGGGCGCCGACTCGACGATGGGGACCTGCTCCGGCTCGCCGTACGTCGCCGCCGTGGAGGAGAAGACCAGCTTGCGGACGCCCGCCTCGCGCATCGCGGCCAGCAGCGCCATGGTGCCGCCGACGTTGTTGTCCCAGTACTTCTCGGGCTTCGCGACCGACTCGCCGACCTGGGAGAACGCCGCGAAGTGGAGCACGCCGTCGAAGGAGGAGTCCAGCCACTTGGCGGCGTCGCGGATGTCGCCCTCGACGAACGACGCGCCCGCCGGGACGCCCTCGCGGAAGCCCGTGGAGAGGTTGTCGAGGACGACGACCTCGTGACCGGCCTCCAGCAGGTGCTGGGCGACCACGCTGCCGACGTATCCCGCGCCGCCCGTCACCAGGTACTTCCCGCTCATGAACTCGCTACCTCTCGCAGTCGCTCGGCCGCGCGCTCCGGCGGCACGTCGTTGATGAACACGTTCATGCCGGACTCGGAACCCGCGAGGAACTTCAGCTTGCCGGAAGTGCGGCGGATGGTGAAAAGCTCGAGGTGCAGCGCGAAGTCCTCACGCACGACCCCGTCGAACTCCTCCAGCGCGCCGAACGGGGCCTGGTGCCAGGCCGCGATGTACGGCGTCGGGGATTCACTCTCACCGAAGATCCGGTCGAAGCGCCTCAAGAGTTCCAGGTAGACCTTGGGGAACTCTGTGCGCGCGCCCTCGTCCAGGCCGAGCAGGTCGGGCACGCGGCGCTTGGGGTACAGGTGGACCTCGTACGGCCAGTGCGCCGCGTACGGCACGAAGGCCACCCAGTGTTCACCCTCCAGGACGAGGCGCTCACCGGCGAGTTCACGCTCCAGGACGGCGTCGAAGAGGTTCTCCCCGCCGGTCATCTCCTTGTGGGCCGCGACGGAGCGCAGCATCAGGGCGGTGCGGGGGGTGGTGAAGGGGTAGGCGTAGATCTGGCCGTGCGGGTGCCCGAGGGTCACGCCGATCTCGGCGCCCCGGTTCTCGAAGCAGAACACCTGCTCGACGGCGGGAAGATGGGACAGCTCCGACGTGCGGTCCGTCCACGCCTCCAGCACCAGCCCGGCCTGCTCCTCGGTGAGGTCGGCGAAGGACGCGTTGTGGTCGGAGGTGAAGCAGACGACCTCGCAGCGGCCCGAGTCGCCGGCCAGCGAGGGGAAGCGGTTCTCGAAGACGACGACGTCGTACGACGAGTCCGGGATCTCGCTCAGGCGGTCGCCCGCCGAGGGGCACAGGGGGCACTCGTCGGCCGGGGGGTGGTAGGTGCGGCCCTGGCGGTGCGAGGCGATGGCGACGGAGTCGCCGAGGAGGGGGTCACGGCGGGTCTCGGACGTGGTGACGGTGCGGTCCAGCGGACGTCGGTCGGTCGCGTCCCGCACGCTGTCGTCACGCAGGTCGTAGTAGATGAGTTCACGACCGTCGGCCAGCCGGGTCGAGGTCTTCTTCACGCCGGACTCCTTGTCCTTCAAACAGAACCCAACATATCAAAACACAACACACCACAACCGTCAACATCACAATCAAACAAAGAGCATCAGCGGGCGGGTTCAATCACTGCATGCGGAGAAGTGGATTCCGCGAGGTATCGGTTCCCGCACCGAAGCGAGGGCTCATGCGTTCCCCCACCCAGCTGGCAGCCGAGCTGCGACTCCCCACCAACTGGCTCGACTACACGATTCTCGGCATCTACTTCGCCGTCGTCCTCGGCATCGGCTTCGCCGCCCGCAGCTCGGTGAAGACCAGTCTCGACTTCTTCCTCTCCGGCCGTTCCCTGCCCGCCTGGGTCACCGGTCTCGCGTTCATCGCGGCCAACCTGGGGGCCACCGAGATCCTCGGCATGGCCGCCAACAGCGCCCAGTACGGCGTCTACACCACGCACTGGTACTGGATCGGCGCCATCCCGGCCATGGTCTTCCTGGGCCTGGTGATGATGCCCTTCTACTACGGCTCCAAGGTGCGCTCGGTCCCCGAGTTCCTGCTGCTGCGCTTCGACAAGGGGGCGCACCTGCTCAGCGCGATCCTCTTCGCCTTCGCCGCGATCCTCATCGCCGGCGTCAACCTCTACGCCCTGGCCATCGTCGTCGAGGCGCTGCTGGGCTGGCCGGAGTGGGTGGCGATCGTGGTCGCCGGCTTCTTCGTCCTGGCGTACATCACGCTCGGCGGCCTTTCCTCGGCGATCTACAACGAGGTCCTGCAGTTCTTCGTGATCCTGGCGGCGCTCATCCCCCTCTCCGTCCTCGGCCTGAAGAAGGTCGGCGGCTGGGACGGCCTGTCCGACTCCCTCACCGAGAGCCGCGGCGCCGACTTCATGACGTCCTGGGGCGGCACCGGCATCGGCAGCGACAACCCGCTGGGCGCGAACTGGCTGACGATCGTCCTGGGTCTCGGATTCGTCCTCTCCTTCGGCTACTGGACGACGAACTTCGCCGAGGTGCAGCGCGCGCTGTCCGCGAAGAACCTCTCGGCGGCACAGCGCACCCCCCTCATCGCCGCGTTCCCGAAGATCTTCATCGTGTTCCTGGTGATGATCCCGGGCCTGGTCGCCGCGGTCCTGGTCCCGAGGATCGGCACCTCCGGCTCCGACCTCCAGTACAACGACGCCATCCCGTACCTGATGGAGCAGCTGCTGCCCAACGGCGTGCTGGGCGTCGCCGTCACCGGCCTGCTCGCGGCGTTCATGGCGGGCATGGCGGCGAACGTGTCGTCCTTCAACACCGTGTTCACGACGGACATCTGGGCGAAGTACGTCGTCAGGGGCCGCGAGGACGAGTACTACGTGCGCTTCGGCCGGCTCATCACGGCGATCGGTGTCCTGGCCTCCATCGGCACGGCGTTCCTGGCGCGGTCCTTCTCCAACATCATGGCCTACCTCCAAACGCTGTTCTCCTTCTTCAACGTGCCGATGTTCGTCGTCTTCGTCATCGGCATGTTCTGGAAGCGGGCCTCCATGAAGTCCGGTTTCTGGGGGCTGCTCGCGGGCACCACCGCGGCGATGGTCAACTACTTCGTCCTCTACAAGCAGGACGTCGTCGGCATCCCCTCCGACCAGGGGGCCAACTTCGTCTCCGCGATCGCGGGCTTCGTCGCGGGCGCGGTGGTGATGGTGGCGGTGTCGCTGTTCACGGCACCCAAGCCGAGCGAGGAGTTGCAGGGACTGGTCTACGGCACGACCTCGCCCGGCATGGCGGAACCGCCGGCACCCGGAGACGAGGCCTGGTACCGCAGGCCCGCGCTGCTGGGCTGGGGCGCGGTCGTCCTGGCCGCGGCCTGCTACATCCCGTTCTCGTTCTGACCGAGGGAGGATTGACAGATGTCCGAGTTCTACTCCGACAAGGACGTGCAGCGGGAAGTCACCGAGCTGCAGGGCAAGTCGGCGACCGCCGCGCGGCTGTTCGACATCCGACGGATCATCGGCTGGCTGTTCGTGGTCTACGGCGTCATCGTCACGATCGCGGGATTCACGGCGTCCGACGCGGACATCGACAAGGCGGAGGGGGTGAACATCAACCTGTGGACGGGGTTGGGAATGCTGGCCCTCGGCCTGTTCTTCCTGGTGTGGCTGAAGCTGAGGCCGGTGGCTCCGCCGCCGCCGGATGTTGTGGCGGGGGATGAACCTCGGGAGTGACGGCGGGCGGTTGCGCGACTGGACGCCGGCGTCTGTACGGCGGTGAGGGCGGCGGTCAGGTGTTACTGACTGCTGGACGCACCGAAGAACACCTCGGCCCAGACGGTCAGGCCGTCGCCGCTCTGCCGGGTGCCCCAGCGGGCGGCGAGGACCTCGGTGATCAACAGGCCGCGGCCTCGTTCCTGCTCCGGGCTCGGGGGACGGGATGGCGTGGGAAGAGGAGCCGTACGGCAGCCGCCCTCGTCGGTCACGCTGATCGTGATCGTCTCGGCGGCGAGGGCCCAGGCGACGGTGACCGTGTGACCGTCGCCGTGCTCCAGGGCGTTCGCGACGAGTTCGCCGGTGATCGACTCCAGGTCGTCCGCCGCGCTCTGGGGCAGGCCCCATACCCGCGCCGTGTCTCGCATGTGGTGCCGGGCGGCGGGCGCGGAGGCGAGGTCGTGGCCGGGGAGGGTGAGCAGGCCGTGAGCCCGGAATCGGGGCGAGCGGTACGTCGGTACGTCGCGGGCCTCTCCCGAGGGCGCCGGGACAGTCAGCGCCCCGACGGCCAGGTCCGGCTCATCCGCCCCGAGTCGAGCGCCTCGCGACCTGGCGATGAGCAGCGCGTCGGAGAGGGCGTCCGCCAACTGGCTGGCGAGCGTACCGAGTTCACCACTCGGCGCACCTCCATAGGCCAGCAGGTCCCGCGTCCGGCCGAGAAGCCGGTCCGCGAGCCCGAGTTGCGTGCTCTCGACACGGTCGGCAAGCCGGGAGGCGGGGCCGTCGCCGTCCGTGAGGAGGAGGCAGGGCTGACCGTGCGCGCCGGTCCAGGGCAGGACTCGTACACGGTTCACGTCGTCGCTCATGACGCCTCCCGGAGGCAGGCGTGGATGTCCCGGGTGTCGAGGTCGACGCCGTACGCGGCAAGCCGGAGGGGGCCGCGCCGGAGCCGCTGCAGTCTCGCCTTCTCCTCGCGTTCGTGCGCGGTGAGGTAGGGGCGGACGAGGGGGGTGGCGGAGCCGTCGATGGGCTCGTACCACGCCCGGACGGTGGGGGCGATGGCGGGACAGGAAGGCGCGGAGACCTCGCGCGACGAGACGGACGGACGTCGCATCGCGCCCGGGTGGCCTGCACGGTGACGCCCAGAGGCGTAGCCAGCCCAGCGGAGCCAACGGGCGAGGCGCTGTACAACTCTGCTCATGCTCTCACTCTCCAGTGATCGATCGAGGGTTGCGGGAAGCCTGTCATGGGATTCCCATAGAAATGGATCCCGCCACGAGAGTTCGCCGGTGTGGGTGACGGGCTTCGAATCGGCGTCCGAGACTTCGCAACGCCCCGTAGGGTCAGCGCCGTTGACCGAGAGAAGCCGATCGGAGCATTGCCTTCGTGGCAGAAGGGATCTGGCATGACCGCCACGCAGACAGGCCCTGCCGGGCGTATGCAGATCGCACGGGGCCTGGTCGCGCTGCGGGAGAGACGCGGGCTGACACAGACTCAAGTGGCTGAGCGTGCAGGTGTCAGCACCACCACTGTCAGCCGGTACGAGGCATGGCAGGATCGCGCCCGCATTCGATGGGCCACGGTCAAGGCGCTGGCAGACGCCTGCGAAGCCACGCCTCAGGAACGTGACGCCCTCGTAGCCATCGCCAAGTCACAGGCCGACGGTTGGTGGGTCGGCAACAGCGCGGTGCCGGGGTGGATGGACCCGCTCGTGTCCTTCGAGCACCAAGCGGCGTACGAGCACGTGTTCGCGAACACCGTCGTTCCCGGCCTGCTCCAGACCAGGGAGTACGCTCTCGCCATCCATGAGGCACGTGAAGTGCGCAGCTCGAATGACGACATCGAGCGGATGGTCGAAGCGCGGATGAAACGCCAGGACATCCTGCAGCGAGATCCGGCGCTGTATCTGTGGGTCGTCCTGGACGAGGCAGTACTGCACAGGACAGTCGGGGACAACGACATCATGGTCCGGCAGCTCGAGCACCTTCACAAGGCAGCCCTGAGCCCCAACATCGACGTTCAGGTGCTGCCGTTCAGCGCGGGTGCACACGCGGCGGGATCCGGGCACTTCGTGATCCTCGGGCGGGACGACGAACGGGAGCCGCTCAACTCAATGGCCGTCGTGTACATCGAGATGCGCCGTCGCGGGCTGTACCTCGACGACGCAGAGGACGTAGCAGCCTACAAGTTGACTTTCGACTACCTTCGCTCGCAGGCCGCGGACACGACATCATCTCTGCGGCTGATCGCTGGAGCGAGACAGGAGCTGTCCTCATGAGCGACATAGCGACTCCCCCGAACGAGCCGGCCGCTGTTGCGTGGTTCAAGAGCAGCCACAGTGGCGGCGAAGGCAACGAATGCGTGGAGATCGCCAACTTCCGAACAGGGGTGGCTCTACGGGACTCGAAGCTTCCTGATGGGAGCACACTCACTGTCTCAACCGGAGCCTTCGCCGCGTTCATCGGTAGTGTAAGGAAAGGCGACTGCGGCCCCTCACTGCTCTAGAAAAGGCTGTTGAGAATACTGGCGCAGCCCGGCACTCCCTCCACCGGCCGTATTCGCCTCGTGGCTGCGCGGATAATTCGAGCGTCTTCCGGTCCAGCGACCGCGTTTCGTCGCATGAGCTGGATACCCGGCAGGCCTGCCGAAGTCGGTAGACCTCGGCTTCGGCAGGGCCTGGCATGTGAGGGTCAGGGCCGGAAACCCTTTACGTGAACCATGCTCCCGTGCCCGTGTCGGTCTGGTTCTTCGACTTCGAATCCAGCCGAGGCGAGAATTCCCAAGAGGGCGGCTTGTATGTGCTGAAGCACCGTGTTGTGGTGACTGACGATCGGCGACGGATCCGAGTAGTCGATTCCTTGCGCGAAGAGATCGAGAGCTTCATCCCTCAGCTCCACGCCCGCGCTCCAGTCGACGTACACGCCGCCTTCGATGAACAGCGCCGCGTGCACGTCCGCGCCGGGTCGGCTGTGCGGACCGCCTCTGAGGTCACCGCGATGTACAGGAAGACCGGCGCGACGCAGTTCCCGGCACACCCGCTCGGCCAGCGCTTGGCGTTCAGCGATGACCTCCGGTATGGCTGTTGGGTGCATGTCGAAGACGGGTTCAGACATGGGCCTGTCGTTGGTGTGAGGACGTGCAGGCCGACGCTCCGTGTCAGATGAGGGACCAGATTTGCCGTACCGGATCACCCAAGGCATAACCGATCCTGGTCAGGTCTTCGTCGATGAGCATGCGCCTGTTGGGACTCCACGCCCTGAGCCTGAACCGAGCGAATCCGGAAGGAACGTTGTATACGAGGTCGTTCAATGTGGTCTCAGTGCCGCAGCACGGAACCTTCACGGCAAGGCTTGGGACGCTGCTGTCCCGATAGGCCTCCTCCATTCTGGTCATCCACCACCCCTGGAAGTCGAGTTGCCCTCCGCACCGAGGGCACGACACGGATTCCAGGCCCGCACCGTTGATGAAGGCTGGAGCATCGCCTTGATCCGCTTCGATGTCGCCGAGCGCATCAGGGCACAGCTCCTCGGCGAGCGCCACAGCCCGGCTGCTTGCCGCTTGATCCGGCTGCCAGGACGGGTCCGCCGGAATGAGGTAGAGAACGGATTCGCTCAATGGGGCCTTGCTTCGTTCGTGGTTCTTGAAACGCTGCACCGCTCAAGACGCCTGGATTGCCTTCGTGATCTCCTCACCCGCCGAGGCGACGACGACGGACCATTCGTTCTTGAAGTTCTCGGGCAGGTGGTCGCGGTCCGCGCTCCGCGGCACAATCACCGTCCCACCCGGAAGGATCAGAACCGCCTCCAGGCGGCGAATCAGATCGGAGATGATGTTCATCATTTCGTCTCCTCCAAAATGACTGATCGTGATGGTGCTCTCATTGCTGAGATATACATCGGCCTCACCTCCACCAGCCGGGGACCTGAGTTGGAGGAAGCCGTTCTCAGAGTCCCGTACCGTAACGTACGGGGCTAGGATTTCCTGCAGAATACGCTGGTCCAGCAACTCCTGTTCGCCGTTTACGAACCGGCATACATAGACGTCGTAACTCACGTGCAACTCCGGGGTGGACGGTCGAAGGGCAGGATCTTGATACTACGACAGCATGGAAGATGCCGGCGCCCATGAGGTGGGCGCCGGCATCTCAACTAAGCCGCAGGCGGGGTGTAGATGACCTTTACCCGCTTGAGCTTATCGTTCTCCGCGAAGAGCTTCTGCGCCTTCTCGAACACGTCACGCTCAGCGATATGCCATTCTACGGGCGTTTTTGGTGCTGCCGCAACCTGCTTCTCAGCCTGGGATACGAAGTCCTCCTGTACCAGATTGGGCCTGAACTTGAGAATGTCCGAGTATCCGGGGCCTTTGGCCTCCAAGAGGGCACCATTCCTGAACCCGTCCAGCTTGAGCTCGCCCTTGGCGTTCGGCGTGTTCAGAATTTTGTATCCGAATCCATCCGGGACTCCGGTGACTTGGTATTCGTAGGCAATCGCCCTGGCGCTCTTGCCCTTCTCGTTGCTGAATACCCACTTTCCGGGGCCTCCGAGTTCGGCCCAAGGCAGCTTGCCACCGGCGATCGCCTTGGCGCCGATGCCGGCCAGGACCTGGTCGGCGACTCCGGCGGCGCGCAGGGCCTTCCACGCGTCGTCGAAACCAATGCCGGTCTTGATGGCCGCGTCCAGGGCCTTGACGCTGCTGGTGATAGCGGCGAGGGGCTTGGCGACAGGGAGGAACATCGCCGCGGCCCACGCGCAGGACGACTTGCTGCCGTGGAAGCAGTCGATGAAGTCCCCGATGACGATCTCGAACAGGACCGCACCGAGGGTCTCCCCGAAGAGGCTCTGCCAGCCCAGCTTGAGAATGTCCCGTCCCGAGAAGAAGTGGCTCCACTCAACGGGCTCATCGGGTCTGATCGTCTTCGTGTCGAGGTAGTGCCACGCCGACTTCGGACAGCCCTCCGGGGTGGCCAGCGCATCGCTCTCGGTGCATAGGTAGAAGTCGGCGACGACTTCGATAGTCACCGCATAGGTGGCATCGCAGCCGACAAGAGGCGCGTTCGTGGGGCACTCGCCGATCTGTTTAGCCGAGAGGACCTTCGACTTCTCCTCGTCGACGACGTAGAACACACCCCCGACACCGGTCCCAGCGCCCGTGGAGACCTGCTTGTTGGCTTCCTTCTGTTCGGCTCGTGTCGCTGCTTCCTGGGCTTCCTTGGCGTACTTCTCCGCGTCCTTTGCCGCTTCCTCCGCCTCGGTCGCCGCAGCATCGGCGCGGTTGGCCGCTGCCCGGGCGTCCTTGGCGGCCTGTTCGGCCTCCGAGGCGGCGGTGCGGGCGGCTTTCGCGTCGAGGGCTGCCTGGTCGGCCGAGTCTCGGGCGTCCTTGGCGTGGTTCTCGGCGCGACCGGCTGCCTTGTCGGCGGCTTCGGCGTCCTCGGTGGCCTGCCGGTTGTACTCGAGGGTGCGGGCCAGTGACGCCGTCGCCTTGGACGCGGCCTTGGCGGCGTCGGCCGCGAAGCCGAGGGCCTCCTTGGCGTAGGTGCGGGCGGTCGAGGCGTGTCCGGCGGCGTTGGCCGCGTGCTGGTAGGCGGCCTTTGCGTCACCCTTCGCCTGGTCGGCGAGGTTCTTGGCGGCTGAGGCTTCTGCCGCCGCGTTCTTGGCGTGGGCGTCGGCGACGGCCTTCTGCTGTTCGGCGATCGTCTTGGACGCCTGGCCGGTGAGGACCACCAGGCCGGCGGCCGAGTCGGTGTCGATGTACGGGGAGCCGAGCTGGATGGCGTCGTTGGCGGGCTTGGCGACCTGAGCGGCGGCGTTGCCGGCGTCCACGGCGGCCTGTGCGGTGACGTGGGCGAAGCCCGCGGCCTTGGCGGAGGCGGCCAGGGCCTTCCCCGCTTCCTTGCTCGCCGTGTCCGCATGCGCCTTGGCGGTCTTAGCCTGCTTCTCCGCCTCGTCGGCCATCTCGACGGCCGTCTTGGCCTCGGCGGAGGCGTGCTGGGATGCCTTGATGGCGTCGGCCGCGGCGCTCGTCGCCGTCTTCACCGCGGCGTCGGACTTCAGCTTCGCGGCCTGGGCGTCGTCCGCGTGCGCGCGGGAGCGCTTGGCCGCCGCCTCCGCGCGCGTGGCTGCCGCATCGGCGTCTGCTGCTGCCTTCGTCGCGGCGTCCGCTTCGGAGCGGGCCTTTGTGGCTGCTGCCTCGGCGTCGTCGGCGTGCTTGTCCGCCGCATTGGCCGCGGAACGGGCGGCGTCGGCTGCTTCGCCGGCCTCCAGGGAGTCGGCGTAAGCGGCCTTGGCGTCGGCCTTGGCGCGGGTGGCGTCGGCCTTCCGCTCGGCGTCCCACGCGTCGTCCCGCTTGGCCTTGGCATTGTCACGGGCCTTGACGGCGGCGTCCTTCTTCTTGACCGCCGTGCCCTCGGCCGCCTCGGCCTTGTCCTTGGCGTCCTTGGCCTTCGTCGCCTCCGCCTCGGCGTTCTTCTTATGCCGGGCGGCCTCGGCCTGCTTGGCCGCTGCCGTCTTCTTCTCCGCCTCGGCTGTCTTCTCCTCGGCCTCAGCTGCCAGACGCTTGGCGTGGGCCTCGGCGGCGGCAGCCTTGGCGTCACCCTCAGCCTTCAGGGTCTCGGCGAGTTTGGTCTCCGCGGTCTCCTTGTCCTTCTTGGCGTTGTTGCGGTGGAGCTTCGCCGCGTCGGCCGCGGCCTTCGCCTGAGACTCGGCCATCGCTGCGGCGGCTTTGCGGAACTCTGCCTTCGACTGCGCGGCCTGGGCCAAGGCGCGCTGCGCGATGGTCGCGCTGTCACCGGCCGAGGCGCGGGTAGCGGCCTCGGCAGTCGTACCGGCCTTCACCATCGCTTCGAGGGCCGCTGCCACGCCCTTGGTGACTTGGGCCTTCTGCTGGCCGACCAGCAGGCCACGCCCTCGCGGGGCGCCGGCCTCGTCGGCGATGTCGTACGCAGTGTTCTGTGCAGTGTCAGTGGCGGTAGCGAGCCTATGCGCCCTGCCCGAGTACGACTTGAGAACGTCGAGCTGCTTCTGCGCCTGCGTCTGCGCCGCCCTGATGCCTCTCTGCGCCTGGTCGAACTGCGCCTTGTCCGGGTAGGCCTGGGTGTCCGCGCCGCTGTGGCCTTTGGGGACGATCCGGAACTTCTGCGGGTTCGTGCCGTTGCACCCCCACAGCCAGGCGTCGTGGCTGTTGTCGAACTGGTTCAGGTCCAGGCACTTGTCCGTGGCGACGTTGCGCAGCTCGCTGACTGCGCGGACATCGAACTTCCACTTCTGCGCCTTGCTGTCGTTGCACGTCCAGATCTGGATCTTCGTGCCGTTGGCAGGGTTGCTGTTCTCGACGTCCAGGCATTTGTCAGACTTGACATTGACGAGGCTGTAGCTGTCAGCGGAATCAGCGCGGAGCCGCCACTGCTGTCCCAAGGCGTTGTTGCAGGTGTAGATCTGCACCGGAGTACCGGAGGTCGTATTGCCGCCCTGCGCGTCCAGGCACTTGCCCTTGGCCGCCTCGACCTGGATGACAGCCGGGGAGTCACCGACCCAGCCCGCACCTCCGGGAGCCCAGTAGTCCTGCCAACGGGTCAGGCGGTCGGCGACCCACGCGTGCCCCAGCATGCTCCCCAACGCCTTCGCACCGGCGGCGAGGTCGTTGGTGGCGTCTTTGTTGAACTTCAGGATCTGGTTGCGCTGGACGGCCTGCGAGGTGATTTCTTTCTGCCACTCCGAAGCGGCCGTGTCGGCTATGCCGCCGAAGACATTGTTCGGGTCAATCGGATCCCGCCAGGCACATGACGCGTACCTGGTCTTCAGGTCCTCGACGGCGATCCGGTGTTCGGCGGTACCCGGCTCTGGCGCGGTGCGGGGAAACCCGCCGGACGCCAGGAACATTCGGGCGTCATCGGCACCCTTGCCGTCGAAAGTGTCTAACAACCCCTGGAACGCACGCCGTTCCTCATACTGCCTCCGCCACTCCTCACGAGGCAGGTCCGGATCATCGGGCTTCTCACCGTAGAGCGGGGTACCCACGTCGGTAACGACCTTGAGGGTCTCGTCGTCAGCCTTGGGGGTGGGGTCCTTGTAGAAGTCGCCTTCGTCCTTCCAGAACTTGTCGGCGATCCACTGGGTCAGACCGGTCTGGCTGTGGAAGTCTTTCTCCTCATCACCTGGTCCTCCAGGAGGCCAGTGGAAATCGGAGACTGTGAACCCACCCGGAGTCTCCAGACCCTCGAGGGGCTTCGCCCATGCGTTCCGAAGGGCGTTGACGGCATCGAGCTCATTTTCGGCCGCGTCCCTGTCTTTTTGGTACGCAACGGCCAGCTGCGTCTGCTCCCAGTGCTCCCGGTCGGCCAAGGCGTGCAGCTTGTCCGGTGGCTGGTTGAGCCCGTCCTGCGCGGTCGTGGCCATGGATGGCCCGCCCAAGCGCAGCACATCCGCCATCAGGCACTGGTCCTGGCGCAGTTGCTCGGCTGCCGTGTCCTCGGACCAGTCGTCCGAGTCGTTCGCCGGGGCGGCTGCCTCCGTGCCGGTGAGCCGATCCAACACGTCGGGCTGGACGGCAAGGCTGGCCAGCACCGCCACGGCCGTTACGGACGTGACGACGGAGGTCAAGAGCCGGGGTCTGCCCGATCTGGACAGGGGACGGGTTCTGGACGAGAAAGGCCCTGGTCTCGGGCGCACGAAAGCATCCCCTCGTAACAATGGAAAGCGTCCGGGGGTGCCCGTCAGAGAGGCGGAGGAGATGTGTGAAGAGCCGGTTTCGCGGCATGGCGGTGTGCCCACCCCTGGCGACAGTGTCCCCCGGTCGCCGGTTGACGCGCGCTATGGCGGAGTGGTCAGCTCCGCCGAGCGCGACGATCACCTTAGGTACAAACGTTCGGCTAGGCCAGGGGGTTTCTTCGAGGCAGGAGCGGCGTGGCGCGAATCGAGCCACGTGACTTCGACGGCCCGAACGACACAAGCCCCATGATGTCTATTGGGATTATGTGTGTGCATCTCGTGAACGTAGCGATGGGTCGGGTGCCACTCAGGGATGAGGTCGGCCAAAAACCCACCCACGCCTCAACGTTCGGCCTGCAGCCCGGTCAGGTCTCCGGCCCCGTCGCCGGGTACGGCGTCACCGGCCGCGGTAGCGATCCCGCCCGGTCGAGCAACCCCGTGCGTGCCGCCAACGCAGCCGCCTCCAGGCGGGAACCCACGCCCAGCTTCATCAGGACCCGCTGGACGTGCGTACGCGCCGTCGACGGTGCGATGCCCATGCCCGCCGCGATCAGGCGGGTGTCCTCGCCGTCCGCGACGCGGACCAGGACCTCGACCTCCCTCGGCGTGAGCATGGACAGCAACCGCTGGCCCTCGTCGTCCGGTTGGGCCGCCGGGTTGAGCAACTCGCTGAACGCTCCCTGGAGCAGCTGCGGCGCCACCGCCGCCTCCCCCGCCCGCGCCTTCATGATCGCCCGCTCGACACCCTCTATGCGCTCATCGTGCCGGACATAGCCGGAGGCCCCCGCCGCGAACGCCGCCGCGATGCCCCGCGGGCTCGGCACCGGCCCCAGCACCAGCACCGCGACCTGTGGCCGCTCCCTCTTGATCCGCACCACCGGGTCGAAGATTCCCGGCTCCGCCGGCACCGCCGTCCCCAGCAGGCACACCTCCGGCGCCCGCGTGATCACCAGCTCCGCCGCCCCCGCGGCCGGCGCCGCCGCGGCCAGCACCCGGTGCCCCCGCAGCTTCAGCGCCGAAGCCAGCGCCTCGGCCAGCAATCGGTGGTCGTCGACCACCATGAGCCGCGCTCCCATCGAGCAACCCCCCAGTCACCCAGTCTCCGGCTTCGGAC
>NZ_POUC01000780.1 GCF_002891435.1 Streptomyces cahuitamycinicus
GTTCGTCGGCAGCGTCAGATGGGTATAAGAGACAGGGCGGGGAGTGGGTCGTGATGGCGGACCCGGAGGGGAACGAGTTCTGCGTCCAATGACAGGCGCTCCGGAGGCCTGTACTCCGTAACTCCCTGGCCGGTTACGCATCTTGACGGAGAGTCAGTACCAGCTTCACCATCCAGGCACCCCATTCACTGTGGGCGGCCCGTGGACATCCCACGGGCTTCCCCACGGAATCCGGAGCCCCCACATGAAGCTCTCCGTTTCCGCGCGCTCCGTCGCCGCGGGCGGCATGGCAACAGCCATGCTCCTGGTCGGCGGCGCCGTGGCCGACGCCGCGTCCTCCGCTCCCTCCAGAGCGGCGGCCGCGCCGGACATACCCGTGGCGAACGTCAAGGCCCACCTGTCCCAGCTGCAGTCCATAGCCACCGCGAACGGCGGCAACCGGGCCCACGGCCGGGCCGGTTACAAGGCCTCCCTCGACTACGTGAAGGCCAGGCTGGACGCGGCCGGATACACCACCACGATCCAGCAGTTCACCGCCTCCGGCCGCACCGGCTACAACCTGATCGCCGACTGGCCGGGCGGCGACGCGAGCCAGGTCGTGATGGCCGGCTCGCACCTCGACAGCGTCTCCTCCGGGGCCGGCATCAACGACAACGCCTCCGGCTCGGCCGCGGTCCTGGAGACCGCCCTCGCCGTGTCCCGTGCGCAGTACAAGCCGACGAAGCACCTGCGCTTCGCGTGGTGGGGCGCCGAGGAGCTCGGCCTCGTCGGCTCCCGCTACTACGTCAACCGACTGGCCACCGGCGACCGTTCGAGGATCAGCGCCTATCTGAACTTCGACATGATCGGCTCCCCGAACCCCGGCTATTTCGTCTACGACGACGACCCGGCGATCGAGAAGACCTTCAAGGACTACTTCGGGGGCATCGGCGTCCCGACCGAGATCGAGACCGAGGGCGACGGCCGTTCCGACCACGCGCCCTTCAAGAGTGCGGGCGTGCCGGTGGGCGGTCTGTTCACCGGGGCGAGCCGGACGATGACGGCGGCGCAGGCGGCCAAGTGGGGCGGTACGGCAGGGCGGGCCTTCGACCGCTGCTACCACTCCTCCTGCGACACCACCGCCAACATCAACGACACCGCCCTGAACCGCAACAGCGACGCCCTCGCGCACGCGGTGTGGGAGCTGTCGGAGTAACCCCGGGGCGGCGCCTACTGGTTACGGGCGGCGCGTTCGGTGAGGCGGCCCATGCGGGCGCGGGCCGACTCCAGTTGCTCGACCTCCTCGGCGGCCGGACCGTCCTCGGCGGCGAGCTCCGTCCACAGGCCGATCAGGCCGCGTCCCAGCTCCAGCCCCAGCGCGGGGTCGCGCACCGCGCGCCAGGCAGTGACCGCGCTCTCCACGTTGCCGTAGGCGGCCTCCGCGTCGCCGGACCGGCGGCGGGCACCGGCCAGGTCGAGCGACAGCCGGAAGGCGCGGAGCGGATCGCCCGCCAAGTAGGCGATGTACGCGGTGAGTTCGCCCAGCCGGAGCACCTCGGGGTGCTCCGGCCCGAGCGTCGCCGAGGCCTGCACGAGAGTCTGCTCCGCCAGCCCGGACGCCGCTTCGATCCTGCCCTCCCTCACCGCCTCGTTGATCCGCGTGATCGGCTCCGCGAGGAGCGCGGGGGCGCTGGAATCACCCGGCGCGGTGAGAGGTTCGTCCCCGAGCACGGCCTCCGCGACGGCGTCGAAGCCGCGTGGGGGCGTGGGCTTGGGGTCGGGGTCGGTGGCGATCAGGGCGTCTTCGGGGACCGGCGCGGGTCGCGGAGCCGGCTGGGCTTCGGGAACCGGGAGCGGCCTCGCGTCCATGGGCGGGGGC
>NZ_POUC01000781.1 GCF_002891435.1 Streptomyces cahuitamycinicus
GCGGCGTCGCGAACATCAGCAGCATGATCGTGCCGTGCATCGTGAACGCCTGGTTGAACTGCTCGTTCGACATGATCTGCAGACCGGGCCGGGCGAGCTCGGCGCGCATGAGCAGCGCCATCACGCCACCGATGACGAAGAACGCGAACGACGTGCCCAGGTACAGCGTGCCGATCGTCTTGTGGTCCGTCGTCGTCAGCCACTTGACCACGACACTGCCGCGGTTCTGGCGCCTGACCGGCAGCTCGTCCTGGTAGTGGGACCCTGCTGCCGCGGCACCCTGGGGTTCGTTGAGGATGCTCACAGGTTGTTCGTCTCCCGGTTCTTCTCGTGGCTCGTCTGCGCGATGCCGGCAGGAACGTAACCGTTCTGCTGCTTGTCCACGAGGTCCTTGAGGTGCTGCTCGTAGCGCTCGGGGGAGACGACCTTCACGTTGAACAGCATCCGAGAGTGGTCGACGCCGCAGAGCTCGGCGCACTTGCCCAGGAAGGTGCCCTCCTTGTTGGGGGTCACCTCGAAGGCGTTGGTGTGGCCCGGGATGACGTCCTGCTTCATCAGGAACGGCACCACCCAGAAGGAGTGGATGACGTCCCGAGAGGTCAGCACGAAGCGGACCGTCTTGCCCTTGGGCAGCCAGAGCGTCGGGCCGGGGTTGTTGGTCTGCGGGTTCCGCGTCTTGGGGGTACCGCAGTCGTAGGCGCCGCCGGCGTTGGCCGGGAAGTCCTCCTTGAAGCGGTCCGGGATCGCGTCCAGGTCCTTGGAGGTCTTGGCGTCCCCGGTGGAACCGGCGACCGGCTCGATGTAGTTGAAGCACCAGCTCCACTGGAAGCCGACCACGTTGACCGTGACGTCGGGCTTCTTCTTGAGGCTGAGCAGCTCGGACTCGTCACGGGCGGTGAAGTAGAACAGCACCGAGACGATGATGAGCGGGACCACCGTGTACAGCGCCTCGATGGGCATGTTGTACCGGGTCTGTGGAGGAACTTCGACCTTGGTGCGGCTGCGCCGGTGGAAGAAAGCACTCCACAGGATCAGACCCCACACCAGCACGCCGACGGCGAGCGCAGCCGCCCAGGACCCCTGCCACAGGGAGAGGATCCGCGGAGCCTCTTCCGTGGTCGGGGTGGGCATACCAAGGCGGGGGAAGTCTTCCCAGTTGTACGAGCAACCGGTGGCTGTCGCCAAGACCAAGCCCGCGGTCAGTGCCTGCAGCAGCTTCCGCCGCATCGGGCGCCGCGGCGAGCGGTCGGAGCCGTTGGGACTCACGTAGCGCCTTCCCGAGAGTCTCGCCCGCGCGGATCGGCTGCGGCCTGGCCTTCTCGCTGGTCGGTCGCGGCCCTGCGTCGGGCAGGGGTTTGGATGTTTATGCGGACCAAACCCTAGCCGACGCCCTCCGGGGGTTCTCGGGGAGGGGGGCCCAACGCGCCGCGGGTTACGCCGGGCGCCCACCAGCACGGGAGTTCCGCGAATCGGCGGCCGCGGGTCGGTGGTGGGCGAGCGCGCAGTTCCCCGCGCCCCTTTGGGGCGCTTAGCGTTGAGGTGTGCCCTACTTCGATGCTGCTTCCAGTGCTCCTCTTCATCCCGTTGCCCGGCAGGCGCTGCAGGCCTCGCTCGATGAGGGGTGGGCGGATCCCGCCCGTCTGTACAGGGAAGGTCGGCGGGCCCGGGTGCTGCTGGACGCGGCGCGGGAGGCCGCCGCCGAGGCGGTGGGATGCCGGCCGGACGAGCTGGTCTTCACCTCGTCCGGAACCCGTGCTGTTCTCTTATACACATCT